>NZ_JBSPEI010000001.1:0-538018 GCF_055796175.1 Pseudocitrobacter sp. 2023LY-00077 | reverse complement strand
TTACCTGCCACGGATCGGACAGGTTGAGAATATGAGCGTAGAGGGACTTTTCGTCCATGGCGGTGACCTCTGGCGATTAAATACACCATTATCATGCCTTCAGCCACCACAACAAGGGAAGACCCATATAGATACAGTAAAATATAGCAGTGCCTTACCTGATAGTATGTGCACTGCTTCACATTGTCGCCAGGGGAATGACGGTGATGTCAGCGTTACGCTTTGTGGTGGAAATAGTCGCTAAGGCGCGAGAACATCCCGCCCTTTTTGACGCTTTCCAGCGTGACCAGCGGCCAGTGGGCGACGATCTTATCGCGGTCGTAAAGCTGAATTTCCCCCACGCGCTGATGCGCGGCGATAGGCGCTTCCAGCTCTTTGCCGTCCAGCACGTATTTCGCCTTAATGTTGGGAATTTCCTTCTTCGGCAGCGCCAGCCAGAAATCCTGATCGGTACCGAGCTCAATCGTCTCTTTATCGCCGTACCAGATGCGCTCGGTACCGACTTTCTTGCCGTTTTGCAGCACCTGCACGGTGTCGAAATTCTGTTGCCCCCAGTGCAATAGTGTACGCGCCTGCTCTTCACGCCCTTTTGGGCTATCTGCGCCCATCACCACCGCAATCAGGCGACGTTTACCGTCAACCGCCGAGGCGATGAGGTTAAAGCCCGCGCCGGAGGTATGCCCGGTTTTCAGGCCATCAACGTTCATGGTTTTATCCCACAGCAGCCCGTTACGGTTCTGCTGCGTGATACCGTTCCACGTCAGGCTTTTCTCGCTGTACATGTGATAAAAATCAGGCTCGCCGTGAATGATCGCACGTGACAATACGGCAAGATCGTAAGCAGAACTGTGCTGCCCTGGCGCATCCAGGCCGTGAACCGTTTCAAAATGGGTATCGCGAAGTTTCAGCGTTTCCACATAATGATTCATCATGGCGACGAACTGCGGCTGGCCTCCGGCGATATAATCCGCCAGCGCGACGCAGGCGTCGTTCCCGGAATCGACAATCAGGCCACGACTCAGATCGTGCACGCTGACGCGATCGCCCTCTTTCAGGAACATCAGCGACGAGCCATCAAATACCGGATTACCTTTCGCCCACGCATCACGGCCCACGGTGACGATGTCATCCGGCGTAATGCGGTGGCTGTCGATGGCGCGATCCACCACATAACCGGTCATCAGTTTGGTGAGACTCGCCGGATTGCGCTGCTGGTGCTCATTTCCGGCGGTCAAAATTTGCCCGGTGGTATAATCCATTAATACCCAGGAACCGGCTTTAACCGCCGGCGGCGTGACGGGAGGAACCGCGCTGTCAGTAGCAAAGGCGCAAGAAATACTCGAAGCGAGCAAAGATACAGCAATAAACAAACGGGCTTTCAACAGCAAATCCTCAGCAATTTCAAAATCGTCGTCCTTTTTACGGAATCTCCCACTTTCATACAGCCATTAATTGCAAGAAAATATGACATAACCTGAATCGGCCTCGAAAAACCGCCCTTCTGATGGCCCTGTAAATCGTTTACCATGGTGTTAATTCGCCCGCTCGCTTATCAGGGATTACGTTAAGACCATGCAAGAACCTGCCAACACCCCCGGATTCCTTTTCCACGATTACGAAACCTTCGGCACCAGCCCGTCGCTGGATCGCCCGGCTCAGTTTGCCGCCATTCGTACCGATAACGATTTTACTATCGTCGGGGAGCCCGAGGTCTTTTACTGTAAACCGGCAGACGACTACCTGCCGCAGCCGGAAGCGGTGCTCATTACGGGCATTACCCCACAGGAAGCGCGCGCGAAGGGCGATAACGAAGCTGCGTTCGCTCGCCGCATTCACGATCTGTTCACCGTCCCAAATACCTGCGTGGTGGGCTATAACAATGTACGGTTCGATGATGAAGTCACGCGCAATATCTTTTACCGCAACTTCTACGATCCTTACGCCTGGAGCTGGCAAAACCATAACTCGCGCTGGGATCTGCTGGACGTAATGCGCGCCTGTTACGCCCTGCGCCCGGAAGGGATCAACTGGCCAGAGAACGCAGACGGCCTGCCGAGCTTCCGCCTGGAACATCTGACCAAAGCCAATGGTATCGAACACAGCAACGCTCACGACGCGATGGCCGATGTGTATGCCACCATCGCCATGGCGAAACTGGTGAAAACCCAGCAGCCGAAGCTGTTTGACTATTTATATGCCTATCGCAGCAAGCAAAAACTGACCACACTGATTGATGTACCACAGATGAAACCGCTGGTGCATGTGTCGGGGATGTTTGGCGCCTGGCGCGGTAATACCAGTTGGATTGCCCCGCTGGCGTGGCATCCGGACAACCGCAATGCGGTGATCATGGTGGATCTGGCCGACGATATCTCTCCGCTGCTGGATCTGGACGCCGATACTCTGCGTGAACGCCTCTACACGCCGAAAGCCGAGCTGGGTGATACCTCACCGGTTCCGGTGAAACTGGTGCATCTGAATAAATGCCCGGTGCTGGCCGTCGCGAATACCCTGCGCCCGGAAGATGCTGAACGCCTGGGCATTAACCGCCAGCACTGTCTGGATAATCTTAAAGTGCTGCGCGAAAACCCGCAGGTGCGCGAAAAAGTGGTGGCAATCTTCGCCGAAGCCGAGCCGTTCGTGCCCTCACCGAATGTCGATGCGCAACTCTATAACGGCTTCTTCAGCGATGCCGATCGGGCCGCGATGAAAATTGTGCTGGAAACCGAGCCGCGCAACCTGCCCGCGCTGGACCTTACCTTTGCCGATGCGCGCATAGAGAAACTGCTGTTTAACTATCGGGCGCGTAATTTCCCCGGTTCGCTGGATGAGCAAGAGCAGATGCGCTGGTTAGAGCATCGCCGCGATGTCTTTACGCCGGAATTTTTGCAGGCCTATATGCAGCAACTGGAAGCGCTTTACGCGCAGTATGAAGGGAACAGTGAGAAACTGGCGCTGCTGAAAGCGCTTTATCAGTACGCGCAGGAAATTGTTTAACGAAATGCCCCGCACTTGCGGGGCGCACTCTATCAGGCTTTCTGAACTGTGATACTCCAGGCGGCGTCGCCCGCCTGCTGGAAATCAGTCACGGTGTGCCCCTCTTCCGCCGCCCACTGAGGAATCGCTTCCGTCGCCTGGGTGCAGTCGAATTCAATCACCAGTTGGTCGCCGCTGGCCATTTCAGCCATTGCTGCTTTTGCTTCGATCAATGGGAACGGGCACACCTGGGTGACCACATCGAGTTTTTTTACCGTCATCTTTTTTACTCCTGTTATGCCGTAGCGGTTTTCAGCTTCGCTTTACGCTGCGGACGCACATACAACATCCACGACGCGGTCCACACGCCGAGGATCATAAATACCAGGCCAATCCAGCCCTGCCAGGTCATCATCGCGGTCATCACCAGGCCGTTACCGATCGAGCAACCGCCCGCAATGCTGGCGCCGAAGCCCATCAGTACGCCGCCGGAGGCACTGCGCAGCGTGGTGCTGGCATCGGCGGCACGCACGCGGAATTCGCGGCTACCTTTAGCTGCGATAAAGGAACCGAGGAAAATACCCAGCACCAGGAAAACGCCCCAGTTAACGTATTTGCTTTCACCAGAAACGAGGAATTGCAGAATGTTGGCGGTCGGCGAGGTGATGCCCAAACCAAACATACGCCCGGTGGCTTCGCTCAGCGGCCATGCCAGCAAAGCAATAAACCCAATCAATACGGCGGTGACAAACGGATGCCAGCGTTTTTCAAACAACAGATGCGCCAGCCCCGTACGGCGTGGCGGTAGTGACGCAACCTTCAGCTTCGGCTTGCGTAACTCTTTGCTGACCAGCCAGAGAGTGGCGATCAGCAACACGGCAATCAGCGGCCAGACGGAGATATTAAGGGTTTCCGCAATGCCGTTATGCGCAGTGGTGTGCTGCCCCAGAAACGCGTTCAGACCGGCTGCGTGCGGCGAGCGCATCACCGCGCTCATCACCATATAGGTGACCAGCGCAATCCAGCTACCAATCAGCCCTTCCCCGGCGCGATACCAGGTTCCGGTCGCACAGCCGCCCGCATAGACGATACCAATACCAAAGACAAAACCGCCCACCACGGTGCCGAGCCACGGGAACGCGCCCGCGTCATACTGCACCAGCCCGGTTTGAATCAGCGCGAAGACGCCAAGGCTTTGTACCGAAATGGCAATCAGTAAGGCATAAAACATGCGATTGTTTTTCGCGATATACATATCGCGGAAACCGCCGGTCAGGCAGAAGCGACCACGCTGCATCACAAACCCCAGCAACGCGCCACAAATTATTCCGCTCACGATCATCTGCAACATAAAAATTAATCAACCTGGAAAATATCAGTGCGTAAATTATTCCAGTCACACCTGTCAGGAACCAATAACCAAAACCTCTATGATATTCCGTTTGGTTATTTATCGATTATTTTTAGAAACCGAGTGAAATTAGGGCATAAAAAAACCGGAGGCATTTGGCCTCCGGTTTTCAGCGAATCTTAACGATTACGCAACGTCTTCATACTGCGGAACCGGGTTGCGGAAGCTTTTGGTCACGCACGCCAGGTAGATCAGGCCGATAGCCGCCCAAATCAGCCCCAGAACCATTGAGCTCTCTTCCAGGTTAACCCACAGAGCGCCAACGGTCAGCGCGCCACAGATTGGCAGGAACAGATACTGGAAGTGGTCTTTCAGCGTTTTGTTACGTTTCTCGCGGATCCAGAACTGTGAAATCACGGACAGGTTCACGAAGGTAAACGCCACCAGCGCACCAAAGTTAATCAGCGCCGTTGCCATGACCAGGTCGAAGTTGATTGCCAGCAGAGCAATCGCGCCCACCAGGATGATGTTCATCGCCGGAGTACGCCATTTCGGGTGTACATAACCGAAGAAGCTTTTCGGGAACACGCCGTCACGACCCATAACGTACATCAGACGCGCAACGCCTGCGTGCGCCGCCATACCGGACGCCAGAACGGTAATGGTGGAGAAGATCAGTGCGCCAACCTGGAACGCTTTACCTGCTACGTACAGCATGATTTCAGGCTGTGACGCATCCGGATCTTTAAAGCGAGAGATATCCGGGAAGTAAAGCTGCAGGAAATAGGTGGAGAAGATGAAGATCAGGCCACCGATCAGCGCAGTCAGGAAAATCGCACGCGGAATCACACGCTCAGCGTCTTTCGTCTCTTCAGACAGGTTGCTGATGCCGTCAAAGCCGGTAAACGAGAAGCACAGAATCGTTGCCCCGGTAATCATCGGGATCACGTGCGCATCGCCAGACCAGAACGGACGCGTGCTGGTCAGCGTACCCGCGCCTTCCCCGTGGAACAGACCATAAATGATCATGCTCAGGATAACGGCAATCAGCACCACCTGGAACACCACGATAACGGTGTTGAAGTTGGCGACAGATTTAATGCTGCGCAGGTTGAAGGCGGTCATGAAGGCCACCAGCGCAATCACGAATACCCACGATGGGATAGACGGCACCAGTGCTTCAAAATAGATTTTCGCCAACAGGATGTTGATCATCGGTGCGAACAGATAGTCGAGCAGCGATGACCAGCCCACCATAAAGCCTACGGTCGGGCTGATGGATTTCTGGGCGTAAGTATAGGCAGAACCCGCAGACGGGTAGCGACGTACCAGCTTGCCATAGCTCAGCGCGGTGAACAGAATCGCCACCAGTGCAAAGCCGTAGGCAGTCGGCACATGACCGTCTGTCAGACCAGATACGATACCGAACGTATCAAACAGCGTCATTGGCTGCATATAGGCAAGGCCCATCATGACAACCGGAATCAACGTAAGCGTTTTACGTAATTCCACGCGAGAGGTGTTTGGAGTAGCGTTATGCGACATGGTTATTCTCCTTACGGGTGAAAACCGTCGCAAAAACAAAAAATTGCCCCATTTTTTTGATTTCCTCAGCGACAACAACTGTCGTTTTTTAAGTAAGTATCTATCCGGTACGAAGCCCGGCCTCTTTTATTGAATGATTTGTTTGATGCAAAAAAATAACCGACGCGTATTAAAACGTCGGTTAGTCTCATATTTTGCAAGCGGCACATTCTGCATCAAATTGACATAAAAATACAAGAGAATGTGAAGCCGATCGGCCAACTTCGCTATCTAACCGATTGATTATTCAGCAGCGGTCGAATTATAGACCGCAGCTATAGCACTATTTGCTAAAACAGCATCCCGCCACCATGCACTGGCGAGCCCGGAGGTCTGTTCATTCCAGCCAATCCAGACCGGTTCAAAGGGGATATGGGCAACGACAGATTTTTCAACCAGCGCCCCACTTTCGAGGAAGCGTTGCGCGAGATATCGGGGTACATAACCACACCCTAACCCACTGATTTGTAATTCAAGTTTGGTTTTGAAATCGAAGACCGTGATCGCTTGCTGATCGTCAAGAAGTTGCTGAAATGTGGCGCATTCTGGCGAGGTGTTATCACCGACAACAATCGCGCGAAAACGCTTAATGGTGCGACGTGATAAAGGCTCTGGCATTTGCGCCAGCGGATGATGCGCCGCGACGACAAAAATCTGCTCCAGTTGACCAAGCGGCAGAAAGCCAAAACCACTCTGCGGCGGCGGTTCACGTAATGCGCCGACAATAATATCCGCATTGCCCTGAATTAATGCCTGCCATGAACCACCCAGTACGCCATTAATAAATTTCAGCCGGGTAACACTGTGATGTTGATAAAAGGTTTCAATTAATGGTGCCAGCAGTGAAAAAGGAAATGTATCATCCACGCCAATCACCAGTTCATTTTCCCACCCTTCATGCAGTTTAACCGCCTGCTGCTCCAGCTCGCGCACCGTGTGCAGCACTTCCCTGCCTTTTTCCAGCAGCATCTGTCCGGTGCGGGTGAACGTCGCCCGGTGGCCACTGCGGTCGAGAAGTTGAATATTGAGGTCGCTTTCCAGCTTATGAATGGTGTAACTGAGGGCTGACGGGGTTTTGTAGAGCTTTGCCGACGCCGCGGCAAAGCTCCCTTCTTTATCTAATGCATCAAGAATAATCAGCACATCGAGCAAAGGCTTCATTGTCGTCCCCTTGCATCAGGCTGAACGCCGAGGCGGGTTATTCCATCGGCATTAACAGCGGATCAGGATGCTGGTATTCGAAACCCAGCTCATGGCAAATACGGTTGCCATCAATAAGTTTGCCCGTGCCGCTGCCCGCATGCTGCGAAAACACCGGCGTCTCCAGACCCAGCTCGCGCGCCATTTGCGGATAAAAAATTTCGCGGGCCGGATGGAGGGGCGCACATATATTATAGATATGTCCGCCTTTCGGAGCCTGCAATAACAGCGTAATCGCTGAAATCACATCCTCCAGATGCACCAGATTCACGCCATGCTGGCCGTCCGGCGCGGATTTCCCGGCGAAGAATCGGCCAGGATGACGCCCCGGCCCCACCAGCCCCGCCAGACGCAAAATATCAACGGACGTCCCCGGCAGATGATGCAGCCAGTCTTCCAGCTCTTTCAGGACCTTGCCGCTCGATGTGACGGGGTCGCGCGGCGAACTCTCTTTAATCGTCCCCTGCGCGTTACCGTACACCGAAGTTGAGCTGGTAAAAATAATGCGCGGGATATGATGCGCGAGCGCGGTATCCACTATCTCCTGCACCGCCTGGCGATAAAAATCCTCACCCTCGCCGCTACGACGCGCCGGTAAGGTAATGACCAGTGCGTCAACATTCATCAGCGCGTCTAAATCTTCCGCTTCGCAAACCAGTTGCGGTTCAAGGCGTAACGGGTAGCTGTCAATCCCGCACATCCGCGCCGCTTCCACCCCATCCTGCGTCGTTTTGCTGCCGGTAACCTGCCACCCACGCGCCGTCAGCGCCAGCGCCAGCGGCATGCCCAACCAACCTAATCCGACAATCGCGACCTTTTTCATGCCTGCTCTCCTGGTTTCTGGCTATCCTTCTTCTATAAGGCTACGCCAGCCTGCGGGAACTGACAATTTATAGTGTGAATATGAAATGATTTAAAGATTGAAAAAACCCCTTGCCTTCAACGGTAAAAATGGGCTAGGTTAAAAGACATCAAGTGAATACTCATTCAACGAGAAATTAATTATGTGCGTTCAATTTAAACACCACCATCATCACCATCATCCTGACTAGTCTTTCAGGCGATGTGTGCTGGGAGACGTCTAGATCTTCCAGTGGTGCATGAACGCAAGAGAGCCCCCGGAAGATTTCTTCCGGGGGCTTTTTTTTGAACTAAATTCAGCAGGGTAAGAGGAAATCAGAATGTTAGATAACAGTCGTTTACGCATAGCTATGCAGAAATCAGGTCGCCTGAGCGATGATTCACGCGAATTACTCGCCCGTTGCGGCATTAAAATCAATCTCCACACCCAGCGCCTGATTGCGATGGCGGAGAACATGCCTATCGACATTCTGCGCGTGCGTGACGACGATATTCCGGGGCTGATTATGGATGGCGTGGTGGACCTCGGCATCATCGGCGAAAACGTGCTGGAAGAAGAACTGCTGAGCCGCCGCGCGCAGGGCGAAGACCCGCGCTACTACACGCTGCGCCGCCTTGATTTCGGCGGCTGTCGTCTGTCGCTGGCTACCGCCGTGGACGAAGCCTGGGACGGCCCTGCCGGTCTGGACGGCAAACGTATCGCCACCTCTTATCCGCACCTGCTCAAACGTTACCTCGACCAGAAAGGCATCGCGTTTAAATCCTGCCTGCTGAACGGCTCTGTTGAAGTGGCTCCGCGTGCTGGCCTCGCCGATGCAATTTGTGACCTTGTCTCCACCGGCGCAACGCTTGAAGCCAACGGCCTGCGTGAAGTGGAAGTGATTTACCGCTCCAAAGCCTGCCTGATCCAGCGCGATGGCGAGATGAGCGAAGCCAAACAACAGCTGATTGACCGCCTGCTGACCCGTATTCAGGGCGTGATTCAGGCGCGCGAATCGAAATACATCATGATGCACGCCCCAACCGAACGTCTGGATGAAGTGATCGCCCTGCTGCCGGGTGCCGAACGGCCAACTATTCTGCCGCTGGCGGGCGACCAACAGCGCGTGGCGATGCACATGGTGAGCAGCGAAACCCTGTTCTGGGAAACAATGGAAAAACTGAAAGCGCTGGGTGCCAGCTCGATTCTGGTGCTGCCGATTGAGAAGATGATGGAGTAACGACCATGAGCTTTAACACCCTGATCGACTGGAATGGTTGTAATAAGGAAGAGCAGCAGGCGCTGCTGATGCGCCCGGCAATTTCGGCTTCCGACAGCATTACGCGCACCGTCGCGGAGATCCTGGATAACGTTAAGCAAAACGGCGATCGTGCCCTGCGCGAATACAGCGCGAAGTTTGATAAAACCGAAGTGACGGCGCTGAGAGTCACCGAAGAGGAAATAGCCCAGGCCAGCAGCCGCCTGAGCGATGAACTGAAAGCCGCGATGAACGTCGCGGTGAAAAATATCGATACCTTCCACACCGCGCAAATTCTGCCGGGTGTGGATATCGAAACTCAGCCGGGCGTGCGCTGCCAGCAGGTTACGCGCCCTATCGCCTCGGTAGGCCTTTATATTCCGGGCGGCTCCGCGCCGCTTTTCTCCACCGTCTTAATGCTGGCGACACCGGCGCGTATCGCCGGTTGCCAGAAAGTGGTGCTCTGTTCCCCGCCGCCGATTGCTGATGAAATTCTTTATGCCGCACAGCTATGCGGCGTGAAAGAGGTGTTTAAAGTGGGTGGTGCGCAGGCCATCGCCGCGCTCGCGCTCGGCACCGAATCGATTCCGAAGGTGGATAAAATCTTTGGGCCGGGCAACGCTTTTGTGACTGAAGCCAAACGCCAGGTTAGCCAGCGCCTTGATGGTGCAGCGATCGATATGCCTGCTGGCCCGTCCGAAGTGCTGGTGATTGCCGACAGCGGCGCGACGCCGGACTTTATCGCCGCCGATCTTCTTTCGCAGGCGGAACACGGCCCGGATTCGCAGGTGATCCTGCTGACGCCGGATGCCGACATCGCGCGTGGCGTGGCGGAAGCCGTGGAACGTCAACTTGCCGATCTTTCCCGTGCCGACACCGCGCGCCAGGCACTTTCCGCCAGCCGTTTGATTGTAGCCCGCGACATCGCCCAGTGCGTGGAGATTTCCAACGCTTACGGCCCGGAACACCTGATCATTCAGACCCGCAACGCCCGTGATCTGGTGGACAATATCACCAGCGCAGGCTCCGTTTTCCTCGGCGACTGGTCGCCGGAATCAGCAGGCGATTACGCCTCCGGTACCAACCACGTGCTGCCGACTTACGGTTACACCGCAACCTGCTCCAGCCTGGGGCTGGCGGATTTCCAGAAACGCATGACCGTGCAGGAACTCTCCCGCGACGGTTTCGCGTCACTGGCAGCCACTATTGAAACGCTGGCCGCAGCCGAGCTGCTGACCGCCCACAAAAATGCCGTCACCCTGCGCGTAAACGCCCTGAAGGAGCAAGCATGAGCATTGAAGAATTAGCCCGCGAGAATGTGCGTAATCTGACGCCATACCAGTCCGCTCGCCGCCTGGGCGGCAAAGGCGATGTCTGGCTCAATGCCAACGAGTTTCCGACGCCGGTCGAATTTCAGCTTACCGCGCAAACGCTGAACCGCTACCCGGAATGTCAGCCCAAAGCGGTGATTGAAAACTACGCCTCCTATGCAGGCGTGAAGCCGGAACAAGTGCTGGTCAGCCGTGGCGCAGATGAAGGCATCGAACTGCTGGTGCGCGCGTTTTGTGAACCGGGTAAAGATGCAATTCTTTACTGCCCGCCGACTTACGGCATGTACAGCGTGAGCGCGGAAACCATCGGCGTAGAGTGCCGCACCGTACCGACGCTGGAAAACTGGCAGCTCGATCTCCCCGCTATCGCTGACAAGCTCAACGGCGTGAAAGTGGTTTACGTTTGCAGCCCGAACAACCCAACCGGGCAGCTGATTAACCCGCAGGATTTCCGCACGCTGCTGGAGATGACGCGCGGTAAAGCGCTGGTGGTTGCCGATGAAGCCTACATTGAGTTTTGTCCGCAGGCGACGCTGGCAGGCTGGCTGAACGAATACCCGAATCTGGTGATTCTGCGCACGCTCTCCAAAGCCTTTGCTCTCGCCGGCCTTCGTTGTGGTTTTACTCTGGCGAATGAAGAGGTTATCGCCCTGCTGTTGAAAGTGATTGCCCCTTATCCGCTCTCTACGCCGGTTGCTGATATTGCCGCGCAGGCGCTGGCGCCGCAGGGCATCACCGCGATGCGCGAACGCGTAGCGCAAATTCTGGCGGAGCGTCAGTATCTGGTGGCGAACCTTGGCGGCATCCCTTGCGTGGAGCAGGTCTTCGACTCTGAAACCAATTACATTCTTGTGCGTATTAAAGCTTCCAGCGCGGTGTTTAAATCTTTGTGGGATCAGGGCATTATCTTACGAGACCAGAATAAACAACCTTCTTTAAGCGGCTGTTTGCGTATCACCATCGGCACCCGCGAAGAGAGCCAGCGCGTTATTGACGCTTTGAATGCGGAGAATATATGACCCAGAAGTTTCTCTTTATTGACCGCGACGGCACCCTGATTGCAGAGCCGCCGAGCGATTTCCAGGTTGACCGTTTCGAGAAACTGGAATTTGAACCGGACGTTATTCCGACGCTGCTAACCCTGCAAAAAGCAGGTTATAAGCTGGTGATGGTCACCAATCAGGACGGGCTTGGCACGGATAGCTATCCGCAGGCTGACTTCGACGGCCCGCATAATCTGATGATGCAGATTTTCACCTCGCAGGGCGTTAACTTCGAAGACGTGCTGATTTGCCCACACTTCCCGGCGGATAACTGCGACTGTCGCAAACCGAAAACGAAGCTGGTCACCGCCTGGCTGGCCGAAGGCGTGATGGATAAAGCCAACAGTTACGTGATTGGCGATCGCGCCACCGATATCCAGTTGGCAGAAAACATGGATATCATCGGCCTGCGCTATAACCGCGAAACGCTGAACTGGGCGACGATTGGCGAGCAACTCACCCGCCGCGACCGCTACGCGCACGTTGAGCGTAAAACCAAAGAAACGCAGATCGACGTCAAAGTATGGCTGGACCGTGAAGGCGGCAGCAAAATCAGCACCGGCGTCGGTTTCTTCGACCATATGCTGGACCAAATCGCCACCCACGGCGGCTTCCGCATGGACATTGCCGTGCAGGGCGACCTGTATATCGACGATCACCACACGGTGGAAGATACCGGGCTGGCGCTGGGCGAGGCGTTAAAAATGGCGCTGGGCGACAAACGCGGCATCAACCGTTTCGGCTTTGTGCTGCCCATGGATGAATGCCTGGCACGCTGCGCGCTGGATATCTCCGGGCGTCCGCACCTTGAATATAAAGCCGAGTATACCTACCAGCGCGTCGGCGATCTGAGCACCGAGATGATCGAGCACTTCTTCCGCTCGCTCTCCTACACCATGGGCGTGACGCTGCACCTGAAAACCAAAGGCAAAAACGATCACCACCGCGTGGAGAGCCTGTTCAAAGTCTTTGGTCGCACCCTGCGCCAGGCGATCCGCGTGGAAGGCGATACCCTTCCCTCCTCAAAAGGAGTGCTGTGATGAACGTCGTTATCCTCGATACCGGCTGCGCCAACCTGAACTCGGTGAAGTCCGCTATCAGCCGCCACGGTTACGATCCGGTGGTGAGCCGTGACCCGGACGTGGTGCTGCGCGCCGACAAACTGTTTCTGCCGGGCGTCGGCACCGCGCAGGCGGCGATGGACCAGATTCGCGAGCGTGAACTGGTCGAGCTGATTAAAGCCTGCACCCAACCGGTGCTGGGCATTTGCCTCGGGATGCAAATCCTCGGCAGTCGCAGCGCAGAAAGCAACGGCGTCAATCTGCTGGGCATTATCGACCAGGAAGTGCCGAAAATGACCGACTTCGGCCTGCCCTTGCCACACATGGGCTGGAACCGCGTCTACCCAAAAGCGGGTGACCGACTGTTCCGGGGTATCGAAGATGGCGCGTACTTCTATTTCGTCCACAGCTACGCCATGCCGGTGAACCCGTACACCATCGCGCAATGTCATTACGGCGAACCGTTCACCGCGGCGGTGCAGAAAGAAAACTTTTACGGCGTGCAGTTCCACCCGGAACGTTCGGGTGCGGCCGGGGCGCAACTGCTGAAAAACTTCCTGGAGATGTAATGATCATTCCAGCTTTAGATTTAATTAATGGCACGGTAGTGCGTTTGCATCAGGGCGATTACGCCCAACAGCGCGACTACGGTAACGACCCGCTACCGCGTTTGCAGGATTACGCCGCTCAGGGCGCACAGGTGCTGCACCTGGTCGATTTAACCGGCGCGAAAGACCCGGCGCTGCGCCAGATCCCTTTGCTGAAACAGCTGGTTGCGGGCGTGAACGTGCCGGTACAGGTTGGCGGCGGCGTGCGTACAGAAGAAGATGTTGCCGCATTGCTGGAAGCCGGTGTTGAACGCGTGGTCGTCGGATCGACGGCGGTAAAATCCCCGGAAATCGTCAAAGGCTGGTTTACCCGCTTTGGCGCGGAGCACCTGGTGCTGGCGCTGGACGTGCGTATCGACGAACAAGGTACAAAGCAAGTCGCGGTTAGCGGCTGGCAGGAAAACTCCGGCGTCACGCTGGAAGAACTGGTTGAAACCTATCTGCCGGTTGGCCTGCAACATGTGCTGTGCACCGATATTTCGCGCGACGGCACGCTGGCGGGTTCCAACGTCTCGCTGTATGAAGAAGTCTGCGCCCGCTACCCGCAGGTGGCGTTTCAGTCTTCCGGCGGCATTGGCTCGTTGGCTGACATCGCCGCCCTGCGCGGCACCGGCGTGCGCGGCGTGATTGTCGGCCGAGCACTGCTGGAAGATAAATTCACCGTAACGGAGGCCATCCAATGCTGGCAAAACGGATAATCCCCTGCCTGGACGTGCGTGATGGCCAGGTGGTCAAGGGCGTGCAGTTCCGTAATCACGAAATTATCGGCGATATCGTCCCACTGGCAAAACGCTACGCCGACGAAGGCGCAGACGAATTAGTGTTTTACGATATCACCGCCTCCAGCGATGGTCGCGTGGTCGATAAAAGTTGGGTTTCCCGCGTCGCGGAAGTCATCGATATTCCCTTCTGCGTGGCAGGTGGCATCAAATCCATCGACGACGCGGCGAAGATCCTCTCCTTCGGTGCGGATAAAATTTCCATCAACTCCCCAGCGCTGGCCGACCCGGAGCTGATCACCCGCCTGGCGGATCGGTTTGGCGTGCAGTGCATCGTGGTCGGGATCGACACCTGGTTTGACGCCGACAGCGGCAAATATCACGTCAATCAATACACCGGCGACGAAAGCCGCACCCGCGTCACCCAATGGGAAACCCTCGACTGGGTGCAGGAAGTACAAAAACGCGGCGCGGGAGAAATCGTCCTCAACATGATGAACCAGGATGGTGTGCGTAACGGCTACGACCTGGCGCAACTGAAAAAAGTGCGTGAAGTCTGCCACGTTCCGCTGATTGCCTCGGGCGGCGCGGGCACCATGGAACACTTCCTCGAAGCCTTCCGCGATGCGGATGTCGATGGCGCGCTGGCCGCCTCGGTATTCCACAAGCAAATTATTAATATTGGTGAATTAAAAACGTACCTGGCCGCACAGGGCGTGGAGATACGGGTATGTTAACTGAACAACTGGACTGGGAAAAAACCGACGGACTGATGCCCGCCATCGTGCAACACGCGGTTTCCGGCGAAGTATTAATGCTGGGCTATATGAATAAAGAGGCGCTGGCGCAGACAGAGTCGTCCGGGAAAGTGACGTTTTATTCGCGCACCAAAGAACGTCTGTGGACCAAAGGCGAAACCTCCGGCCACTTCCTGAACGTGGTGAGCATCACGCCCGACTGCGACAACGACACGCTGCTGGTGCTGGTCAACCCGATTGGCCCGACCTGCCACAAAGGCACCTCCAGCTGTTTCGGCGATGCCAGCCACCAGTGGCTGTTCCTGTATCAACTGGAACAACTGCTGGCCGAGCGTAAAACCGCAGACCCGGAAAGCTCGTACACCGCGCGCCTGTATGCCAGTGGCACCAAGCGTATCGCGCAGAAAGTGGGTGAAGAAGGCGTAGAAACTGCGCTGGCAGCAACGGTGAAAGACCGCTTTGAGCTGACCAATGAAGCTTCTGATCTGATGTATCACCTGCTGGTGCTGCTGCAGGATCAGGATCTTGATTTAACGACGGTGATAGAGAATCTGCGAAAACGTCATCAGTAAGTTTTCGTTAAGCGTAAAAAAACCGGGCGAGCCCGGTTTCAGATTGCCGACAAAGTGCGCTTTGTTCTTGCCGGATGCGGCGTAAACCCCTTATCCGGCCTACAAAATACTGTAAATTCAATATATTGCAGAAACTTTGTAGGCCTGATAAGCGCAGCGCATCAGGCAATGTTGCGTTTGTCATCAGTCTAAAACCGGGCTCGCCCGGTTTTTTGTTATCTGACCGAAGCGTTATGCTTTGGCTTTATAGTTACGCAGTGCGTTACGGCCCAGCACAACACCGGCACCAATCATCCCACCCAGCAGCACCGCCAGCACCAGCGTCAGGCCACGTTTCGGGCTGTCACGACGAATTGGCAGAGTCGGCTTCATCACGTAACGATAGGCGTGAATGGTTTTCGGATCGACTTTCAGTTTTTCAATATCGAGCAGGTTTTTCTTCAGCGCGTAATAACCTGCGCCAAAAGTCAGCGGACGGCTGGCCTCATTGGCAACCATTGAGCCCAGCGCTTCGGTACCTAACAGGAACATGGTTTCCTGGGTAACGTCCTGCGTCTGCTGAAGCTGCGGTTTGGTGACGTTACTTTTCTGCGCATATTTCAGGGATTCGGTGATCTGCTTAATACGCAGGTCTTTTTGTTCCTGAGCAACGGTTTCCTGGTTTTCCAGGGAGTCCTTGATGTTGGTCACACGCAGCTTGATCGTGTCGTTAAGGTCAAGCTCCAGCTCGTCGGCGATTTGTTCGTCGATTTTCTGGATGTATTCGGCTACGCCGCGCTGGGCAGCTTCCGCAGAATCACTCGCGTAGGTCACCGTCAGTGGCAATGACTGACCTTTGATTGAAGGTTCAATCGTCAACTTTTCCGGTTTTTCCTGGTTATCCAGTGTTTCCGTCAACGCGATAAACGCGGAATTAAAACGACTGATAACCTGGTTTTGTACATCGGAAAGCGCAACGGAGGAATCCAGTGTATTCAATGCATTATGATAAGTTGCAATCTGCGCGGCGTCAGGACGCGTAATGGTTGCCGTGGATGTCCATTTTTCTTTAGCTACCAAAAGATAGGAAACCGCAAGGAGAATGGCGACAACCACACACACGATGATGGTCAACTTGCCACGCCAAAGTTGCATCAACAAATCGATAAGGTCGATCTGCTCCGGCTCACGCTCATACCCGTTGCGCCCGTTATTGTTATCTTGAATCATATAAACCTTAGTGACATCCGAACAGAAATACCCACGAGAGCATCAGTTTACCTGGACCATTCCGAATTTCTATAGGATTTTCACCAAAAACAGAGAAACCTGAAAAGAATAAGAAAAAAGGCTGAACGCCCGTCGCGTAAGGCATTCAGCTTGTCAATAATTTGAGTTAGTCGTTGCCAAAAAGATCGCGCGTGTAGATTTTCTCTGCTACGTCCGTTAACTCTTCGGCCATACGGTTAGAAACGATTACATCCGCTTCCTGTTTAAACGCCTCCAGATCACGAACCACGCGTGAGCTGAAGAATTCATCCTCTTTCATCACCGGTTCATACACAATCACCGTTATCCCCTTCGCTTTCAGACGTTTCATGATGCCCTGCACGGAGGAGGCACGGAAGTTATCGGAGCCGCTTTTCATGATCAAGCGGTAGATACCAACAACTTTCGGTTTACGCGCCAGAATCGCGTCAGCGATAAAGTCTTTACGCGTGCGGTTAGCGTCAACAATCGCGGAGATGATGTTGTTAGGCACCGACTGGTAGTTCGCCAGCAGTTGCTTGGTATCCTTCGGCAGGCAGTAGCCACCGTAACCAAATGAAGGGTTGTTGTAGTGATTGCCGATGCGAGGGTCCAGACAAACACCTTCGATAATTTGGCGGGAGTTGAGGCCCAACGTTTCTGCGTAGCTATCCAGCTCGTTAAAGTAAGCAACACGCATTGCCAGATAGGTGTTGGCAAAAAGTTTAATGGCCTCCGCTTCCGTCGAATCGGTAAACAGCGTAGGTATGTCTTGCTTAATGGCACCCTGCTGGAGCATACGAGCAAAGCGTTCCGCACGCTCTGAACGCTCACCAATCACGATCCGCGAAGGATGCAGGTTATCGTAAAGCGCCTTACCTTCACGCAAAAACTCTGGCGAGAAAATAATATTATCGGTGGCATATTTTTTCTTCACCGAATCCGTAAAACCAACCGGTACCGTTGATTTAATGATCATGACGGCCTGCGGATTAATCTCAATGACATCCTGAATAACCGACTCAACGCTGGACGTATTAAAATAGTTAGTTTTAGGGTCGTAATCCGTTGGCGTCGCGATAATAACGTAATCAGTATTCTGATAAGCAAGGTATTTATCAGTGGTCGCGGTGAAACGCAGCTCTCCTGAGTTCAGATACTGCTGGATCTCCTTATCCACAATAGGCGAGACACGCTCATTGAGCATATCCACACGTGAAGGAATGATGTCCAACGCCACGACGTCGTGGTGTTGCGCAATCAGCAGGCCGTTCGAGAGGCCGACATAGCCTGTACCAGAGATGGTAACTTTCATTGTATTCTCTCAGAATAAACTTAATTATTTATAATGTGATATCACATCAATACGTTTAAAATTTTTTAACGTGTAAACACATTAATTGCAATAACTATAGAAATAATTCGGAATTTCTTTAGAAAAGTTACTCTATCAACATTAATTTTACATTAAGATTAAAAAAAGAATTTACATTAAGTACGACACACAATCTCATATAGAAAATGAAATCGAAATAAATTAACTCACTCTGAAGCTTTATGCATGACACAAAAATTAAACAAGAATTTTGCAGCTCACCATCAAATGGTGCAGGTTTTTAGGCCCCCCAATAACTATACAAAAACATCACTTAATCAGCTCTCTGGAAAGCTAGTAAATTTCCATTTGACTGACTTAAATAGACACTCTCTAAAAAACCATTTAACAGATATTTAAAACCTCAATGCGCTTTAAAGATAATACCTAATCAACATTATAAACTTATATCTATATGGTCACATTTATTATGAATAAGCATATTAATAAATAAAAAATCAAAGGTCACCTCAGAAGATGAAGTGACCATGCTCTCTTATGATTAATACCCCCATCTCTTTAAACAGGATTTACCCAATTGTATTCCTTTTGATTCGATCAGCGAGAACATTATCATGGAGATACTATACGTCAGTGGCAGAACAATAAATGTAACTATCAAGAAACGATTAACTGGCTGTAATTCATTAATACTCGCATACTGGATTGCCAAACCAATAACAGGTATAACAATCAGCAAATGGAGAAGATAAACCGAATATGACACATCACCTAGAAACTGACTCAATTTGGTTGATAATAATTTACGAACAAAACGATTTACTTCTCCAAAAATAGATGATCGATCATGTTTTATGAGAATAAAACACATACCTACTATCAATGCTTCATCTATTACAATTTGTTTTTTTGATATAAAATACCCACTAAACATAATAAACAATGGAGACAGAGCCGAAGCAATAGCAAACCTTAAATTACCGGTCGATATGAATTTATATAAAAGCATTCCCGATATAAATAATGGCAATTTAAAAACTATCATCGAAGGCATGTGAAACTGATCAAAATAAAATGGAAATATATAAAGCAAAACCACACAAACAATCGTTAAACCAATTAATGAGATTAAAAATCCGAATCGCATCACGAGCAACATAATGAAAGGAAATATAGCATAATACTGCATTTCTAGACCAATACTCCAATCAGGGAGAACTGTCCTAAATGAATAATATGGCGTTAATCCAAATAAAAAAGAGATGTGCATCACAATATTCTTAATCGACGAATCAGAATACCTTGATGTCTCAGTTTGAGTGGATGGCCAAACTGAAGCAATTATATCCCTATAATGACCTACATGCTCACCAAATGCGAATGCAGCGATTAACATAATATAATAAAGAGGCGCGATCCTAAAGAGGCGTCTTATCCAAAATGCTTTTATCGTATTACATGAAGTCCAAGGTTCTTTATCCTTTCTCTCAATATAATTTTTAGCCATTAAGTATCCTGACAGGATGATAAAAAGATCAACACCAAACTCTGGATTACTCAATATTGGTATATTAACTTGAGTTAACAAACAGATGTGCCCCAAGAGAACCCATAATGAAGCGTATCCTCGTAATCCATCTAGCTCAGGAGACCAATTTTTATTTTGAGATGACATTTTTCACCTTACGTAAAAAAGTGGGAATTTCAATATATCATAACTATTTTTAATGAGGTTGTTCAAATAAAGCTCATACTATATTTCAATAAACTTAAACCTTCAATATTTCCTTCAGCAGCATTTGGAATGATTTAGAATCCTTCATTATAAACAGAAGGCTCGTCAATAGGGGAGCAATACATTTCCATATTTAAGCCTAACATAATAATGATATTTTAATTCGTTATTTAAAAATGGTTTCTGGCAAAAAAAAAGCCCGGTTTCTCCGGGCTTTCATTATTTATTTAGGATTAGTCCAACCATTCGGTATGGAATACGCCTTCTTTATCAGTGCGTTTATAGGTATGCGCACCGAAGTAGTCACGCTGAGCCTGAATCAAGTTAGCCGGCAGTACCGCGGAGCGGTAGCTGTCATAGTAGGCAACAGCAGCGCCGAAAGTCGGCACCGGAATACCGTTCTGTACAGCGTAGGCAACCACATCACGCAGCGCCTGCTGATACTCATCAGCGATATTTTTAAAGTACGGCGCCAGCAGCAGGTTTGCGATACCGGCATTTTCAGCGTAGGCATCGGTGATCTTCTGCAGGAACTGCGCACGAATGATGCAGCCAGCACGGAAGATCTTCGCGATTTCACCGTAGTTCAGATCCCAGTTGTATTCGTCAGACGCGGCACGCAGCTGAGAGAAGCCCTGCGCGTAAGAAACAATTTTACCGAGATACAGCGCACGGCGTACTTTCTCAACGAACGCCGCTTTGTCGCCAGCCAGTTCCGCTTTCGGGCCGGAAAGCACTTTAGAGGCTGCAACACGCTGATCTTTCAGAGAGGAGATATAACGCGCGAATACGGACTCGGTGATCAGAGACAGTGGCTCACCGAGATCCAGGGAGCTCTGACTGGTCCACTTACCGGTGCCTTTGTTGGCTGCTTCATCCAGAATCACATCAACCAGATAGTTACCGTCTTCATCTTTTTTGGTGAAGATATCTTTGGTGATGTCGATCAGGTAGCTGCTCAGTTCGCCTTCGTTCCACTCGGTGAAGGTTTTCGCCAGCTCGTCATTGGACAGGTCCAGGCCACCTTTCAGCAGAGAGTACGCTTCTGCAATCAGCTGCATATCACCGTATTCGATGCCGTTGTGAACCATTTTCACATAGTGACCCGCGCCATCGGCACCAATGTAGGTCACGCACGGTTCGCCATCTTCAGCAACTGCAGCGATTTTGGTCAGGATTGGAGCAACCAGCTCATAGGCTTCTTTCTGACCGCCAGGCATGATGGATGGGCCTTTCAGCGCACCCTCTTCGCCACCGGAAACACCGGTACCGATGAAGTTGAAACCTTCAGCGGACAGTTCACGGTTACGGCGAATGGTGTCCTGGAAGAAGGTGTTGCCACCATCAATGATGATGTCGCCTTTATCGAGATACGGTTTCAGGGAATCAATTGCGGCATCGGTGCCCGCGCCTGCTTTCACCATCAACAGGATACGACGTGGGGTTTCAAGAGATTCGACGAATTCCTGTACCGTGTAATAAGGAACCAGTTTCTTGCCTGGATTTTCGGCAACAACTTCTTCAGTTTTTTCACGGGAGCGGTTGAAGATGGAGACGGTATAACCACGGCTTTCGATGTTGAGGGCCAGGTTGCGCCCCATCACTGCCATACCGACTACGCCGATCTGTTGCTTGGACATTATGTACTCCTGTCAGGGGTGGTCACCGCGAGTTATGCGCGGCTTGAATGTGGACTCGATGGTAACTCAGGATCTATGGTCGTGTGTAGTGTAAGATGCCTTTATCAATACCAACATCATTGTAGAAAAAAATATTGTTTAAAATTCAATCTCAATTACGACTAAATCCTTTAAAAACAGGGGCCTTCACTATGGTAAAAATTAACCTAACGACATAATTATATTCAAAATATCAACAACATATTTTTTTGCAATGGCTTCACTGGAGGACTCTGCATAGCAACGTAGTTCCGGTGCATTACCAGAGGGGCGTAAATGAAAAACATCACCGTTTGAAAGAGAGAATCTCGCACCATCAGTTCTATCAACAGAAGTACAATTAATAGATTCAAGTCCAATTTTACCTATAAATACTTCAGGATCGGCTATAGCACTATTAATGATTCGATAGCTTGATTCAGAGGAGAAGTTTTTAATTCTATCTGACCAGGTAAAACGTTGTGGTAATTTATGAGTCAATTCAGAAATGCGCCCATTACGTGAAGCAACCAATAACATAAGTGCTGGCAAAACAGCATCACGGGTAGGTAATGCAGCTAACGGTTTATCGTTAACCTGTAGGCTAGAGGCGAGAAGGAAGCCTCCATTCGCTTCAAATCCAGCAACAGTGCAATGCTGAGTTAACAAATTACCAAAGGCGTCGATGACGTACGGTGAGCCAATTTTAGTTCTTTGAACCAAATCGAACTTTTTCGAAAGTTCAATCGCAGTGTTACAGCTAACAGGTACAGCAAGAGCCTTAATGTTCAACTCGGCTGCCGCCAATAAACCCAGGATATCGCCCCTTAACCATTCTCCATTCTCATCGGAAACAAGGGGACGATCGCCATCACCATCCGTGGAAAAAATCGCATCAAGATGAAATAATTTGGCCCATTGTTTTGCACGAACACGATCTTCATCACTGACGGCTTCAGTATCTATAGGCACGAACTCATTACTACGACCAAGAGAAATCACTTCAGCACCCAGCGCGCTAAATAGAGGTGCATATAAGTCACGTCCAGCGCTAGAATGCTCATAAATACCCAAGCGTTTTCCAGCAAGCATTTTCTCATCAAATAATGATACATAGCGTGAAATGTAGTCTTTTGCCCCAGCAGAATTTAACTGCAATTCAGGGAGCTCAGCTACTTTATCAAACTTGCAATCACAATTTACGATTGCTAATTCATCACTTTTAGAAATCTCGCCATCCGGGCGGTAAAACTTCAACCCATTGCGGTCGAATGGAATGTGGCTACCTGTTACCATAATACAGGGAATTTTGTGCTGCATTGAATAGTAAGCCAGGGCAGGAGTTGGGATAACACCATGAAATTCAACGTCAAACCCCTGTTTCTTGATAGCGTAAGCACAAGCTTGAGCGATTTCAAAACTGCTTGGACGATTATCAATTGCCAGAGCAACTGTATTGAAAGTAAATTGATTACGAACATTGGTTAAAAATGAATGCGTGAATGCCGCACAAACATCATGTTTAAAATCAACGACTAAACCACGAGCACCACTTGTGCCGAATGAAATACCACTCTCTCTGATAACTGTACTGGTACTTAACATGTTATTCACTTTTTAATAAATTGGGGAAGTTTTGAAAGGTTTTTATATAAAAGGGCTAGAGGCCATATAATTCCATTATTTTTCATAACACGAATATCTTCCATCGACTTATTTACCACGGAAGATATAGAACGATTACTAATACCACCAACTCGCATTTTAACCAAAATTTTTGGTAAATAAGCAATATTCACACGCTGCTTTAAAATGTAACGTAACAGGGAATCGTAATCAGCAGAAATACGATAATCCAGAGAAAAATTACCGAATTCTTGGTAGCAAGAACGTTTCATGTAAAACGAAGGATGGGGAGGCATCCATCCTAGTTGCATCTTTCTTCGGTTAAACACCCCGCTTTTCCAGAGCCTAACTCGCTTTGTAATGTCATGCTGGGAAACGTATTCCAAATCGCCATACATGGCATCACATCCTGTATTTACAAATACATCAGCTATATCCGCAATAACATTATCACTGGCAAGCAAATCATCTGAATGTAAAAAGCCAATCACATCACCTGTAGCTGCATTGATACCTTTATTGAGAGCATCATAAATACCTCGATCAGACTCACAGATAATTTTACTTACTTTCGTACAATTATTTTTTACAAGTTCGATAGTACCGTCTTTCGATTCACCATCCACGATAATATATTCGATATTTGGATAAGACTGTCGTTCTAATGATATTAAAGTGTCCAGTAATGTACGTTCACTATTGTATGTCGCTGTAATAATGGAAATACGCATTAATATCCCACTCCGGAGGATGGTACACGGACAACATCATCTTCCTGCAGATAAACTCCGGATCTTACCTCAATGATTTCCAGTGGAATTTTTCCTGGATTTTCTATTGCATGAGGTATGCCAACTGGAATATATGTGGATTCATTCTCAGAAACCAGATAAGTCTTATCATTAAGATGGACTTTAGCTGTGCCCGAAACGACAACCCAGTGCTCAGTACGATGATAGTGAATTTGCTTTGCTGTCACGTGCCCAGGTTGAACAGTAACTTGTTTAACCTGATAACGCTGTCCCTCGGCTATAGTGTCATGACTACCCCACGGACGGAAAATCTCACGATGTTGCAAGTACTCTGAACGTTTGTTTTGCTTAAGCTGCGCAACAATTCCCTTTACTTGTTGAACCTTATCTTTATGCGCAACAAGAACAGCATCTTTAGTTTCAACAACAACAAGATCTTTGATACCCACTGCACCAATAAGACGATGTTGTGAATAAAGATAACTGTCGGTTGCATCTTCAACAAGAACATCACCACGAATAGCATTACCGCTTTCATCCTTTGGACTAATTTCCCAAAGAGCCGACCACGATCCAACATCACTCCATTGAGCGCTCAGTGGCATAACGACTGCATCAGTTGTCTTCTCCATCACTGCATAATCGATTGACTCTTCAGGACAGCACGAAAATGCTCCACCATCAATACGAATGAAATCCAAATCTTGTTTAGAGTAATTAAGTGCATTTTGGCAAGCAGACAAAATGTCAGGGCGAAATTTCTTTAGCTCTTGAATAAATGCTGAAGCCTTGAACATAAACATGCCACTATTCCAGAGATAGCCGCCATCGGCTAAATATACTTTAGCAAGCTCAAGCTCTGGTTTCTCAACAAAAGCAGCAACTTTATAACCATCTCTTCCATTGCTAGTAAGCACTGCCCCAGTCTTGATATAACCATATCCTGTTTCTGGCGAGGTCGGAACAATACCGAATGTAACTAGCTTTCCTTTTTCAGCGAATTCCTTTGCTGCAAGCACAGCCTGAGTAAAACTATCTTGATCCTGTATCTCATGATCTGCTGCTAAAACGAGCAGAATAGGATCCTCCCCCTTAGTTTGAGCATGCAGAGCAGCAAGTGCAACCGCTGGTGCAGTGTTACGCCCTTCAGGTTCAAGTAAAATTCCGCTATGCTCTAAACCTTCTTTTCGCAACTGTTCAGCGACAATGAAACGATGAGATTCATTACAAATAACTAAAGCAGGATTATGTTCAACATGTTCCAGTCGGCGCAATGTTTCCTGCAGCATAGTTAATGGACTATTCAAAGAAAGAAATTGTTTTGGATATAATGTACGTGAAAGAGGCCACAGTCTGGTCCCAGAGCCACCGGCCATTACGACGGGAAGGAGCATATCTATTACCTTGAAAGAAAATAATTTTTGGTGTACTGATGAACAGTACTGCTGGCAAGTAATGTTTCTAGGTCAAACCACTGATAGGCATTATGCTGAACAGTCGGGAGAAGAAGATTCCCACTCTGAAGATAAATTTCATAACCATGTACTACATAATGAGTACTAAAATTTTCGCCAGAGAAATTATCGTTATAAAAGTGTTCATAAATTCCCAGGAAGGTAGACTTATCCAGAGATAATTCTAAACCCAATTCATCGAAAGTAACTCTTTTAAACGCCTTTTCGAAAGACTCATCCTTGTAAATTCGTCCTCCAGGCACAAACCAAAAATTTTGTGCTGGACGATTCTGGCGCTGCCCAAGCAGCGCCTTCCCTTCACCATTTCTTATGATGAGATCAATCGAGATTAGTGGTGTATTTTCAACAATGGATTTAAACAATTGCTGTTCTAATCTCTTAACCATAATTAGCCTCGGAATGAGTTTAGGTTAGCCAGATACCATTTATAAGTTAATGTTAAACCATCATTGAGATTATAGCGGTAATTCCAACCCAAATTATTTAACCTAGTAACATCCATTAACTTACGAGGGGTTCCATTTGGCTTTGTTTGATCGAATACTATCTTGCCTTTAAAACCTACTACTGAAGCCATAGTTTCGGCCATCTCACGGATAGTACAATCAACCCCTGTTCCCACATTGATATGCGAAAGCATCGGCTGCGTGTTGCTTTGATAGGTAGCGCTGTCAAGTTCCATAACATGAATAGATGCAGCAGCCATATCATCAACATACAAAAATTCACGCATCGGTGTACCTGATCCCCATACAACAACCTCAGAAGCCTCAGATTCTTTGGCTTCATGGAACCTGCGCATAAGTGCAGGAATTACATGCGAGTTTTCAGGGTGAAAATTATCATTCATACCATAAAGATTTGTAGGCATGACACTACGGTAATCCCTGCCATACTGGCGATTGTATGATTCACATAATTTGATGCCTGCTATTTTCGCAATTGCATAAGGCTCATTCGTTGGTTCTAAAATACCGGTCAGTAAAGCATTTTCTTTCATTGGCTGCTCGGCATGTTTTGGGTAAATACAGCTCGAACCAAGAAAAAGCAACTTTTGAATACCTGCCATATGAGCAGAGTGAATGATATTGGTTTCAATCATCAAGTTCTGATAAATGAACTCTGCTGGATAAGTGTTATTTGCATGAATTCCACCGACCTTAGCTGCAGCAAGGTAGACCTGCTCAATATTTTCATTTTCGAAAAATATCTGAACATCGCGTTGCTTTGTAAGATCCAATTCACGGTGTGTTTTGGTGACAAGCTCAACATCGTCACGTAAGCTTAATTCTCGACAAATTGCCGAACCAACCATCCCTCGATGGCCAGCAACATAGATCCTTTTCTTATTCATGGATCAACGCTCCAAAGAAACCGCTACATCATAACCATGGCTTTTAAGAAGAGCATGCTGTTTTGCTTTTGCCAGATCGCCAGCAACCATTTCTGCACACAATTCTTCAACCGTGATTTCAGGAACCCAGCCTAGAACCTTCTTCGCTTTAGCCGGATCACCAAGCAGAGTTTCAACCTCTGAAGGCCGGAAATAGCGAGGGTCGACACGGACAATTACATCACCAACATTCACCCCAACAGCGCAATCTGAAGTCTTCTTAATGACAGTAGCGATCTCATCAACACCTGTACCTGTAAATTCAAGTTCAAGACCAACCTCTTTTGCAGACATGCGTACAAATTCACGAACAGATATCTGTTTACCGGTTGCAATAACAAAATCTTCGGGATTTTCTTGTTGAAGCATCATCCATTGCATACGAACATAATCCTTTGCATGACCCCAATCCCTTAGTGAATCCATATTACCAAGATGCAAGCAATTCTCTATACCTTGAGAAATATTGGCAATTGCACGAGTAATTTTACGTGTTACAAACGTTTCGCCACGGCGAGGTGACTCATGGTTAAACAGAATACCATTGCAAGCATACATGCCATATGATTCACGATAGTTAACAGTGATCCAATAAGCATAAAGTTTTGCTACAGCATACGGTGAACGCGGGTAAAAAGGCGTAGTTTCACGCTGAGGAATCTCTTGAACTAAACCGTATAATTCAGAAGTTGAGGCTTGATAAAAGCGCGTTTTCTTTTCCAGCCCACAGATGCGGATAGCTTCTAATAAACGTAAGGTCCCCATAGCATCAACATCTGCAGTATATTCTGGCGATTCGAATGAAACTGCTACATGTGATTGAGCGCCAAGATTATAAACCTCATCGGGTTGTATCTCTTTAATCAGACGAACCAGGTTTGAAGTATCGGTAAGATCACCATAGTGCAGGAAAAAATTTGGATTGGTATTATGACGATCTTGATAGATGTGATCCACGCGCTCAGTATTGAAAGAAGATGCCCGGCGCTTGATACCATGAACTTCATAACCTTTTTCGAGGAGAAACTCAGCCAAGTATGAGCCGTCCTGCCCTGTAATACCAGTGATTAATGCCTTTTTCATTTAATCCTCAATAATTGCTGAAGTTATACTATCTATATACACTGATGGAGAAAAGAAATCTGTTGCGTATTTTCTGTTCTCAGTTGCTATTTTTGAATAAAATTCACTTTCTTTAAAAACACATAGAAGCGCTTCATATAAAGAATCCTCATCATCACTATTAATAATAGCCCCATTATTTTTAGTAACAAAATCCTTTATATAATTATGATCTGTTATTACAATTACACATCCATAATACATTGCTTCAATAACAGATATTGGTTGAGCTTCTGAACGATAAAATGTCGGTAAAACAAAGACATCAGAGCGCAATAGCAATTGGTTTTTCTGCTTGCCATATAATGGTCCGTGGTATTGAATGAATTCACAACTCTTAATTTCCGCATCCAAGGCACTAGCTAATTCATTGCTGTCAAGGTATTCATCATCTAATATCTTACCTGCGATTTCAAGATTAACATTGAAGCCATCATTAGCTATTTTTTTTACAACTCGGACCAAGTGAAGGATACCCTTCGAGTATAATAAATTTGACAGGTAAACAAGTCTCACTTGTTTGCCTGTAAAAACTTGCTTGGTATAATCAGAATCTAAATCATAATAACAGTTACTAATGACTTTAATTTTCATATTAGGGTAAATATCATATTGTTCTTTCATACTTTCTGATAGAACAATTGATGTATCTATTTTTTTATAGATATAATCTATTAATTTTTGAAATGCTTTACTCTGATTACTTCTGAAGTACTTAAAATCGGAACCATGCAGATGATTAACGATTTTATTTAAAAATAACTTACCAAAAAAAATATAAAATGCATCACGAATAAAACCAGTCTTCGTTCGACTTGTTGTAATGTAAATTATTTTCCTTTCAAACAATGCGCTTATATTTTTATAAAGAAAAAATATTATTGAAGATAAGTACTGTTTAAATACATTTGCGAAACCACCGTTAACATCGGGGTAGTTAATTAGTATTTTCTCCCCATCATAATTATTATAAATTATATTAAATGCAACAGATTGTCCGGTTACTTTTCCTTTAGAGGGGCCTATAAAAAACGTTATCATAATTTACTCAGGAATCTAACTGTAAGCATTTTAAGTAGGCTAAAAACTTCATTTAAACCATGAAAATCATATCCCGCCTTAAAGTTTTCTTTTCGAGTTCTATAAACACTACGCCCAGATATACCATCTACTGAAAATATCGATATAACAATGTTGCATACAATTTTGTTTCGGGTCTTGATTCTTAAGAAATGTGCGTAGTCTCCAGCTATTTTATATTGTTCTGGGTAAGAGTATTTAAAAAGAGTACTTGCACGATATAGTATAGATTGATGACAAAAATTTAAACCACCAACACCAATAATGGAAGTAATTGGTTCTATTATTTTATCTTGTCCATGTATCTTAGCACTGCCAATAAACATTTCAGTTTCATCATCCTGCAACCTCAACAAGGTGTTGATTTTTTTTCCATTCGTAATCTCATCACCTGCATTTAAAAACATCACAAATTCGTTTTTGTAAACTTCAGGGATTTTGAGTATTGCTTGGTTAAATGCTGAGTAGATTCCTTTATCTGACTCGTTATAAACCACACAGTAGCAAGGCAATTCGGAAAGATCTCTAAGCGAATAATCATCTTCATCACTAAGCTTTATTATCCACAAAGAGCATTCTAACCCATTGTTGACTTCTGAAATGATAGATTTATATGTTTTATTTAATCCAGCTGGATCATTTTTGACAATGGTAATAATTATCATGATTTATAATTTTTTAACTGAAACATAATGAATAAGGGATAGTAGATCATAATGGAATAACCTACAACGTCAAAAAATGGTCGTTGCATGAGTAGAATTGTCATTGTTAATGCTGGAAAAACAAAATTCTTATTTTTAAAGACCAGAATAATAAGTAAGATGTGAGTAAAGACCTGTATCAGCAATTGCAGTAACCCACCTTTATAAAGAGGCGTTACGACACTTGATGATATATCTCCGTGATTTTCGCATGTTTGATTTTTATTTTGATGACATAAGTAATCCCCCCAAATAAACATATCCGAATCTACAATTTTGAGATAATTAGAAATTTGCATACTTCTATTATCGCCCGAGATTGTTCCATTTTCAGTTGAGAATCGGTCATAAAAGAAAGAAAACTTATCATTATCGTAAGTTGTTAGTACACAGAGTAACAACAATGCCATAATAAATAAACCTTGTTTCATATTACGCCAATTCTTCAGAAAGAGAAATAAAGCAAGTATAACCAGTTGCGTTAGACTTAATGTAACCATTCCTCCAATAAGGAAAAACCAGTTGTATTTTTTTCCTAACAACTCTCTTAATATGACAACAAAGCAAATAACAAAACTAAAAGCGCCTGGCTCATCATATATAAACGAGGGACGGATTACATCACCAACTCTAAAATTACTAAAAGACGTTAAATACAGATAATTTAAACGCCCATCGACGTTTGGGAATGATAGCAGGGATTCACCGCCGAAATACACATACAATAAAGCTATCAAAGATAAAATTATACCTATAACTGCAACCTTAGAAACATACTCACATATTTTTTCAGCGAGATTTAAATTAGTTGCACAATAGTAACACAGTATGATTGTTAATGGCTCAAAAATATATCTATTGAAGTTAACTGTCGATTTAGTAAATAACGAGAATAGAATTATTAATGCAGCCAAAAGTATTGAGAATAAAATAAGAGGAAGATTTATTTTTTTTGTGACTAAAATTGCCATTATCAGTAAAAGAAATGGAATATGATAAGTTACGATAAGTGGTATGCTCAGATAGCCACTAAAAAATGGACTCCAACTTATGACAGTAATATATGTAAACATCAACGCGGCAAGCGTTGTTTTAAATATTTTAATTGGGGTATTACTTACCCCAATGTTATTGACATTTTTACTATCCATATTCAGTCATTCTTAGCAATACAAGAGAAAATTGCATCATATTTATTTGCAATAATATCATGGTCCCAAAGTTCACGAGCCCGACAGCTAGCATTCTGAGAGTATTCTTCCAACAATTTATTATCGCTGAGTAAAGTCCTTATAGCTGAAGATAGTTCATATGTATCATATGCTTTTGCAAGATAGCCGGTTTTTTTATGTTCAATTGTCTCACTTATACCAGAGCAATCAAATGCCACTACCGGACAGCCACATGATTGAGCTTCTGTGCAGATCTGTGGTAAATTTTCCATTTTTGATGGTACAACGGTGATATCAGCAGCATTGTAGAGTAGTGACAACGTTACATCATCATGAATTACACCAACCCATTTGCATTTCAAAGGTAATGCTAAATAATCAGAAGGTGGCTCACTTTGTCCAAAAAACACACATTCGACATTTTCTATATCTTTCCATTCTTTCGAAAAATGAGTTAAAGCCTCATGTAATAGACTATAACCTTTACGCTCATCTTTAGCACCACCAACAGCACCGAATAAGATTATTTTGGCGGTGGGTGATAAATTTAGAGCTTTTCTAGAATAGTCTTTATTTAATGGTTTAAATACATCAAAATCGACTGGGTTTGGAATAACTTCCACCCTCATATTTTTTAATAAACAACTTTCTTTTGCTCTTTCAGCTAACCACTTACTTGGGGATACAAAGCAGATATTCATCTTCCGATATGCTTTTAACTTACGCTTCCAAATCAACCTATTTATGAAGTTTAATCTTGTTGACAAATCAGAATTTACTTTGACAAACCCAGACTTCCATTCGTCTGACTTTTCGGAAGCATAATGTTCAATACCAAGAAATGGCCACATATCATGCATGGTCCAAACAATTGGTTTTTTTATTTTTGAAAAATCTCTCAGAGAAATAGTTTCACCCGCAATCCAATGCACATTTACAACATCTGCTGAGTGACTATTGATAATAGTTGCCAGAGAAGATGGTAATATATTCAAACTAATAAATTCTTTCGATTTAAAGATAATTTTACTTATTTTCATCCCTAAAGGATAACGAATTTTTGAAATATATGAGGCAGTTCCACTTAACGATGTTACACTGGAACAATCACTTCGTTTAACTCTTACGAGCATTTCAGTTTTGTTGAATTTTTTCTTAAAAACTTGATGAAGTCTGAATGCGGCTTTAGCAGCACCACCAACATTATCCGAATGGTTAATAACTAAAATATCCATTAAGTTCTCGAAATAGATTTATGAATGTAATTATTCCAGCGTCCAGAATGTCAACAGAAATTTAAAACTGGGACTTCCACTTGTGAATGGCATCCCATGGCATGTTAATTTCAGTAACTACTTTCTCATTAATTATTTTTTCCAAACTGGCTATAGCATTACGGTTAAGAACTGGAAGATTAAAGTCTTTCGCTTTTTCTATTGCACGATTATCAATTCCAATAATTATAGTTCTTGCATTAAGCTGTAGAGCCCTAATTCCTGCATGCAATCTTGTTCCAATATAATCTGTATTTCCGAACTCTAAATTTTTATTTAACTCATTTAAGCTAGGTTTCAAAACCGTTATGCCATTTACTACAGATTGTTCAAAAGAGTTTATATAATAAATATCTTCACTTCCTTGCGGCCAAAATATTACTTCTTTATATGTCTCTTTTAGAGAGTTGATCATTATAGTATCAGCAACTAAATCTTTATTATAATCCGTTAAAGTAAATACAACTCTATCACCTTTTCGCTCAGGGATACTCTTGCAGTGTTCAGGTGTCAATTCCCACATTGTGGGACAACCTGTATTCACAACGTTATTAATTCCTGCTGATGATAATTGCTCTACTGTAAATGAATCACGAACAGAATGCAGCATACCCTTATGAAGTATTCTACTCCATACTTTTTTTGTTATGTAATCGGGGGTATCCTGATATTGCCACCAACCCACCCCCATCAAAATGCAATTTTTCAGACAGAGAAGATCTGTCATTTGGAAACGCCATTGCCTATACTTAGTGACATGTGATGATAAAAGATTTGTTCCACCTACAATTGAATATTTCGCAATCCCCAATAAACGACGCCCTTCTCTTCCAAAATGATCATGTGTGGGTAATGTTACGATCTGTGGAAGATTCTCTAATTTATTTAATTGTTTCGAGACAGCATCCATTATAATATAATCCCCCACATTAAGTGAAGCAATGCTAGTGTCGAACACATTAATAAAGTCTTCTTTTTTATTCATTTCAAACCTGTAAGTAATTTACTGTTTATTTGGATTAAATTTTAGATGCTGTTTTTTAGCTATCATTTTCGATGCAATTATCGATACAATTAAGACAACTGTGCAAGGATACAAATAATACTGAAATTTTAATGCTGCGGTTAAATAGAACAACACAGGCACCATCACACCATGAAATATTGAAACAAAAACAAATGGTTCTGTTTTATAACAACGAATATAATTATTTCCAGACGTTAAAATTAATAACGCCAAGAAAAATATAAATATACTTAAAAAATATTGCAACCCGACTGTCTTGTCAAATAAGTAGAACGAGGGAAATATAAGTTGGAATATAATAAAGCAAGCATACCCAATTGTCAAAATAAAGAAGGCAAGAATAGAATTTTTATTATATATTCTTTTTGATTCTTCATATTGCCCATTAGAAATAAGATTTGAAATAAAAGTAATTTGTCCATATAAAATAGATTCAGCAAATCCATATCCTGCTCTCGCAAGGGTAATTGATAAGATCAATTTTCCAGCGAAAGATGGTTCATATACTTTAAACGCTATTAAATTGAATCCATTCCAAAATACAAAACCAAATGCAGAAACTATCGCCACACGATAAAACAGCGGCCATAATTCTTTGAAAACCGTTTTTGATTTTCTTTTTACATTGACTTGTTGCAAGGTGTCTGCAAGCCATTTTAATTTTGGCGATAATAAGGAAAACAGAACTAAATTACTAATTAACAAACTTAAGGATATTGTATACAATCCTAAGCCACAATACAAAAATACACATATGGACAGCCCATTTATTATGGAAACATATGTTTGTGCCTTAAACACTAATATTTGATATTGCAATGATTCCAATGCAATCTGGATAGGTGTAAGCAATAATGATATTGCTGTTACCAGAACTAAGGCTATCCATGGTCCTCTCCACGAAACCATTCCCTCATAAGAACTATAGTACATTATCCCTGCAGGACCAATTATAAAAATTGTCGCCAATGCTACAAAAAAAAACCACCTCAAGCTAAGATTTATATATTCCTTCACGGTAACTCTAGATTCCAAGGACCAGCCTTGGGGATCTAATTTATAAGCATGTGATATATGTAATCGAAGAGTCTGCCCCAAACCAAGTTCAACCAATTGCTGCAAAGTGATCAGACTGAAAAATGTGTAATAAAAACCAATTTCTTCCGAACTTAATGTTCTTGAAACCACCAAAATAGTTATTGGCCCACTTAGAAGTTTTATACCCCTAGATAATGCCGCATAAAGAGATATTTTATTGATTGTTTTTATAATGCAACCCTCAGAATTATTTTTAGCTTGTAGTTAGATTGTTTAAAGTGTATTAAAATTGAACGTAATATATATCGTTTTTATCTATTATCTATTTCAAACTAACAAGTTTGCTAAATCTCACCACATATCTTTGTCAAGGCTAAATAAGCACGCTACCGCCCCTGGCTCAACAGCTACCAGTGCACTGCACAAAATTCAGTATGTCGCAGGCCAGCCCCCGCAAACCTTAGCGTTTGCGATGAATCTCACCCACCAATTCAGCCCACTATTTTGGGCGCAATCCCTGTGTAAGACAAGGAGAAATCCGGCATTTTTTGTCAAAAAACACCGCGCAATCACTAATTTTAGTTGTTGTTTTTAAAAGCAAAAACGGCAGCTGCTGTGAAATGAGATGTTCCTCAACCACAATCAACTGCCGTTCTGTTACATCACCAACATTCCGTGTTGTTGCGTAGAGTCTTATTCTGAAAGCAGTTTCTCAATTCCTTTACGGAACTTCGCGCCTTCTTTCAGGTTGCGCAGCCCGTACTGGACAAACGCCTGCATGTAACCCATTTTCTTCCCGCAGTCGTAGCTGTCGCCGCTCATCAGCATCGCGTCAACGGACTGTTTCTTCGCCAGCTCGGCGATAGCATCCGTCAGTTGAATACGTCCCCAGGCACCTGGGGCAGTTTTTTCCAGTTCGGCCCAGATGTCAGCGGAGAGCACATAGCGCCCTACTGCCATCAGGTCGGAATCCAGCGTTTGCGGTTGGTCCGGTTTTTCGATGAACTCGACGATACGGCTCACCTTACCTTCTACGGTCAGCGGCTCTTTGGTCTGAATAACCGAGTATTCAGAAAGATCGCCCGGCATACGTTTCGCCAGCACCTGGCTGCGGCCCGTTTCGTTATACCGTGCCACCATCGCAGCAAGGTTATAACGCAGTGGGTCGGCGGATGCGCCATCGAGAATGATATCGGGCAGAACAACCACAAACGGGTTATCGCCAACGATCGGTCGTGCGCAAAGAATTGAGTGGCCCAGGCCCAGCGGCTGTGCCTGACGCACGTTCATGATAGTTACGCCCGGTGGGCAAATGGACTGAACCTCCGCCAGCAGCTGACGCTTAACGCGTTGCTCCAGTAGGGCTTCCAGTTCGTAGGAGGTGTCGAAGTGGTTTTCCACGGCGTTTTTAGAGGCGTGGGTGACCAGGACGATTTCTTTGATCCCTGCAGCAACAACTTCGTCGACGATGTATTGGATCATCGGCTTGTCAACGATCGGTAGCATCTCTTTAGGAATGGCCTTGGTGGCAGGGAGCATATGCATGCCCAGCCCGGCTACCGGAATGACTGCTTTCAAATTAACCATTATCGTGTCCACCTATATACGGTTGATGAATTATAGCTATTAAACATGTTTGATCCACTATGTTTTCTCATAGTATCGGGTAAATACCGCTAAATCTCTGGATACAATCCGAGAATGCGTCTGAAGAGGTGGGTTCGGCTAAAAATTCAGCGTTTAGGCAGGGTGAAATTCAGCGCATCAACATTGACAACGTGCTGATCAATACGGTCAATATCCACCGATTGCTGGCCGTTTTCATTGATCGCATGAATATTTGACATCGAGAGCAGCGTCTCCTGTTTGGCCATAAACTTCCCGCGAACATCCTTACGTAAGTCGAAGTGGAGCTGTAGCGCCGGCCCGCGCGAAGAAGGTTGTATCACCTTGATATTACGCATAAAGATGTGCTGTGGTTTGTTGTGAATCTCCAGCGATGCGTGGTTAAGATCGAGGTTGGTCAGCGCAACAAACGACGGCGCATTCCCCGAGGAGATCTGTATCCCACGAAGCTTTAGCGTTAATTGGCGATTATCCATCCGCACATTATTTACCCTGAAGTTCTGCGGTATCGACAGATATTTCCCTTTGATAACACCATAGCCAATTAGCATACCCGCGCTATTAACCATATCCACACCATCGATAACGAAATTATCACATCCATATATTGCTACCGTGGCGTTATCAATTCCGGCTTTCTTACTGTATTCCGGGGTGATATTTCGTGCCTTAATATTACGGATAATAAAGTGTTTACCGTTTTCAACGTGAACCAGCTGTCGGCAGTGGCTGCCGGTGATATTGGCGACGACAAAGTTTTTCACCGCCTGGTGCTCCGGATAGTCGTTATCGTAGGTGCTGCCTGCGAGCCCAATACCGATGCCCCAGTTGGTCTTGCCATTGGTGCAATCGATATGGTCAATCACATGATCGGAGATGAGGATATTCTTGTCGTTAATAGCAACGTTCCATTCAATGGCATCGCCCTGAAGATGGCTAAATTTACTGTGGGTGATTTTTACCCCGTCGAGTTGATTATGGAATCCCTGGCGTAAAATACCGTAGTTTGCCTGGCTGACATTAATCCGCGTGACGGTGAGATTGCGCATCGTCCTTTTTTCTTTGCCTCCGATATAGATTTGCGCCACCGGACCAAAGCCGCTCATCGCCAGCCCTTCGATGGTGCAGTCAGATCCGCGCACGTCGAGGGTAATATTATTGAGGCTCCCCTCCCCCACCACTTTACAGCCATCCTGCAACGCAAAACGCCCACGACCATTGCCTTTCAGGCTGCCGTTAACCTGCAGCGTTTTACCCGGCGGCATGATGATGCCGGTGTTGATATTGTCGCAAATCACGCCTTTGGGGACGTCGATAATGTCGGCGTCGTCAAACGCCTGACGAAATGCTCGGATCCAGTCATTACCGACCAGATAGTTGCGGATATCGACGGCGTTATTGCGCCCCAGCGCACGGGCTGCGGGGCTATGGAGCAGAGGAACGGCGGCAAGCGCAGCGCCTGCCGACAGGAAGCGACGTCGGGAGAATTTTTTATCCATGCAACCTCAATAGCAAAGGGTTTGCAGCAGGCTCGCGAGCTGGCGGTTAATCACCTGCTGATTGAACTCGGTTTCAACTTTTTCGCGAGCGCGCTGGAGTACCGGGCGCAGCGCCTGTTCATCAAGATGGCGCAGTTCGCTGAGTTTGCCCGCCAGTGCCGGGGCGTCGTTCTCCGCCACCAGCCAGCCGGAGGCGTTGGCGTCTATCAGTTCCGGAATACCGCTATGCTGGGTAGAAAGCACCGGAATGCCCACCGCCATCGCTTCCATCAGCGCCACGGGAATGCCCTCCATATCGCCATCCGCGCCGGTAATTGACGGCAGCAGGAACACATCCGCGTCATCGAGCATCGCTTTTACCTCGTGGCTGGGCTTGAACCCCGGCATCTCCACGTACCCTTCCAGTTGATACTGTTCGATCAGCGTGCGCAGGCGGCGTTCCCACGGGCCAATGCCGAGGATGCGGTAATGAAATGCGACCCCGCGCTCTTTCAACTGGCGGCAGGCTTCAATCGCCACGTGCAGACCTTTTTTCTCGGTCAGGCGGGCCACAGAGATAATTTGCAGCGTGTCGCCCGGCGCTTTCGTTGGGCGCAAGGCGAAGCGCTCCATGTTAACGCCCATTCGCGAGACGGCGATTTTGGCGCTCGGGCAGCCCATGCCCTGTAGCCGTTTCGCCCACAACTCACTGATGGGTAACATTAAATCGCCCCGTCGGAACAGTTGCTGATATTCCGGCGTGTAGTGGCTGAGTACATCGCGGCTGGAGATATCAATCCCGTGAAAAACGGTGGCGATTTTGCCGCGGATCACACCCAGTTCGCGCAGTTTCGCTGCTGTTACCCCCGCCGGGCCGAAGTGGGCGATAAAGACATCGGCGCTAAACGGTTGGGCGTTATTGCCGCAAATGGCCGAAAGGATCAGGTTGCGCGCTTCGTGGCCGTAGCGCTTCATATTCAGCGCCTGCCACGTTGCCGGGCGATGTAACCCACGCAGCGTGCTGACTGCGCGATGACGAAACTTCGCTCCCGTACTCACCGGTTCATCCTGTAACCAGCAGGTTTTCGCCGCGAGGTCATATTGGGTGTACGCCGCGTGGGTGTTGGTCATATCGCCCTTTTGCAGGGCGATAATTTCGACCTCGTGGCCCATTTCGATAAAGGCCACAATCTGGTTAAGCACAAACGTTTCAGACGACAACGGGAATTTCAGTAAGAAGAAACCAACCTTCATTTTCCCTCCCCGATGCGCGTTAAGACCGATTCCACCATCGCCAGCCCCGCCGCACGTTCCCGCGCCACCGCCTCGTTCAGGCGCGGCACCAGGGTGGAGAGTTGGCCCAGGGTGTCTGCCGCCATCGCTTCCAGGTCGCCGTTCAGCAGATGACGAATATCCACCGCCATCTCCGGCATACCAAGCTGCTGCATAATGCCCGCGGATTTGTGTTCGTAATTAATGGCAATGGCGGGCGTACCGAAGTTCATGGAGATAATCGCTGAATGCAGACGCGTCCCGACCGTCAGGTCACAGGCGCCCAGCAGTTTGCCCATTTCCAGATCGTTGAGTTCGTCCATCACCACGTGATAGCGCGACGGGTCCTGAATGTGGTCACGCATGTTCAGCGCCACCATGCGATCGTCTTTGTTGTAGCTGTCGATACCCGTACAGGTAGAGAGCGCCATCACCTGCCAGCCGCTGGCGATGATACGGTTGACTACGCCCGCAAACGCTTTTTCGTAGGCTTCCTGCGTGGTGCCGAGGCGCTTATCAAACGGCGCCAGTTCGCGCAGCGTAATAGCAACGGTTTTCTGCTGCTGCGCCACGTTCAGCCAGTGTTGAACGGCGTAGCTCGCGTCAAAGCTGTCATTGTGATGATCCACCAGCCAGGCAGTATCGACACCCTTCTCCACTTTCGAGGTGTCAATGTCGCTGCGCTTCATCAGGTCAAGACTCACCGATTCGCGCAGGAACAGCGCGTCGCAGTGGCCGAAGACATAGTTTGCCATCTGGTTAAACGCCGGTGCCTGGAATGGGCCGACGCTATGGCCGACCATATAAATCGGTTTTTTCGCCATAAAGGTGCACAGCGCATGCTCAAACTGCGTCACACCATACAGGTCAACGAAGAACGAGCCGCCCACCTGGATAATCGCATCGTAGCCTGACAGCAGGCGCACAAAATCGGTAAAGCCCTGAGCAATCGCGATATTACGCAGTTTGCCGCTGTCGGTGACGCGCGAGAGCAGCACCTGGTGCTGATAGCGTCGGCGCAGTACTTTTTTCACTCGCCCGACCATGCCCGGCGCATTGTTGTGCGCTTTCATCTGCAAATAGAGCGGGTCGCCCATCACCGGGCGATTTAACAACCAGGAAGAACTCACCGGATAACGGCTCATCACATCCACTTCGGCCTCAGGCGACAGCGTGTTGATGGCATCTAAAAGCCCGCGCAAAATGGCGCTATCGCCACGGTTGCCGCAGGTGTGGTTGCCAAGAATCAATAATTTCATAATGACCTCAAAAAATTAGCCTGCGCGAAGCAGCGTTTTCATCTTCTCGTTACGGCACAACTGGCGCTTCATCTCCACCACCAGCGGGTGGCGGGAGAGCACAATCATCGCCCCAAAGGCCAGTACACCCGCGGCAATTTGCACCGCCAGCAGCAGCGCCAGCGACAGCTGGCCGTTCAGCGCCCACCCCAGGCCGTAGCTCACCGCGAGCGTGGGCAAAGAGAGATAGAACGGCAGCCACAGGCTGAGAATGTATTCACGGTAGCTGGAGCCCAGAATGGGTTTGATCAGCACGAAATAGCTCAGAATGGTGTTGATAATCTGCACCAGCAGGAAGCCCAGCGTGACGCCAATGGCGCCGCCCAACTGGCCGCCGACGATAATCGCCGGGATAAACAGGCAGGTTTTAAAGACGTTGAATTTAAAGCTGATATCGACGCGCGCCTTCGCCATCAGCAGCGAGCCAATCGGATTCCCCACCGAACGCAGCAGCCCCACCACGCACAACAGTTGCAGCACCGGAATGATGCTCACCCACTTCTCACCAAAAACCAGCGGCACAAAGTTGTTGCTCACCACCATCAGCCCGAGCAGCGCCGGGAAGTTGATAATGCCAACCACGGAAAGCAGCTTGTAGAAGTTCACGCGCAGTTTGGCCGTGTCGTCCTGGATTTTGGCGAACGCCGGGAACAGCACGCGGGTGATAATCGGGTTCAGCTTCATCGGCGGTACCACCGCCACGTTGTAGGCCAGGTTGTAGCCGCCCGCGACGCTCGCCCCCAGAATACGCGCCAGTACCAGCGTCGAGAGGTTGGTGTTCACATAGTTGATCACGCTATCCGCCGTCAGCCAGGCACCGAAGCGCAGGTTAGACGACACGCTCGCCAGCGAGAAATGCAGCCCAGGGCGATAAATTTTGCGGCCAAAATAGCCAAACAGCAGCGTACGCACTGCGCTATTAACCAGATAACCGAGAATCGCGGTCATGGCTAACGGCCAGAAATGCGCCGACACCACGGTGAAGGTAAAACCCGCCAGCACCGAGCTGGTTTCAATCAGGCCAATCTTGTTGAACTCCAGCTCTTTTTGCATCAGCGCGCGAAACTGCTGCCCGTGGGGGATAACAATAAACGCCAGCGATAAGGTCTGAATCAGCGGCTGTAAATCCGGGTTATGTAACACGCTGGCAATCGCCCCGCTCAGGGCAAACACCGCCCCGCAAACCACCACGCCCAGCCCGACGTTCAGCCAGTACAGGGTGGTCAGTTCGAGATGGCTTATCTCTTTGCGCTGAATAATCGAGTTCGCAATACCGAAATCAGACAGCGTATCGGCCAGCGCGATAATCACCAGTGAAACGGTCAGCAGACCGAACTGGTGGTTATCGATGATGCGCGCCAGCACCGTCATCTGCACCAGCCCCAGGCCGATGATGATCACGGTCGCCATGGCCGACCACTTCGCACCGCTGATGGTTTTTTCTCTCAGGCTCATACCTGTTCCTCAATACGCCGTTTTACTGACGAAGCCTTTAAACACCGTCAGGAAAACAATTTTGATATCGAACCACAGGCTCCACTCGCGAATGTATTCCAGGTCGAACTCGACGCGTTTTTCCATTTTTTCCAGCGTGTCGGTCTCACCGCGCCAGCCGTTAATCTGCGCCCAGCCGGTAATGCCCGGCTTCACTTTGTGGCGCAGCATGTAACCTTCAATCAACTGACGATACTGTTCGTTATGCGCCACCGCATGAGGACGCGGGCCGACGATCGACATGCCGCCGGTGAGCACATTGATAAACTGCGGCAGTTCATCGAGCGAGGTGCGGCGCAGGAAGTTTCCAACGGGCGTCACGCGCGGGTCGTTCTGTGTCGCCTGAGTGACCACCGCGTCGTTTTCCATCACTTTCATCGAGCGGAATTTCCATACTTTGATAGGCTTACCGTCCATGCCGTAACGGGTCTGGCGGAAAATGACCGGCCCGGCAGAGGTAAGTTTCACCGCCAGGGCAATGCAGCACAACGCAGGTGAGATCAGCAGCAGGATCATGCTGGCCAGCACAATATCTTCCAGCCGTTTGATGATGCGGTTCACGCCAGACAGCGGCGTGTCGTACAGCGGCACCACCGGTACGCCATTCACCTCTTCAATACGCGAGTGAAGAATATTGAAGGTAAAGACATCGGGGATGATCAGCACCGAGCAGGTGGTGTCCGCCAGCTCGCGCATCAGTTTTTTGATCAGGCTTTCTTCCTGCATCGACATCGCGATATAGACGTTATGAATTTTGCCCGCGCGCGCATCGTCCAGCAGTTGCTGGATATTGCCCGCCCAATCGGCGCTGACGCCGCCCGGTTTGGCGTCATGATAGGTACCCACCACTTCATAACCGAGCCACGGCTGATTGCGAAAACTCTCCAGCAACGCCTGCCCCTGCGGGAGATCGCCCGCCACCGCCACAAAACGGGTGTTATAGCCGTGATTGCGCAGCACACCCGCGCCATAACGAATAAACGCCCGGCTGGCCAACATGCCGCAGGTGGTCAGTAAGTACCACCCCAGCCAGACGCTGATATTGGTGCTGAAATCATCGTCAAACGCCAGCAGCCCGGCGCTGAACACCAGGCTCAGGGTCCAGTTCTGTAGCAGCAAGAGCAGTTCGGTGGTAATGCGCACGCCGCGCCACGAACGGTAGAAATCGGTGATCCCACCGATCATCTGGAACACCACCAGCGTGACCAGCGCCATCAGCAGATGGAGATACAAAAACGGCAGCGCCGCTGCTTTGCACACTACCCACAGCCCGCCGAGCATAATGGTGATATCCGAAAAACGCTGCACCATTGAGATTAACGATGCATTCGTTTTGGCTCGCTCGCGCTTTTTTAGAGTCGTCATCGTTGTTCCTTTTTCATAATCCCCCTCACCCCGCCCCTCCCCAAGGGAGAGGGAGAAAACCGCACACACTTAACCCATGGCACGATCGGTTCCCTCTCCCTGAGGGAGAGGGTTAGGGTGAGGGTCTACTGCTTAAGCAGCGCCAGAATATCCTGCGTTCGCGCCTGCATCAGCGGCGTGTCGCCGCGCGATTCCACATTCAGACGCACCACCGGTTCGGTGTTCGAGGAACGCAGGTTAAAGCGCCAGTCGGCAAACGCCAGGCTGATGCCATCGGTGCGGTCAATTTCCAGCGCCTCATTAGCAAAATGCTGCTCCACGCGGGCAATCGCCGTAGCAGGCTCCGCCAGTTTGCTGTTGATCTCGCCACTTGCCGGGAAAGCCGCCATGCGGTCACGCACCAGTTCGCCCAGCGTTTTTCCTTTCAGGCACAGCAGTTCGCTGACCAGCAGCCACGGGATCATCCCGCTGTCGCAGTAAGCAAAATCACGGAAGTAGTGATGGGCACTCATTTCGCCGCCGTAGATGGCGTCGTCTTTACGCATGCGTTCTTTGATAAAGGCGTGCCCGGTTTTCGACATCACCGGCGTGCCGCCTGCCGCCGTTACCACATCCACCGTGTTCCACGACAGACGCGGGTCATGAATGATTTTGGCGCCCGGATTTTTCTCAAGGAACGCTTCCGCCAGTAGGCCGACAATGTAATAGCCTTCGATAAACTGCCCGGTCTCATCGAACAGGAAGCAGCGGTCGAAATCGCCGTCAAAGGCGATACCCATATCCGCGCCATGTTCGATTACCGCGTTGCGAGTGTCATCGCGACATTCAGGTAACAACGGGTTAGGAATACCGTTGGGGAAATTGCCGTCCGGGGTGTTGTGCACTTTAATCAGCGTCACCGGCACATTCAGCGCGTTAAAGCGCGCTTCCAGCGCATCAATCACCGGGCCTGCCGCGCCGTTGCCGGAGTTCACCACCAGCTTGAGCGGCGTCAGGTTTTTGACGTTGATGTACTGCAACAGGTGATCGATATACGCGTCGCGCAGATCAATTTTCTGATAGCTGCCGCGCTGACTTTCATCCACCGGCGGGAAGTCGTTGGCTTCCGCCAGTCGCTGCACATCGCGCAGCCCGGTATCACCGCTGATTGGGCGCGCGCCTTCGCGCACCAGTTTCATGCCGTTGTAATCCATCGGATTATGGCTGGCGGTGACTTCAATGCCGCCGTCGATGCCAAGATGGAAGGTCGCAAAGTAGATCTCTTCTGTGCCGGAAAGGCCAATATCGAGCACATCGACGCCCGCATCGCGCAGGCCGCGTGCCAGCGCCAGCTTCAGCGCTTCGCTGGTCAGACGCACATCGCCGCCCAGCACAATGGTTTTTGGTTGCAGAAACTCGCCATAGGCGCGGCCAATACGCCACGCAATATCTTCATTCAGCTCTTCGCCTAATTTGCCGCGAATGTCATAGGCTTTAAAACAGGTTAACGTTTTCATGTTTTTACCTTTCTTCAGGCAACAGTTGGCCCTGACCGGTGAGGGTCATTATTTTCAGTGTCGTGAATTGCCGGATGGCGCTGCGCTTATCCGGCTAACAAAACGCGCTACACGCGCCCGTAGCGGTCCGCGAAGCGCACCACATCGTCCTCTTCCAGATACGAACCGGAACGGACTTCAATTAAATCGAGCGGGATCTTGCCGGGGTTTTCGAGGCTGTGCGTCGCGCCAAGCGGAATATAGATAGATTCATTTTCACCCAGCAGCTTGATCTCATCGTTGATGGTGACTTTGGCGGTGCCCGCCACCACAATCCAGTGTTCTGCCCGGTGGTGATGCATTTGCAGTGAAAGCCCCTCGCCCGGTTTCACGGTGATCCGTTTCACCTGATAGCGTTCGCCGGAATCAATCGAGTCATATTTCCCCCACGGGCGATACACTTCGCGGTGAATATGATGCTCATGGCGACCATCGGCTTTAATCTGCTCGACGACTTTTTTGACGTCCTGCACCGCGCTGCGATCGGCGATCAGCACCGCGTCTTTGGTTTGCACCACCACCAAATCCTTTACACCGACGGTCGTCACCAGGCTGGATTCGGCGTACACATAGCTGTTTTCGGTTTTGTGGCTGATGACATCACCGTGATGCACGTTGCCTTCCGGCGTGTGGTTGCTGATTTCCCACAGTGAGGACCAGGAACCCACGTCGCTCCAGCCCGCGTCCATCGGCACCACCACCGCATCGGCGGTCTGTTCCATTACCGCATAATCGACAGACTCTTCCGGGCAGGCGACAAACGCCGCTTCATCAACGCGGATAAAATCCAGATCCGGGTCGGTGACGTTCATGGCTTTTTCGCAGGCGTCGAGAATGTCCGGACGATATTTTTTCAACTCTTCGAGGAAGCGCCCGGCACGGAACAGGAACATGCCGCTGTTCCAGTAGTATTCGCCGCTGGAGACATACGCCTGGGCGGTATCAAGATTCGGTTTTTCAACAAACTGGGCGACATCAAAGGCCACTGCGTCTTTTTCGCCAGGGCTGACATCACCCCGACGAATGTATCCGTAGCCGGTTTCCGGCATATCGGGCACGATACCAAACGTGACCAGCTTTCCGCTTTCTGCGTACGGCGTCGCATTGCGCACCGCTTCACGGAACGCTTCTTCATTCTGAATCACGTGGTCGGCTGCCAGCACCAGCATCAGCGGGTCGCAGCCGGTATCACGACGTACCGCCGCCAGCGCCGCCAGGGCAATCGCCGGGGCGGTATTGCGCCCGACAGGTTCGAGAATGATATTCTCGGTCAGCTTATTCATCTGGCGCAGTTGCTCGGCCACGATAAAACGGTGCTGCTCATTGCAGATAACCACCGGGCTTTCACACTCCACGCCGTGCAGGCGGTTAATCGTCGCCTGCAACATGGTCAGCTCGCCTTTCAGGCACAGGAACTGTTTGGGATAAAGCACTCGGGACAGCGGCCACAAACGGCTGCCGGAGCCACCGGCCATTACTACCGGAAAAAGTGTTGATTGACTCATCGTTTAACCCCGAATATCAGCAATAAATTGGCTCAGCACGTTCTCTTTTTCGAGCGTGCGTTCCGCGTAGGCCAGCGCCTGCGCGTTGCGTTTCGGCATCAATAGTGCCTGTTCGATACCGTTCATTAACGCCGGAACCGATTCCGGCACGACGCAAACGGCGATCCCCGGTTCATTGAGGCACAACTGCCCCAGCTCGGTTTCGGCTTCAGCAGTGATCACCGCATTACCGCCCACCGCCAGAATATTGGTCAGTTTGGACGGCAGTACCGCATCCGCCGCGCCGCGTTTTTGAATCACCAGATGGCAGTCGGCCATCGAGAGCAGCGCAGGCAGTGCGTCGTAAGATTGCAGCGGGAAGAAGCGGACATTATCCAGACCTCGTTCCAGCGCCAGTTTTTCCAGCCGCGCTTTCCCGCCGCCCTGGCCGACAATCACAAACAGCCACGGTTTGTCACGCAGCAAGGCAGCGGCTTCAATCACACTTTCCAGCCCCTGCTTCTCGCCGATATTGCCGGAGTAAAGAATCAGTTTGCGGTCGGCTGGCAGGCCAAGCTGCTCGCGTAGCACCGCAACGTGGGTGCCGTTTACCTCACGGAAGCGATCCACTTCCGACCAGTTCGGGAAGAAAATCACCTTCTCTTCCGGTACGCCTTTCTCGCAGGCTTTGTTCATCATTGAGCGCGAGATAGTCGAGACGTTATCCACGTTATGCAGGCCGCTGCGCTCAAAGGCGCTGGCGAGCTTCGCCACTTTGCCCGGTTTACCCTTACCCGCCATCCCCAGGCCAAGCATCGCATCGACTTCGTAATCCTGAATATGCAGTAAGGTTCGTGCGCCAGAGAGTTTTGCCAGCAAACGCATCCCCGGCGTGCAAAAGAGCGTAGGCACCACGCCAATGATGCGATCCGGCTTCCATCGACGCTGGGCCAACAGCGGGAAAAAGCTGCTGACGGCAAAGCTGCCCAGATGAATCAGGCGCTTGAGCGTGGAGGGCTGTTTAGGCACATACAGCGGGCAACGCCAGACCGTCGCGGCGCCCTCTTCCCGGCGATAGCGCCAGGCGGAGTAGTGTTCGCCAACCTGCCACTGCGGGTAGTACGGCGGCGCGGTGATCACCCGGACTTCATGCCCCTGGCTTGCCATCCACTCGACCATTTCGCCGGTGTATTTGCCGATACCGGTCAGCTCCGGAGAATAGTTAATGCCGTAGACCAGTATTTTCATAACCCTGGTACCTCGGCCCGCTTCCCTTCGAGAAAGTAAGCGCGGCTGTTGGCATGCACATTGTCCGTTGCCAGCAACGCCGATGCCGTCAGCCAACGGTAATCGTTATGTTGCTCATCCGGGAGCGTCAGGTCGCTTGCTTCAACGCGCAGGCGGAAGCCCAGCACGATGTAGTGGGTCGAGAAATCCGCTTCGGAGAAGTTGTCATCATAAAAATGCTGCCAGACGCCGTAGAACTGGCCTGCCGATATCGGCAGGCTCAGGCCCAGCTCCGCCTGCGTTAAGCGGGCGAAGGCGTCGGCGAGCGTTTCATCTTTCTGCACGCGACCGCCAGGAACAAACCAGAACCCCTGCGCCGGGCGGTTGGTGCGTTTGCCAAGCAGATATTCGCCCTGTGCGTTCTCCACAATCAGATCGATTGAGATAAGCGGCGTCGAACGCACTACGGTGGCAAAATCCTGCGTGCTCAGAAACATCGGTTACCCCCGAAAACGCTGCTGGTTTTGCAGAAACCACTGGTAAGTACTGGCAAGTCCTGCTTCCAGTGTGATTTCGTGATACCAGCCCAGTTGATGCAGGCGAGAAACGTCGAGCAGTTTGCGCGGCGTGCCGTCCGGTTTCGACGCATCGAAAACCACGCGCCCCCTGAAGCCCACCACTTTCGCCAGCGTCTGCGCCAGTTCGCGAATGGTGCAGTCGATGCCGGTGCCAACGTTGATGTGCGACAGCATCGGCTGGGTGTTCTCCTGCCACACATCGCGATCCAGCTCCATCACGTGGATGCTGGCAGCCGCCATGTCGTCCACGTGGAGGAACTCGCGCATCGGCGTGCCGCTGCCCCACACCACCACATCAGATGCATTCTGCTGGGCGGCTTCATGGAAGCGGCGCAGCAGCGCGGGAATGACGTGCGAATTGCTCGGGTGGAAGTTATCGTTCGGCCCGTACAAGTTCGTTGGCATCACCGAGCGATAGTCGCGGCCGTGCTGACGGTTATAAGATTCGCACAGCTTGATCCCGGCAATTTTGGCGATGGCGTATGGCTCGTTGGTCTCTTCCAGCGTGCCCTGCAGCAGCTCACTTTCGGCCATCGGCTGCTTCGCCAGCTTCGGATAGATGCAGGATGAGCCAAGGAACAGCAGCTTATTCACGTTATGCACATGTGCGGCGTGAATGATGTTGCTTTCAATCATCATGTTTTCGTAGATGAAATCGGCGGGATAGGTATTGTTCGCCACAATACCGCCCACTTTTGCCGCCGCCAGATAGACCTGGTCAATCTGTTCGGTGGCGAAGAATTCATTCACGGCCTGGCTGTCGAGCAGGTTGAGCTCATCGCGAGTACGCAGAATCAGATCCACGTTTTCTCGCTGCTCAAGCTGGCGGACAATGGCTGAACCAACCATTCCCCGGTGGCCCGCCACAAAAATACGTTGTCTGGTCATTCTCAGGACTCCAGCGCGATCGCCACATCGTAGCCGTGGGATTTCAGCAGAGAGTGTTTCTTCGCCGCTTCGAGATCTTTGGCCACCATTTCTGAAACCATTTCCTGAAGAGTGGTTTCCGGTTTCCAGCCCAGTACTTCATGCGCTTTGGTCGGGTCGCCCAGCAGGGTTTCCACTTCCGCAGGGCGGAAATAGCGCGGGTCAACGGCAATGATGATATCGCCCGGTTTCACGCCTGGCGCATCATGGCCGGTAACAGAAACCACAATGCCCTTCTCTTCCACGCCGGTGCCTTCAAAGCGCAGTTTGATACCCAGCTGTGCTGCGGCCATTTCGACGAACTGACGCACCGAGTACTGCACGCCAGTGGCGATCACGAAATCTTCCGGTTTGTCCTGTTGCAGCATCATCCACTGCATTTTCACGTAGTCCTTTGCGTGGCCCCAGTCACGCAGGGAATCCATGTTGCCGAGGTACAGGCAGGACTCCAGGCCCTGAGCGATATTGGCAATCGCGCGGGTGATTTTGCGGGTCACGAAGGTTTCGCCACGGCGCGGGGATTCATGGTTGAACAGAATGCCGTTGCAGGCATACATGCCGTAGGATTCGCGGTAGTTGACGGTGATCCAGTACGCATACAGTTTCGCCACTGCATACGGAGAACGCGGATAGAACGGCGTGGTCTCTTTCTGTGGAATTTCCTGCACCAGGCCGTACAGCTCGGAGGTGGACGCCTGATAGAAACGGGTTTTCTTTTCAAGACCGAGGAAACGAATGGCTTCCAGCAGACGTAAGGTGCCCATGGCATCTACGTCGGCGGTGTATTCCGGGGATTCAAACGAAACGGCCACGTGGCTCATCGCGCCCAGGTTGTACACTTCATCCGGCTGTACTTCCTGCAGGATACGGGTCAGGTTGGAGCTGTCGGTCAGGTCGCCGTAATGCAGGTGGAATTTCGGGTTGCTGGTGTGCGGATCCTGGTAAATGTGGTCAACGCGTTCCGTGTTAAAAGAGGAAGCGCGGCGCTTAATGCCATGCACTTCGTAGCCTTTTTCCAGCAGAAGCTCTGCCAGGTAAGAACCATCCTGACCGGTTACGCCGGTGATGAGAGCGACTTTTGACATGTTTTTATCCTCTGTACTTATCAGAAATTAATCAGTTTCAACGCGTTCGCGTATCACCACTGCGGGGTTGCCACGGCAAATCACGTTTGCCGGAAGCGATTTAAAAACGCTGCTTCGCGCACCAACGACGGTGCCGTCGCCTATTTCAATGCCGGGGGCGACGAACACATCCGTTGCCAGCCAGCATTTCTCGCCAATCACAATCGGTGTGGCGGTAATATCAAAATGTTGACTCTGGAAGTCATGACTTCCGGTACATAAATAACACTTCTGTGACACCACCGAATTTGCGCCGATGGTAATATCGCCCAACGTATATAACACGGCGTCATCACCCACCCAGGCATAATCACCGAGGGTCAATTTCCACGGATAGGTAATTTTCACTGACGGACGAATTACTACGTTTTTTCCTATTTTCGCGCCAAACAGACGTAACAAAAATGCACGCCAGCGGTAGAGTATTTGCGGTGACCAGGCAAAAAGTGTTGATTGCACCGCCCACCATAATTGCACTTTCAGCCCACCCGCACCGCGAAAACCCTGCGGAACGGTAAATCCCGATAAATCTTGCATAGTTTTTCCTTATATTCAGGATTTGTTATATAAGGCTTTTGTTTTGCCGGTGGTGCGCAGACGTAATAAATAAGACAATTCTGTCAGAAGCTTTGGCATGCGTAATATTTCACGCTGAACATTTTTCGCATCCTGACACAACTGTAAATTATTGGTGGTTGACACGCCCCCCATTGAAAATTCAGACACCAGCCCTTTAATGCGTTTAAAGGCATAGCCTGCTTTATACATTTTGGCGGCCAGCGCGTAATCAGATGAAACGCGATATTGCATATCATACGGATTTTGTTTCAACCCCACGCCAGGGAAGAAGATAGCCTGATGGCTGGCGGGCAGGCTATGATAAATATACCAGCCGCTTTTTGCCCGACGGGTTAACTGTGTGCCATCGCCAAAATCGAGCATCGCGTCACCCAGATACATTGCATCATCTTTTTTATTACGCAGCTGACGGACAAATTGTGAGACATCCTGGTGAAACACATCGCCGGAGTTCAGGAACAGGGCAAACTTACCTTTCGCCATCGTGATGCCTTTATTCATCGCATCGTACAGGCCGTTATCCGGCTCGCTGACATAACGTAAGTTGTACTGTCCATTACGTTTTTCCAAAAACTCCGCCGTGCCGTCGGCCGACCCGCCGTCCACCACAATCCACTCAAACTGAATGCTCGGATCGTTCGCCAGATGCGCCAGTGAACGCCAGGTTTTGACGATGCCGTCATGGTTGCGAAACGCGACGGTAATGACACTCAGCAGCATTGTTTTTTCCACCTTATCCGTTGTCTGCCATATTGAGTGCTTTACGCAAAATAAATGGACAGACAATTAAAAATGCATATTCCGGGCTAAATATTGAACCGGTAAAAAACAGCGATATTGGCGTAAAAAGGAACAACTGCACGCGGAAATTGCGATTATTCCCAAAAGCGTTAATTGTCATCTTTCCGACATTAATCATGTACCATGCCGTCAATATCACTGCGAACCACGAAAAATAAATAATGAGCAGATACAAACCATTGTCTATTGTTTTTCCGACGTCCGCACCGTTAAAGATTCCGAATGATGCCACATATTCGTAAAGAGAACCGAAACGCACAATGCCATCAATATGGGTCAGCGAGTAACCGACCATCACCAATGGGCCAATAATACGGTAATAGGATGACGAACCCTCCGTCCCCAAATCACCCAGGCGCTCAGATATATACGGAAAGGCAAACACTAAACCAATCAAAAATACGGCCAGTGAGATAATCGCTAACGGCAGTTTTTTCTTAATGGCGTCTTTGTTCAGATACTGGAAAGCCCACTCCAGTAAATAAAACAGGATAAACGTCATTACCCCGGAAAATGATCCTGAAAGAATAATCCCTGCCAGAATCATAGCATCTGCTTTAGGGGTTTTGATACCGAACTGTTTGATACAGAGCCAAATTGAGATTAACGCCAGAGCGAAGAATGCCGGTTCGAAATAAAGTGCGGTGGTACGCTTACCGCCGAACTTGATAAAATTCAGAACATAGCTGTTACTGTATATAAGATATTTCGAAATTGTCTCCATCAGGCTACTGCCACCGGAGACAATAATTTGCAGCATCTCGATGGCCGCCAGCATGACGATGACGCCAATCACCATATAAAAGCCACGTAAAATTTTGCGGTGGTTATGCGGCGAGATAACCTTAAAGCGAATACTCCACACCATGCCGACAATAATCACAATGTAGACAAACAGCATCGTCGAGGTGACGTACTTGCTGGCATCCAAAGACTGGCCGAACAGATAGTTAAACAGCGTCAGCCCGCCCCCTGCGCCGAGCGCAATCATCAGCTTTTTCAGGTTAATCAGGTCAACGTAGAGTAAAAGCAGCAGCGGCAAAAAGGTAACGATGGTTATCGGAAAGCTCTCGCCGAGCTGGGCGATTTTGACGTTAACCAGCAGGTAGATTAACGGTAGCAGCAGATAGCTACAGATTCTGATAGAACGAGACATACTCCTCCAGCATCTGTTGACCACTGTAGGCCTGACGGCTGCGGGCGCTGAACTGCGCCAGCGTGGTACCGAAAATAGCCTGCGCGATTTCCGCTTTCGGTAACTGCGCGAGACGCAGAACGTCTCTGTCATCGACCGTGCGCCCGCCCGATTTGCTCAACACTTCCTGCGCGGCATCGCTGTGGGTCGCAATCACCGGCACGCCAATCGACAGCGCCTCGCACAGGATCAGTGGATAGTTATCCACGCGTGAGCTGAACAGCAGCGCATCCATCCCGTTGAGTTTGCTCATCAACTGACGTTTATCGGTGAGGAAACCGTGATTCACCACGTTATCCGCGCTGAAGGGTGAGAATTTACCGAAGGTATGTACTTCCACGTTATCGCCGAGGGCAATCAGCGCCTGCACCAGTTGCTGATTGGTTTTCCCGTCGTAACGCAGGTCATGCGCCACCACGGCGATTTTCGGACGCTGCGCGTTTGTCACCTTCGGCTGGAGATCGGCCAGAATGGTTTCTGTCGCCACATCGATGCCGTTGTTAATCACCAGACAGCGACCCGCGCCGTAAAGGCTGTTAAAGGCATCGGCCACGTGATGGCTGGGAGAAATAAAGTTACAGCCCAGCGCCAGCATCTGGCGAAACAGCGCACGTTTTTCGTCAACCTGCTGATGGGCGCGATCGACCTTCACCGGCGGGTAGTTACTGAGGGTCGGGCACTGCGCGCAGCCGCGCTGCCAGCCTTCACAGCCGTCGAGAAACGCGCAGCGACCGGTAACACTCCAGTGATCGTGCAACGTCCAGACGAAGGTGACGTCGGGTTTATGCGCTTTTACACGCTGGCAGAATTTCACCACCTCTGCCAGATTCAGCCAGTAGCTGTGCAGCACATGAAAATGCAACACCACCGGGCCGGTAGTGCGCGTCACCGTGCGATACAGCCCGTTCAGATTACCGAACAGATCGCGGTTAAACAGACGAAACAGCGCCAGATTGGCTATCGAGGTGGCACGCGCCGTATGTTTAATCACATTCGGGTAGCGGTCATGGCTTTCGCTTTTTTTGCCGCCTTTGCCATAGCCGTAGATAAACTGCGAGTTCATTCCCAGCTGTAGCGCGCGCTGATGGAGATCCAGCGCCACGCCTGCCGCGCCGCCTTCAGCCAGGCGGACGTTAAATTGCATAATATTCATTTCAGTACCTTCACCCGCGCTTTCTCACCCACCACCAGCGCATGGTCGGGGATGTTATCCAGCACGACGCTGCCTGCGCCGATGGTGACCTGATTGCCAATGGTGATATCGCCGATAATCACCACGTTAGCCCCGAGTTCAACGCCGTTGCCGAGAACAGGACACGCCAGGCTGTTCGGGCCGCGATTACCGATAGTGACGCCGTGGCGAATGGTAAAATCATCCCCCGCCACCACGTTTTTATTGATGACTACGGCATAACCGTGGTGAATGGTGAAACGACGACCAATCGTCGCAGCGGCCTGAATCTCGTAGCCAAACAGGCATTCTGTCACCACGCGATACAGCACTAAAACGGGCGCAGCCCACAGATTGTTGAGCACATTTTTCTTGCGCCACACGGAGCAAAAATGGGCGATGCGATACGCCATCACCATGCAGCACGGGCGCAGGCTCCAGCTATTGGCGCGTAAATCTTCCAGCATGATTATTTCCCCCGCAATCCGTCAGCGAGGCGTTTGCCGTTACGCACCGAAAACAGCGTTAGCAACGTGCGCCAGTTCATGCGTTTATTGCGGATCTGATACAGGGTGAAGAGCTGGTACTTCTTACTCGCCCGGTCAAATTTGTCTTTGTGCTTGCGGTAAAAGTGGAAGTAGCCGGAAAACTTTTTCGGCGAATTGGTGATTTGCATCTCGCCATGGTTGATGTGCAGGATTTGCGTGGCTTCTTCGATTTTCCACGGTTCGCCGTAGGCCACCACCATACGCAGGAAGATGTCGTAATCCTGCGCCGCTTTCAGTTGCGTATCGAACAAGCACTCTTTGAAACGCCACGCCGAACTAAACACCTGGTTGCCGACAATGTTGCGTTTATAGAACAACTTGCGGGAAAACGGTGATTTCGGGTACAGCGGCAGGCTCGCCGGCTGTGAGTAGACCTCGCCCTGGCAAAGATAGTCGTTGGCATAAAGAAAGGCGTGGGTAACCAGCTGGTGCTTTTGTTCGAGAAACACCGATAAACGGTTTGGCGTCCATTCGTCGTCATCATCAATACCGGTAATAAACTGGCCTTTGGCCTGCCTAATCGCCTGATTACGCACCGCGCACGCGCCGGAATTAATATCGTTATGGATGTAGCACACGCGCGGGTCATTCAGGTCGGTGACAAACTGCTGAAGCTGTTCGTATGATTCGGAGCAATCATCGACGATGATCATCTCCCAGTTCGGGTAATCCTGGCGCAGCACCGATTTGATGGCGCGGATTGCCAACTGCTGGCGATTCCAGGTCGGCATATAGATAGAGATCAATGGATTTTCTGTGGTCATGAGGATCCCCCGGAGAAGCAAAGTCATGGCATTTTCCCCCTCACCCCGGCCCTCTCCCTCAGGGAGAGGGAGAAAACCAGCACCGTACGATCCCCTCTCCCTGTGGGAGAGGGTTAGGGTGAGGGCAAACACACCTTATTTAGAATCAGATTTATATTCGTATTCGTAGTAGCCGTAATCCTGATAGCCCGTCGCGCGACGGAAGATGGAGTTCAGGATCACCCCTTTCGCGTCGATGCCGTTTTGCTCGAAGCGGCTGAGGCTGGTTTCCACTTCTTTCAGGGTATTTACTGCGTAGCGCGCTACCATCAGCGTGGTGCCCGCGTGGCGGCCGACAATCGCCGCATCGGTGACGGCCAGGATTGGCGGCGTATCGATAAGGATCAGGTCATAGTTAGCGCTGGCCCAGCTCATCAGTTCGCTGAATCGCTCGCTCATCAGCAGCTCCGACGGATTCGGCGGTACCTGACCGCGCGGTACCAGATCGAAGTTGTTAATCGAGGTGCGTTTCGCGCAGGACGCAATATCTGCTTTCCCCACCAGCACTTCCGACAGACCGTTATCGTTGCTGGTTCCCAGCAGTTCGTGGGTATAGCCTTTACGCATATCACAGTCGATCATCAGCACGCGCTTGCCGGTCTGGCTTATCACCGCCGCGAGGTTGGCGCAGACAAAGGTTTTACCGATTGACGGGCTCACACCGGTCATCATCAGCACCTTGTTACCTGCCTGCATCATCGCAAAGTGCAGGCTGGTACGCAGGCTACGCACCGCTTCAATCGCCAGATCCGTTGGGTTACCGACCGCCAGCAGTTGGCTCTGTTTATAGCGCTTCACGCCTTTCACCGTTTTCACGCTGTCACGCGCTTTCTGCCACTCGGACAGCGGAATGCTGGCGTAAACATTAATGCCGTGCTCTTCCAGCACCTGCGGGCTTTCGATACCGCGGTTAAACAGCGAGCGAAGCAGCACGCCAACGATAGAGAGCATCAGACCGAGGATCAGACTGCCGAGAATAATCAGCGCTTTCTTCGGCTTCACCACGCCCGGCTGAGCAATTGCCGGGTCGACGATGCGCACATCGCCCACGGTGCTGGCTTCGGTGATTTTCAGCTCCTGCTGCTTATTCAGCAGTTGCATGTACACCTGCTGGCCGGATTCCACATCACGCGTTAAACGCACAATTTCCTGCTGCGTTTTTGGCATCGCGGTCACCCGTTTTGACAGGCGCGCTTTCTCTTCTTCCAGCGCCCGACGTTTTTCCAGCAACGTCCGATAGGCCGGGTGAATGCGGGTGTACAGCTTGGAGATTTCCGCTTCTTTGAAGGTCAGTTCATTAAGCTGCGCGTCAATGTTGACCATCGAGTCGAGCACGGATTTTGCTTCCAGCGGCAGGTCGACGGAGTCCTTCTGCTGGCGATAGGCGTTGAGATTGTTTTCCGCAACGTCCAGATTGTGGCGCACTACCGGCAGCTGTTTATCGAGGAAGGCGAGGCTTTTCGCCGCTTCTTCTGATTTGCGCGCCACGTTTTGTTCGAGGTAGTTGCGCGCAATGCTGTCGAGGATCTTGCGGATCTGCTCTTTATCTTCCCCGGTAATACTCAGGGTCAGCACACCAGAATCTTTACCGTCTTCCGTGACGCTCAGGCTGTTTTGCAGCGAGTTAATCATGCCGAGGGTGGAGAATCGCGTCAGGGTAAACGACGCGCCTTCATGGGCGGCGATCGCCGTCACCAACAGCGACACGCCGCCTTTCTCCAGCGGTTTGCCTACTTCTCCCTGAGCGCTGAACCCGTCATCATTGCTCAGCTGATAGCGTGTCGGGCTCAGCACTTCCAGCGTAAAGGTGCTTTCCGCCATCGACTGCGGGCGATTAAAGGTGGTGACTTTGACCGTTTCGTTTTTGCGCCCCATCAGGCGATCCCACCCTGCGCCAATCAACGGGAAGGTGTTTTTCTCAACCGAAATATCGAGGTCAAGGTCGTCGACGGTTTTGCCCAGCACCAGACGCGAGGTGATCATTCTGATCTCCGCGTCAGATGCCGGCGGCTTATTGCTCAGGGCGCTGCTGATATCCTGCACCAGCGCGCTGCCCTGATTTTGTTCAATGCGCACCAGCGCATCGGCGCTGTAAATCGGCGTCGCAAAAAGGGTGTAGATGATACCCACCAGCGTAAACACGCCGGTAATACCGAGCACCCACCATTTTGCTTCGATGACCGTGCCCACCAGGCGACCAATATCAATTTCATCACTGCCCGTGGCCTGCGGGGCTATCTGTTTTACTTTTTCTGTCATTGTTATCCCTGCTGAGCTTTCAGTGCCTGCGCCCACTGTTGAGCAGACCGGTCGAGTAACTGATATACCGCTTCAAAGGCTTCGCGGCTTTTGCGATAGGGATCGGGAATGTCGCGTTCATCATCCCAGTGCCCAAACAGCATCACCTTGCCGCGCATTTCCGGCGCGATGTCATGCAGTTTCGAGATGTGGCGGCGTTCCATTGCCAGAATCAGGTCATACTCCCGGCACATCGCGCCGGAAATTTGGCGGGCGCAATGCCCGTCAAGAGAGAGCTGATGGTCTGCTGCCACGCTCACCGCGCTGGCATCTGCCCCCTTCCCCACCAGCGCGCCCAAACCTGCGGACGCAATGGTGATCGACGGCAAATGGTTTTTCAGCAGACGCTCCCCCGTTGGGGAACGGCAAATGTTCCCCACACATACCACCAGAATTTTGTTAAACATGGCCGCTTACCAGGTGTGAATGTCTTTCGCCGTGTCCGTCATGTAGCGAACGCCACTGATGGTCGGCAACAATTGGTTGATCAGACGGTTCCAGCGCGTCACCGGCGCGGTCGTCACGTACACGACGTCATACGGTTGCAGCACGAAGTTGGTCGCCATCACCAGAGAGGTGGCATCGGACATATCCAGCTGATAAACGTTCGCCATCTTGCCGTTGTTGCCCTCTTTGGTCGGACGGATCACGAAGATGCCGCTGGCGTTCGAGGAGGTGAGATCCAACCCTTCCGCCTGGCCCAGCGCTTCGGTGAGCGTCATGCCGCTGAAGTCCATTTTGAGGGTGCTCTGTTTCTTCACTTCGCCCATCACGAACACTTTCAGATCGTCGTTGCGTGGCACAAACAAAATGTCGCCTGGATACAGCAGTCGGTTCTGCTTCAGATCGCCGTTTTGCATCAACGCCTGAATCGAGATCCGCTCTTCACGCCCGTTATGCGTCAGCACCACGTTGCGCCAGTCGGCGACATCCGTCAGACCGCCGGCGGCATTAATCGCATCGAGGATTGTCAGCGGTACGTTGGTGATAGCCTGCTGGCCGGACTTATTCACCTGACCCGAGACATAGGTTTTCTGTGAGCGGAAAGCGGCAACATTGACATCAACCTGCGGGTCGGTGATGTAAGCGGCCAGGCGCTGGCTGACAATCTGGCGAATCTCCGAGAGCGTTTTGCCCTTCACGTCCACCTTGCCAATGTAGGGGTAGAAAATCGTGCCGTCAGGCTGCACCCAGTTCCCGGTGTCGCTGGAGCTGCGGTACTGGCCTGCCGGAGTGGTGAGTTCCGGGTGATCCCAGACGGTGACGTTCAGTACGTCGCCCGGCCCCACGCGATACTGGTAATTGCTTAACTCCTGATCCAGCGATGTGTTCGGTTGCGCGACATTCGGTCGCGGGCGCAATTGTTCAATCAGTCGCGGGGTCAGCGGATAAACATTCACCATCTGGTCGATATCAAAGTCAGCGTCTTGCTGCTTAATGACATCTTTTCCGTAGGTAGACATATTGCTGCCGGGAAGGACGGTGCAACCACTCATAAAGGTTACCGACACCAATAATGGCATCAATTTTAGTTTGGATTTCATCATTGATTATTTATCACTTTGGCAGAGAAATTATCCTGTGCGAATTAAATAAACCCGAACATCTCCATTACCTGAGCATTCAGAATGCATTTAATCGTGCGTGAATATAAATGGCATATATCCTAAAAAAGATCGTATTCATCCGCAGGCTATTGACAGAATAATCGAGGCTGATTATCTCGCCTTCAGGCACGCTACCGCCCTTGGCTTTAAGCTACCAAATCACCTAAAATTCAGAATGTTAGAAATAAGTCTACATTTTCGGCAATGAATAAAGATTATTCCTGGCATAAAACTTTTCGGCTAATAAATATCTAGCGGATACGTTCCCATGCCCTTTATCATTCAATGCCGGAAGAATTGTTACAGCAATGCAAACAGCAGGCAAGGTAACGACGGCTTAAAAATAGTTTTTAAGAATAATATTAAGCGCCACAAAAACGATTTTTTAGGATTTTATTTATATTGACATAAAGTAATTATCCGCACCGCCGGAACACTATTCTCAGCTGATATTGGTTATTGTTATAATAAACTGGAGTAACAATAAGGTTTTATTACTCCCCGTTACGCAATTTTAGTCGGACAAATCTCAGGGAAACATTGCAATTTGCTCCGGCTTTATCCATGATCGAAGTGTGACAAATGTCATATGACTTAAGGTATTAAACAACGTATGGAATGGATTGCCGATCCCTCAATCTGGGCGGGTCTTATCACGCTTGTCGTCATCGAGCTCGTTCTCGGGATTGATAACCTGGTGTTTATCGCCATCCTGGCAGAAAAACTGCCTCCGGCGCAGCGCGACCGCGCACGCGTCACCGGCCTGATTCTGGCAATGCTGATGCGTCTGGTGCTGCTGGCCTCGATTTCCTGGCTGGTTACGCTCACCAAACCGCTTTTTGTGTTCCGCGATTTAAGCTTCAGCGCGCGTGACCTCATTATGCTGTTCGGCGGCCTCTTCCTTCTCTTTAAAGCCACCGTCGAACTCAACGAACGGCTGGAAGGTAAAGACAGCGATAATCCCACCCAGCGGCGCGGTGCGCGTTTCTGGGGCGTCGTCGCGCAGATTGTGGTGCTGGACGCGGTCTTCTCGCTCGACTCGGTCATTACGGCGGTCGGGATGGTGGATCATCTGGCGGTCATGATGGCGGCGGTGATTATTGCCATCAGCCTGATGCTGCTCGCCAGTAAAGCCCTCACCCGCTTCGTGAACAGCCACCCGACTATCGTTATTCTCTGTCTCAGCTTCCTGCTGATGATTGGTTTCAGCCTGGTCGCAGAAGGTTTTGGCTTCGCCATTCCGAAAGGCTATCTGTACGCGGCGATTGGTTTCTCGGTGATGATCGAATCGCTGAATCAGCTGGCCATCTTCAACCGCCGTCGCTTCCTGACGGCAAACCTGACGATGCGTCAGCGCACGACCGAAACGGTGATGCGCCTGCTGAGCGGGCGAAAAGAGGACGCCGAGCTGGATGCCGATAGCGCATCCATGATTGCCGACCACCGGGACGATCCTATCTTCGAGCCACAGGAACGGATGATGATTGAGCGCGTGCTCAACCTCAACCAACGAACCGTCAGCAGTATTATGACCTCGCGCCACGATATCGAGCATATCGACCTCAGCGCCCCGGAAAGCGAAATCCGCGCGCTGCTGGAGAAAAACCAGCACACGCGTCTGGTTATCACCGGCGGCGATGATGAAGAAGAGCTGTTAGGCGTGGTACACGTAATTGACCTGCTGCAACAGTCGCTACGCAATGAGCCGCTGGACCTGCGTGCGCTCATCCGCCAGCCGCTGGTGTTCCCGGAAACGCTGCCGCTGCTCTCCGCACTGGAACAGTTCCGTAGCGCCCGCACCCACTTCGCGTTTGTGGTCGATGAATTTGGTTCGGTGGAAGGCATTGTGACGCTCAGTGACGTCATGGAAACCATCGCCGGGAATCTGCCAAACGAAGTGGAAGAGATTGACGCCCGCCACGATATCCAGCGCAACCCGGATGGAACCTGGACGGCGAACGGTCATATGCCGCTGGAAGATTTGGTGCAGTACATTCCGCTGCCGCTGGATGACAAACGTGAGTATCACACCATCGCCGGGCTGCTGATGGAACATTTGCAACGCGTACCAAAAGCGGGTGAAAAGGTGCAAATTGGCCCCTTCACGCTGAAAACGTTGCAGGTCGAAAGCCACCGTGTGCAAAAGGTACAGATCATCCCACCGCCGCAGGAAGAGGATGAACTGAACTACGAGGTGTAAAGTACATAAGGGCTGATTATTAATCAGCCCTTTACTCTTCTTGTCTTCTATCAATTTTCCCACACATTTCTTCTGCCCCACCGCGCACATTTGCCCTACGCTTATACACGAGCCCTTTTTCAGGTGGGCCATGACCACCGCATTCATTAATGAGATAACATTATGGAATTAAAGGATTATTATGCGATTCTGGGGGTTAAACCAACGGACGATCTGAAGACTATCAAGACCGCCTACCGCCGCCTGGCGCGCAAATACCACCCCGATGTCAGCAAAGAAAACGATGCCGAAGCCCGCTTTAAAGATCTCGCCGAAGCCTGGGAAGTGTTGAAAGACGAGCAGAAGCGCGCCGAATATGACGAGCTCTGGGCGCATCGTAACGATCCGCAGTTTGGCCGCCAGCAGCAGGGCCACGAGCAGAGCTACAACCAGCAGGATTTTGACGATATCTTCTCTTCGATGTTTGGTCAGCAGGCGCATCACGCCCGCCGCCAGCGCGCCTCGCGCGGCCAGGACCTGGAAATTGAAGTAGCGGTGTTCCTCGAAGAGACGCTGGCCGAGCAGCAGCGTACCATCAGCTATAAGGTGCCGGTGTATAACGTCTTCGGCATGGTTGAGCAGGAACTGCCGAAAACGCTGAATGTGAAAATCCCTGCGGGGGTCAGCGACGGGCAACGTATTCGCCTCAAAGGCCAGGGCACGCCGGGCGAAAATGGCGGGCCAAACGGCGACCTGTGGATGATTATTCACATCGCACCGCACCCGCTGTTTGATATCGTCGGCCACAATCTGGAGATCGTACTCCCGCTAGCGCCATGGGAAGCTGCGCTGGGTACCAAAGTCGAAGTGCCAACGCTGAAAGAGAGCATTCTGCTGACCATTCCACCGGGCAGTCAGGCCGGACAACGGCTGCGTATTAAGGGCAAAGGCCTGGTGAGTAAAACCGTCACCGGCGACCTGTTTGCGGTGATTAAAATCGTGATGCCGCCGAAACCGGATGAGAAAACGAGCGCGCTGTGGCAACAACTGGCCGAGAGTCAGGCCAGCTTCGACCCGCGTAAAACCTGGGGGAAAGCATAATGACTACCGTTACCGTAACCTTAACCGTCACTGAGTTTTGTCTGCGCACGGGGGTGTCGTCTGAAGAGCTGGATGAAATTGTCGGGCTGGGGATGATTGAACCGAACGTCTCGCAAACGCAGGAGTGGTTGTTTGATGATCATGCGGCGGTGGTGGTACATCGCGCCGTACGGCTGCGTCATGAGCTGGAACTGGACTGGCCGGGGATCGCCGTGGCGTTGACGCTGCTGGATGAGAATGCGCGACTGGCGCGGGAAAATGCACTGCTGAGGCAAAGGCTGGAGCGGTGGTAGAACGCCCTCCTCGCCCTAACCCTCTCCCACAGGGAGAGGGGACAGAGTGTGCTAATCTACATGTTCTGCGCGGGTTTTCTCCCTCTCCCTGTGGGAGAGGGCGGGGTGAGGGGGACGTGTCTTAATGACTCTCTAAAAACTGCTTCACATCCTTCCCTGACTGGCGATCTTTATTCTTATCCGCCCAGTCGCTCAGACGTCGGCGTGCTTCGCTTTGCAGATGCTTACGCAGCGCTTGATCCACCTGAAGGCTGTAATTAAGTGCCTGCCACTTGCCGTAAACACGCAGCGGAATGGCGGTCTCTTTAAGGATCTGAATCAGCGAGCTTTGTCCCTGCCAGCCGTCAACTACGCGGACGTTAAACTGCATGTCGCCCTCTTCTTTGACCAGATCCAGCGCACCCTTGCCATCAACCGCCAGCAGCGGCGATTCGCCCTGCATATCGCTCAGGGTCAGTTTGCCACGATCCAGGCTGAACACCGTCGTCAGGTTATCAAGACGCGTGGCGCTGTCGTAGCTTTCCTGCGCTTTGACATCCGTGCTGCGCTCAACCGCCTGCTGTACCAGTTGCTGGAAGTTCAGCCCCTCCGCACGCACGTCTTTCAGAGAGATATCTGCCTTCCCTTCCCAGTTGCGACGGAAGCTCTCCGCGTCAATCGCCGTACCGGCAAACTCGCCGTCCAGCGTTAAGCGCCCGGTCAGTTCGATAGGATAATTAAAGGCTTTCAGCAAGCTGCCGATCTGGACGTTTTCAAGCTGCGGGTGGAATTCCGCCGCTGGCGTTAATTCCCGGGCATCCAGTTGGCCAGGCAGAGAGAGTTTTCCGCCGTCCAGCGTGCCTTCAAGCTGGGTAATATCCAGCAGACCACGCTTGTTGGTCGCCTGATGTGCCACATTGGTGAAGTTCATCCCGCGCCAGGTCACCTGTTTTGCTACCAGCGAAATAGCGCCATCAAAGCTTTTCAGGCCGCTGTATTGCGGAACGCTGTCGCTGTCGGCAATGACCGGGCGAGCCTGTTTTGGCGTGCTCTGAGCCTGCTGGCCACCGTTGGCGTCGGTCATGGCCGCGCTACGAGTTAACAGATTATCGAGATTGAGCTTGTCAGACTGCAGATCGAGCGTCCAAAGCGGATGGTCGCTCAATACCACGCTGCCAGAGCCGCGCAGTGAGCTGTCGTTCGCCGTAAAGTTGATGTCGCTGAAGCTCAGCGTTTTCTGCTCTTCCTGCCAGCGCGCGTTCACACTACCGGCGCCGCTGATGCCCTGCGAAGGCAGATCGGCCCCCTGAAGTTGCCAGGTGATTTGCGAGAGCTGCGCGTCCAGACGATGCGGATAATCGCCAGCTTCAATGCGCGCGGTCAGCGCCAGCGCTAAATCGCGCTGATCGCGATTGATGCGGCCAGAAAAATCGAGCGTTGCCAGATGATGTTCGTCCTGCTCCATCTCCAGACGAATATCGCGCACCGTAACCTGTTCATCATCGGCATGCTGGAACACCAGCACGCTATCGGCCACTTTGAGGCGAGAAATATCAAAAGACCAGCCGCGATCTTCCGGCACCAGCGGTAAGGTATTTTCTTTCGGTACAACGGGGGCATGTTCAGCCGGCGCGGCTTCACTTTGCGGCGTTAACTGAATCACCCCGCCCTTGAGCATCACCTGCTTGACCTGCAACTGATGCGAAAGCAGCGGCAACAGCGCCACGTCCAGACGCATGTTATCGGCGCGAACCAGCGGCTCCGTTGCTCCCGGCGCGGTGAGACGCATTCTGCCGGACAGAATGCTGAGCTGCGGCCAGACGTGCCAACGCAGCGGGCCATCCAGCTGAAGCTGATAGCCGCTGCGTGCTTCGACCTGCCGCACCATATAGCTGCGGAAGTCGTTCGGGTTGACCAAAAGAACTAACGCCGAGAGGCCGGCGATGAGCACCACCAGCAGAATCATCAGCGTCGTTAAAATACGTCTCATTGCATCCTCACCAGACCAGCTTCAACTCAGTCTTTATCGATACGACTGGCGACCGCGCCCTGCTGGTCACGGTACTTCGCATCTTCACGACGGTTGTAGGGGCGTGCAGCCGGGCCGGAAAGCGGCTCGAAGCTCAGCGCACCAATCAGCATCCCCGGGCGCAGCGCCAGCGGCAATTTACCGGAGTTATAGAATTCAAGAACGATACAACCGGACCAGCCCGGATCGATACGGTGCGCGGTCACGTGAACCATCAGGCCAAGACGCGCAAGGGAGGAACGCCCGTCAAGCCAGCCAACTAAATCCGCAGGCAGCGTGACAGATTCCAGCGTCACCGCCAGCGCCAGTTCACCCGGATGTAAATAAAACGCATCACCTTCCGCGAGAACAATCTCTTCGCTCATCACGCGATCGAGCGCCGCGCTCACTTCCGCTTTCGGGCCACTTAAATCAATATAGGCGGCAGTATGACCGCTGAAGGTACGAAATTTATTGCCCAGGCGCACATCAACCGTCGCGCCATTAATACGCTCAACGGGGGGACGCGGGTTAATCGCCAGTCGGCCGTCATCCAGCCAGGCCTCTATATCTCGGTCACACAGACGCATGCCATTCTCCTTTGGTACAACCAGCCCCCATGATGAGATGCGCGGGGGCGATTACTGCACGTTACACAATTCGCGTGAGTTATTCAAAAAACTGACTAATTTTCGCTTTCAGAATATCAATTGCAATGCGGTTTTTCCCGCCACGCGGCACGATGATATCGGCATACTGTTTGGAGGGATCGATAAACTGCAGGAACATCGGGCGAACGGTTTTCTGATACTGCGCCATCACCGAGTCCATTGAACGGCCACGCTCGTTAACGTCGCGCTTAATGCGGCGCATCAGGCAGATATCCAGCGGCGTATCGACGAAAATAGAGAAGCTCATCTCTTCACGCAGACGCGCTTCCGTCAGCAGCAGAATACCTTCAAGAATAATGACTTTTTTGGGTTCGACGTGAACCGTCTCGGCGGTGCGGGTATGTTCTACATAGCTGTAGACCGGTAATTCGATAGGTTCGCCGCGTTTGAGCATTTGCAGATGCTGCAATAAAAGGCTGTGATCCATCGCGTTCGGATGGTCATAGTTGGTCTTAACACGCTCTTCCATCGACAAATGACTTTGGTCTTTGTAGTAGCTGTCTTCGGGAATAACGCCAATATGTTCATCACCAACCTGTTCACGCAATTCGCGATACAGCGTGCTGGCGATAAGACTTTTACCCGAAGCCGATGCGCCGGCGATGCCTATGATGACGCACTGATGAGACTTATCAGTCATAAATTTTTGCGACCTGATTAACCTGGATGATAAGGAAGGACGACGCCAGAGCGTCAAACGCGGCAATTATAGGGATTTCGCGCCCGCGATACCAGTCGAATGCACGGGATTGCGCGGGCCGACAGCGAAAAGTTCCTCTGCCGCGCGCGCAGTCGGGGTGAAAGCGTGCGTTTTCCGTTCCGTCAGGTTGCGCAAGCCCTGTCTCGGTGCTATCAATTTATGTGCTACCACCGTATAAATTATTAATGCTTTGTACTAGCATGGCGTCATCCACTATCAGATAAATCTGAAACCCGCCCAACGGCACTCTTCGCGAAAATGGTAATGAATAAAGTATCCCGGCCAGTATTCGTTGTTCCCTCTCACCCTGTGCTTCGTCTGGCCAGTCTGGGGCTGGTGACGTTTATTTTCACCCTTTTTTCGCTTGAGCTGACGCAACTTGGCACGCTTCTGGCACCGCTCTGGTTCCCAACGTCGGTCATGATGGTGGCGTTTTATCGCCACAGCCGCAGATTATGGCCCGCCATTGCCATTGCCTGTACGCTGGGTAATGTGGCGGCCTCGCTGGTGCTCTTCCCGCTGCACGAGCTAAACCTGATTTACTCCGGTATTAACATCGCGGAAGCCGCCGTGGGCGGCCTGCTGCTGCGTAAGCTGTTACCGCGCTATAACCCGCTGCAAAATCTGCATGACTGGATCCGCCTCGCCATCGGCAGCGCGCTGATCCCGCCGCTGGTCGGCGGATTGTTGGTCTATCTGCTGGTGCCGAGCGATAACCCGCTGCAATCGTTTATTGTCTGGACGCTTTCCGAAGCCATTGGCGCGCTGGCGCTGGTGCCATTAGGGCTGCTGTTTAAGCCGCATTACCTGCTGCGTCACCGCAACCCGCGCCTGCTGCTGGAAACGCTGCTAACGCTGGCCGTGACCCTCGCGCTGAGCGCGCTGTCGATGATTTATATGCCATGGCCTTATACCTGCATCATCGTATTACTGATGTGGAGCGCCGTGCGCTTACCGCGTATGGAAGCGTTTATGGTTTTTCTGTGCACGGTGATGCTGGTGTCGCTGATTATGTCGGACTCCACGCTCTCGCAGCACGTTTCCGTCGTCTATACCGTTACCAATGCGTCGTGGATGCCGTTTGTGATGATTCTGCTTCCGGCGAACGTCATGACCATGGTGATGTACGCCTTTCGCGCCGAAAGCAAGCATATCGTTGAAAGCGAAGAACGTTTCCGCAATGCGATGGAACATTCGGCCATTGGTATGGCGCTGGTGGGAACCGAAGGCCAGTGGCTACAGGTGAATAAATCCCTGTGCCATTTCCTGGGATACAGCCCGGAAGAGCTGCGCGAGATGACGTTTCAGGAACTGACTCTGCCGGAAGATTTAAATTCTGACCTGCACCAGCGCGACAGTCTGGTACGGGGTGACATCAACACCTACACCATGGAGAAGCGCTATTACACCCGTCAGGGCGAAGTGGTCTGGGCGCTGCTCGCCGTATCGTTAGTGCGTAACCCGGACAGCACGCCGCTGTACTTTATTGCCCAGATTGAAGACATTAACGAACTGAAAAAAACTGAGCAGATCAATCAGCGACTGATGGAACGCATTACGCTTGCCAATGAAGCGGGCGGCGTGGGTATCTGGGAATGGGATCTCAAGCCGAACAAAATCAGCTGGGATAAACGGATGTTTGAGCTCTACGGCGTCCCTTCACATGTGAAGCCCACCTGGCAGGTTTGGGAATCCTGCCTGGTTGAAGAAGATCGCGAAAACGCAACCCGCAAAGTGTTGAACTCGCTCAAATCCAGCGCGCCGCTGATGCTGGAGTTTCGCGTTAAGCTGAAGGGTAAAGTTCGTCATATTCGTTCGCTGGCGAATCGCGTGCTGAATAAACAGGGCGAAGTGGAACGCCTGCTCGGCATTAATATTGATATGACCGAAGTGAAAGAGCTGAACGAAGCGCTGTTCCAGGAGAAAGAGCGGTTACATATCACGCTCGACTCCATCGGCGAAGCCGTCGTGTGTACCGATATCAACATGAATATCAACTTTATGAACCCGGTGGCGGAGAAAATGAGCGGCTGGACTCAGCAGGAAGCGCTAAACAAACCGCTGCTTTCTGTTCTGCATATCAGCGTCGGCGATCATGGTCCATTGATGGGGAATTTCCATACGGGCGACCTCTACCGCAGCGACATTGACGACGATTTAGTCCTGCATAGCCGACACGGCGGTAGCTTCGATATTCAGTACAGCATTACCCCCCTGAGTACCCTGAATGGCGAAAACATCGGTTCAGTGCTGGTGATTCAGGATGTCACCGAATCACGCGAGATGCTGCGTCAGCTCAGTTACAGCGCGTCACATGATGTGCTGACCCATCTGGCGAACCGGGCTAGTTTTGAAAGCCACCTTAAGCGGCATCTGCTCAACATTGATAACGCGCAGGAGCGTCATGCGCTGGTGTTTATTGACCTCGACCGCTTTAAGTCTGTGAACGATAATGCCGGTCATGCCGCCGGCGATGCCCTGCTACGCGAGATTTCAGCGCTGATGCTCAGCCTGTTACGCAAAGGCGATATTCTTGCCCGCCTTGGCGGCGATGAGTTCGGCCTGCTGCTGCCGGAGTGTAAAGAAGAGGACGCGCATGATATTGCGCAGCGCATTGTCGAAGGCGTGAATAACTACCACTTTACCTGGGAAGGCCGCGGGCACCACATTGGCGCCAGCGCGGGGATCACCTTCATCGACCGGCATAACACCAATCTAACCGACCTGCTTTCGCAGGCCGACATCGCGTGCTATGCCTCGAAAAACAATGGCCGCGGGCGCGTGACAATCTACGGTGCGCACCCGGACGCCATGCCGCGCGTCCATAACCGCTTCTCACAAAAAGAGTAACCCTTTACGGGGCCCAGCCTTCCGTATACCAGATATGCAGCAAGGCATAAGAGCGCCAGGGGTGCCAGCGCTCGGCATAGCGGCGGATCTGCGCGGGCGTCATGCCGGGGAAACGCTGCTTGATCAAATAATCATCCGGCAAAAATACATCGCTGGCCTGCCAGCCGCGCAGGGCGAAATAGTTTGCCGTCCAGCGACCAATCCCGGGGAAGCTTTGCAGTGTTTTCATTCCCTGCTCAATATCCTCAGGCGGGTTGAGCGGCAGCTCGCCGGATAACGCAGCGCTTGCCAGATAGATAAGCGATTCTGCCCGCTTGAGCGGCATGCCCAGCGCTTTAAGCTGCTGCGGATCGGCATTCATCAACTGTTCCGGACGTGGGAAAAGGTAAAAGCCGGGAAAATCGGGCAAGGGCTCCCCCAACGCGGCGACCACTTTGCCGGTTAATTTTGCCGCCATCGCTACGCTGACCAGTTGGCCAAGTATCGCCCTGACGCCCTGCTCGAACGCATCCATCGCGCCCGGTAAGCGCAACCCTGGTCGCGCGCTCGCCAGCGTGCCAAGCGTGTCATTAATTATCTGAGGCGCACATTTAAGATCCAGCAAGTGAGAAATTCGCGTCAGGCAATGATTCGCTACCGGCAATAAGCCCTCCGAAAGCGTGACGCACAGCACCTGCCGCGTTTCATCCGGCATCATGGTGATGACGCCGAGATGCCCGTCGTATTCAAAACTGCGCGTGTAGCGACCCGCCTCAAAACGCTCAATGCCTGCCACCGCACGCGCCTGTAAAAACCCCCACATCCACGGCCAGTCGTAAGGTGCCTGCCACGATAATTCGAACATAATTTCTCCCTGATTTGCGCCTACAGCATAGCGGCAAACCGGCTTTTGTTCCTTGCTTTCATATTCCGACTTGTCGTCAGGAAAAAATGCAAGTAAAGTCGCCCCCCTTCTTCACCGGCATGGGGATTTAAAGGTGTTTATTGGTTTTGACTACGGTACGGCAAACTGTTCAGTGGCGGTGATGCAGGAGGGAAAACCTCGCCTGTTGACCATGGAAAACGGCAGCACGCTGCTTCCTTCGATGCTCTGTGCCCCCACCCGCGAAGCGGTCAGCGAATGGCTCTACCGCCATCATCAGGTACCCGCTACCGGCGATGAAACCCAGGCGCTGCTACGGCGGGCGGTCAACTACAATCGCGATGAAGATATCGACGTACTGAGCAACAGCGTGCAGTTCGGCCTCGCCTCATTGCGCCAGTACATCGATGACCCGGAAGAGGTCTACTTCGTCAAATCGCCAAAATCCTTCCTCGGTGCAAACGGGCTAAAGCCGCAGCAGGTCGCGGTATTCGAAGATCTCGTGTGCGCGATGATGCTGCATATTCGCCAGCAAGCGCAGGGTCAACTGCCGGAAAGCATTGATCAGGCGGTTATTGGCCGACCGATTAACTTCCAGGGGCTGGGCGGCGATGACGCCAACGCGCAGGCGCAGGGCATTCTGGAACGCGCGGCGAAACGCGCCGGTTTTCGCGATGTGGTATTTCAGTATGAACCCGTGGCCGCCGGGCTTGATTTTGAAGCGACGCTGGATAAAGAACAGCGCGTGCTGGTTGTCGATATTGGCGGCGGAACTACTGACTGCTCCGTATTGCTGATGGGCCCGCAGTGGCGCGAGAAACTCGACCGCGAACAAAGCCTGCTCGGCCACAGCGGTTGCCGCGTCGGCGGGAACGACCTCGACATCGCGCTGGCCTTCAAAAGCCTGATGCCGTTACTCGGTATGGGGGGCGAAACCGAAAAAGGCATCGCCCTGCCGATTCTGCCCTGGTGGAATGCCGTAGCGATTAACGACGTTCCGGCGCAGACCGATTTCTACAGCAGCGCCAATGGCCGCATGCTGCGCGACCTGGCGCGTGACGCTCGCGATGCCGAGAAAGTCGCCCTGCTCTATAAAGTGTGGCAACAGCGCCTGAGCTACCGCCTGGTGCGCTGCGCGGAAGAGAGCAAAATTGCGCTTTCTGACCGTCCGGAAGTGGCGACGACCTTACCGTTTATCAGCGATGAGCTCGCCACCGCCATCAGCCAGCAGGGGCTGGAAACAGCGCTGGACCAGCCGCTGACGCGCATAATGGAGCAGGTGCATCTGGCGCTGAACGAAAGTGCAGAGAAGCCGGATATCATCTATCTGACCGGCGGCAGCGCCCGTTCTCCGCTGATCAAAAAAGCGCTGGCGGAGCAACTGCCGGGAATTCCGATTGCCGGTGGCGATGATTTTGGCTCGGTCACCGCCGGTCTGGCCCGCTGGGCGCAGGTGGTGTTTGGTTAAGCCTTACCAGGCCATTGACTTCTTCGGGATGCAATCCTAAATTAAGGAGTGAGGGTAAGGGAGAGGTTTCCCCCTCCCCCTGGTGTCTTAGTATGCTTGGGAGCTAATCACTAAGAGAATCACCAGTATGATGACTAGCCTCATCATAACCCTTTCCTTTTTAAGGCCCCTTCTTCGGGAGGGGCTTTCCCTTTTCAGCCCCCTGCTGAACATCTTTTCTGCGTTGCAGCGATTCAGGATGCACTCTAACGCAGCCTCCTTCTGCTGTGCTTCCTGCGTGTCAATTCCCCGAGCGGCCTCGCAAAGCGGTCGTGATTCGGACGATTCGTCCCGGTGTTTCATATTTCCTCCATTTTTTCCGACCATCCGGTAACTAAACTAGTATCATTCCGCGAAATGCTTCAGGACGAGAAACTCATTAAAATGAAAGGCAGTAACAAATCCCGCTGGCTGGTTGTGCTGGCATTGCTGATTGTGGCCGGCGCAGTGACAGGCTACTGGCTGATGAATCGCACACCAGAATCCGCAGGCCCGGCAGCCGCCGCTCAGGGAGAGCGCCCGGCGAGTGGCGGACGTCATGGTGGCCGCTTCGGCGCAACGCTTGCGCCGGTTCAGGCCGCGACCGCCACCCAGGAAGCCGTACCGCGTTATTTGAGCGGATTAGGTACCATCACCGCCGCCAACACCGTGACGGTGCGCAGCCGCGTGGACGGCCAGTTGATGGCGCTGCACTTTCAGGAAGGACAGCAGGTAAAAGCCGGCGATCTGCTGGCGGAAATCGACCCGAGCCAGTTTAAAGTTGCCCTCGCCCAGGCGCAGGGGCAACTGGCGAAAGACAAAGCGACGCTGGCTAACGCCCGTCGCGATCTTGCCCGTTATCAACAACTGGTGAAAACCAATCTGGTTTCGCGCCAGGAGCTCGATACACAACAGTCGCTGGTCAGCGAAACGCAGGGCACCATCAAAGCCGATGAAGCCGCCGTTGCCAGCGCGCAACTCCAGCTCGACTGGAGCCGTATCACCGCGCCGGTAGACGGGCGCGTGGGTCTGAAACAGGTTGATATCGGCAACCAGATTGCCAGCGGCGATAGCACCGGCATTGTCGTGCTCACCCAGACACACCCCATCGACCTGGTGTTCACCCTGCCGGAGAATGACATTGCGACGGTAGTCAACGCGCAGAAATCCGGTAAACCGCTGACCGTCGAAGCGTGGGATCGCACCAACAAACAGAAACTGAGCGACGGCGTATTGCTGAGCCTCGACAACCAGATTGATGCCACCACTGGCACCATCAAGCTGAAAGCGCGTTTCACCAACCAGGATGACGCCCTCTTCCCGAATCAGTTCGTTAACGCGCGGATGCTGGTGGATACCCAACAGGATGCGGTGGTGATTCCGGCTGCGGCCCTGCAAATGGGCAATGACGGACACTTCGTTTGGGTACTGAACAGCGAGAATAAAGTCAGCAAGCACACCGTGGTTCCAGGTATTCAGGACAGCCAGAAAGTGGTGATCAGCGCCGGGCTCTCCGCCGGCGATCGCGTGGTGACGGACGGTATTGACCGTCTGACCGAAGGCGCGAAAGTTGAAGTGGTGGAAGCGCACAGCGCCGCCAACGATGCAAAAGCCGCTGAACCCGCGGCTGCCGCAGGCCATAAAGGAGCGCGCTCCTGATGCAAGTTTTACCGCCGAGCAATACGGGCGGACCATCCCGCCTGTTTATCATGCGCCCGGTCGCCACCACCCTGTTGATGGTGGCGATCCTGATTGCCGGGATCATCGGCTATCGCTTCCTGCCCGTCTCGGCGTTGCCGGAAGTGGATTACCCCACCATTCAGGTGGTCACGCTCTACCCCGGCGCCAGCCCGGACGTGATGACGTCGGCCGTCACCGCGCCGCTGGAGCGCCAGTTTGGCCAGATGTCCGGCCTGAAACAGATGTCCTCCCAGAGTTCCGGCGGGGCGTCAGTGGTGACCCTTCAGTTCCAGTTAACGTTACCGCTGGATGTTGCCGAGCAGGAGGTGCAGGCCGCCATCAATGCCGCCACTAACCTGCTGCCGGATGACCTGCCTAACCCGCCGGTCTACAGCAAAGTGAACCCGGCGGATCCGCCGATTATGACGCTCGCCGTCACCTCTTCCGCCATGCCAATGACCCAGGTGGAAGACATGGTGGAAACGCGCGTGGCGCAGAAAATTTCCCAGGTTTCCGGCGTCGGGCTGGTGACGCTGGCGGGTGGGCAGCGCCCTGCCGTGCGCGTGAAGCTGAATGCACAGGCCATTGCGGCATTGGGGTTAACCAGTGAAACCGTACGCACCGCTATCACCAGCGCGAACGTCAACTCGGCCAAAGGGAGTCTCGATGGCCCGACCCGCGCGGTAACGTTATCCGCGAACGACCAGATGCAGTCAGCGGAAGAGTATCGCAAGCTGATTATCGCTTATCAGAACGGCTCCCCGGTGCGTCTGGGCGATGTTGCTACCATTGAGCAGGGTGCGGAAAACACCTGGCTTGGCGCGTGGGCCAATAATCAACACGCGATTGTGATGAACGTCCAGCGTCAGCCTGGCGCCAACATTATCTCTACCGCCGACAGCATTCGTCAGATGCTGCCGCAGCTCACTGAAAGCCTGCCGAAATCAGTAAAAGTTGAAGTGTTGTCCGATCGCACCACCAATATCCGCGCCTCGGTTACCGATACTCAGTTTGAACTGATGCTCGCCATTGCGCTGGTGGTGATGATCATCTACCTGTTCCTGCGTAACGTTCCGGCGACCATCATTCCCGGCGTAGCGGTGCCGCTGTCGTTGATTGGTACCTTTGCGGTGATGGTGTTCCTTGATTTTTCCATCAACAACCTGACGCTGATGGCGCTCACCATCGCCACCGGTTTCGTGGTCGATGACGCCATTGTGGTCATCGAAAACATCTCGCGCTATATCGAGAAAGGCGAAAAACCGCTGACCGCCGCGCTGAAAGGCGCGGGCGAAATCGGCTTCACCATTATCTCCCTCACCTTCTCGCTGATTGCGGTGCTGATCCCACTGCTGTTTATGGGCGATATTGTCGGTCGTCTGTTCCGCGAATTTGCCGTGACGCTGGCGGTGGCGATACTGATTTCCGCCGTGGTTTCACTGACCCTAACGCCGATGATGTGCGCGCGCATGCTTAGCCATGAATCACTGCGCAAACAGAACCGTTTTTCCCGCGCCAGCGAACGTTTCTTTGACCGCGTCATTGCGGGTTACGGGCATATGCTGGCCCGCGTCCTGAAGCATCCGTGGCTGACGCTTAGCGTGGCGCTGGGCACCCTGGCGTTGTCGATTATTCTGTGGGTGGTTATTCCGAAAGGCTTCTTCCCGATTCAGGACAACGGCATTATTCAGGGCACACTTCAGGCTCCTCAGTCTGTCTCCTTCGCCAGCATGACGCAGCGCCAGCAGCAGGTTTCTGAAATCATTCTGAAGGACCCGGCGGTTGAAAGCCTGACGTCATACGTCGGTGTGGACGGCACCAACCCGGCGCTGAACAGCGCGCGTTTGCAAATCAACCTGAAGCCGCTGGATGAGCGTGATGACCGCGTACAGAAAGTGATTAAGCGCCTGCAACAGAATGTCGATCGCGTACCGGGTATCTCACTCTACCTGCAACCGACGCAGGATCTCACTATCGATACCACCGTGAGCCGCACGCAATACCAGTTCACGCTTCAGGCGAACTCGCTCGATGCCCTGAGCCTGTGGGTACCGCAGTTGGTCGAGCAACTGCAAACCCTGCCGCAGCTTTCGGACGTCAGCAGTGACTGGCAGGATCAGGGGCTGGTGGCATACGTTAACGTTGATCGCGATAGCGCCAGCCGTTTGGGGATTTCCATGGCGGACGTGGACAACGCGCTGTATAACGCCTTCGGCCAGCGCCTTATTTCCACTATTTATACCCAGGCCAATCAGTACCGCGTAGTGCTGGAACATGACACACAAGCCACGCCGGGGCTCGCGGCGCTGGATAACGTGCGCCTGACCAGCAGCGACGGGGGTGTGGTGCCTTTAACAGCCATCGCCAAAGTCGAGCAGCGTTTTGCCCCGCTCTCCATCAACCATCTGGATCAGTTCCCGGTCACCACCATTTCGTTCAACGTGGCGGGCGACTATTCATTGGGCGATGCGGTCGATGCGATTATGAACGCTGAGAAGACGCTCAGTTTCCCGACGGATATTCGTACCGAATTCCAGGGCAGTTCATTGGCCTTCCAGTCTGCGCTCAGCAGCACCGTCTGGCTGGTCGTCGCGGCAGTCGTGGCGATGTATATCGTGCTTGGCGTGCTGTATGAAAGCTTTATTCACCCGATTACCATCCTCTCTACCCTGCCGACCGCAGGCGTAGGGGCGTTGCTGGCGCTGATGATTGCCGGCAGCGAACTGGATGTGATCGCTATTATCGGCATTATTTTGCTAATCGGGATCGTGAAGAAAAACGCCATCATGATGATCGACTTCGCGCTGGCGGCAGAGCGTGAACAGGGCATGCCGCCGCATGAAGCTATTTATCAGGCGTGTCTGCTGCGTTTCCGTCCGATACTGATGACCACGCTCGCCGCTCTGCTCGGCGCGCTGCCGCTGATGCTGAGTACCGGCGTCGGCGCGGAACTGCGTCGCCCGTTAGGGATTGGCATGGTGGGCGGCCTGCTGGTCAGCCAGGTGCTGACGCTGTTTACCACGCCGGTCATTTATCTGCTGTTTGACCGCCTGGCGCTACATCTGAAAAAACGCTTCCCGCGACATGAGGAGGAGGCGTAAATGAAGTTTTTCGCTCTCTTCATTTACCGCCCGGTGGCGACGATTTTAATCTCTATCGCCATCACCCTCTGTGGCGTGTTGGGCTTCCGACTGTTACCGGTGGCCCCGCTGCCGCAGGTTGATTTCCCGGTCATTATGGTCAGCGCCTCGCTGCCTGGCGCGTCGCCTGAAACCATGGCGTCGTCGGTCGCCACGCCGCTGGAGCGTTCGCTCGGGCGCATTGCCGGGGTCAGCGAAATGACCTCCAGCAGCTCGCTCGGCAGTACACGCATCATTTTGCAGTTTAATTTTGATCGCGATATCAACGGCGCCGCGCGTGATGTGCAGGCCGCAATCAACGCTGCGCAAAGCCTGTTACCAAGCGGCATGCCCAGCCGTCCGACCTATCGTAAAGCCAACCCGTCCGATGCGCCGATCATGATCCTGACGCTGACCTCGGAGACCTACTCCCAGGGTGAGCTGTATGATTTCGCCTCGACGCAGCTGGCGCAAAGCATTGCGCAGATCGACGGCGTGGGCGATGTCGATGTCGGCGGCAGTTCTCTGCCAGCCGTGCGCGTGGGGCTAAACCCACAGGCGCTGTTTAATCAGGGCGTGTCGCTGGATGATGTGCGCACCGCCATCAGCAATGCCAACGTGCGCAAACCGCAGGGGGCGCTGGAAGATAACGCCCATCGCTGGCAGATTCAGACTAACGACGAACTGAAGACGGCGGCGGAATACCAGCCGTTAATCATCCATTACAATAACGGCGCGGCGGTGCGTCTGGGCGATGTCGCGACCGTCATCGACTCGGTGCAGGACGTGCGTAACGCTGGGATGACCAACGCTAAGCCGGCGATTTTGTTGATGATCCGCAAACTTCCGGAAGCCAACATTATCGAAACGGTGGACGCCATCCGCGCCGAACTGCCGGAGCTTCAGCAGACCATTCCGGCGGCGATTGACCTGCAAATTGCGCAGGATCGCTCGCCAACCATTCGCGCCTCTCTCGAAGAGGTCGAGCAGACGCTGGTGATTTCCGTCGCGCTGGTGATCCTGGTGGTATTCCTGTTCCTGCGATCCGGTCGCGCGACGCTGATCCCCGCCGTCGCCGTTCCCGTCTCGCTGATCGGCACCTTTGCCGCCATGTATCTGTGCGGCTTCAGCCTGAATAACCTGTCGCTGATGGCGCTCACTATCGCCACCGGATTCGTGGTGGATGACGCCATTGTGGTGCTGGAAAACATCTCGCGGCATATCGAAGCCGGGATGAAACCGATGCAGGCCGCCCTTCAGGGGAGCCGGGAAGTCGGGTTTACGGTGCTGTCGATGAGCGTGTCGCTGGTGGCCGTTTTCCTGCCGCTGTTGCTGATGGACGGGCTTCCGGGCCGCCTGTTGCGCGAGTTTGCGGTGACGTTGTCGGTGGCAATTGGTATTTCGCTGGCGGTATCGTTGACCTTAACGCCGATGATGTGCGGCTGGATGCTCAAGCGCCAGCCTGCCCATACGCCAACCCGGAATAAGGGACTGGGACGTTTGCTGGTTGGCCTGCAACAGGGTTACGGCAAATCCCTGCACTGGGTGCTGAAACACTCGCGAATGGTTGGTCTGGTTTTCCTCGCCACCGTTGCGCTGAACGTTTGGCTCTATATCGCCATCCCAAAAACCTTCTTCCCGGAGCAGGATACCGGCGTGCTGATGGGCGGTATTCAGGCTGACCAGAGCATCTCTTTCCAGGCGATGCGCGGAAAATTACAGGACTTCATGAAAATTATCCGTGAAGATCCGGCGGTGGACAACGTGACCGGCTTTACCGGTGGCTCGCGCGTGAACAGCGGGATGATGTTTATCACCCTGAAATCACGCGGTGAACGGCATGATTCAGCGCAACAGGTGATCGACCGCCTGCGTAAGAAGCTGGCGAAAGAGCCCGGTGCTAAGCTGTTTCTGATGGCGGTGCAGGACATCCGCGTCGGCGGGCGTCAGTCCAACGCCAGCTATCAGTACACGCTGCTATCTGACGACCTGAGCGCCCTGCGCGAGTGGGAACCGAAAATTCGCAAAGCGCTGGCCGCCTTGCCGGAACTGGCGGACGTGAACTCGGATCAGGAAGACAATGGTGCAGAGATGGATCTGGTTTATGACCGGGAAACCATGTCGCGCCTCGGTATCAGCGTTCAGGCAGCCAACAGTCTGTTGAACAACGCCTTTGGTCAGCGGCAGATTTCAACCATCTATCAACCGCTTAACCAGTACAAAGTGGTGATGGAAGTCGATCCGGTCTACACCCAGGACGTCAGCGCGCTGGATAAAATGTTCGTCATTAACAACGAAGGCAAAGCCATTCCGCTTTCCTACTTCGCCAAATGGCAACCGGCTAACGCGCCGCTGTCGGTGAACCATCAGGGATTATCGGCCGCCTCGACGGTGTCGTTTAACCTGCCAACCGGGAAGTCGTTGTCGGAAGCGAGCGAGGCGATTGACCGCGCGATGACTCAGCTTGGCGTGCCGTCTACGGTGCGCGGCTCGTTCGCCGGTACCGCACAGGTGTTCCAGGAAACCATGAACTCGCAGATAATTTTGATTATCGCCGCTATCGCCACCGTCTACATTGTGCTGGGGATGTTGTACGAGAGCTACGTTCACCCACTGACTATTCTCTCCACGCTGCCCTCAGCGGGTGTCGGCGCGCTGCTGGCGCTGGAGCTGTTCAATGCCCCATTCAGCCTAATCGCGCTTATTGGGATCATGCTATTAATTGGCATCGTGAAGAAAAACGCCATTATGATGGTCGATTTTGCGCTGGACGCGCAGCGAAACGGCAATCTGTCGCCTGAAGAAGCGATTTTCCATGCCTGCCTGCTGCGTTTTCGCCCGATTATGATGACCACCCTGGCGGCGCTGTTTGGCGCCTTACCGCTGGTGATTTCCAGCGGCGATGGCTCGGAACTGCGCCAGCCGCTGGGGATTACCATTGTTGGTGGCCTGGTGGTCAGCCAGTTGCTGACGCTGTACACCACCCCGGTGGTTTATCTGTTTTTCGATCGTCTGCGCCTGCGTTTTTCGCGTCAATCCCGACAATCGGTGATCGAGTAAATGACAGAACTTCCCGCCAGCGTGCGCTGGCAACTGTGGATAGTGGCATTCGGCTTCTTTATGCAGTCGCTGGACACCACTATCGTCAATACCGCCCTCCCCTCTATGGCAGCAAGTCTGGGGGAGAGCCCGCTGCATATGCATATGGTGGTGGTCTCGTACGTACTGACGGTCGCGGTGATGCTTCCCGCCTCCGGCTGGCTGGCGGACAGAGTGGGCGTGCGCAATATCTTCTTCACCGCCATTGTCCTGTTCACCGCCGGGTCGCTGTTTTGCTCACTGGCGGGTACGCTCAATGCGCTGGTAATGGCGCGCGTATTACAGGGCGTTGGCGGCGCGATGATGGTCCCCGTAGGAAGACTCACGGTGATGAAAATCGTCCCTCGCTCACAGTATATGGCGGCGATGACCTTCGTCACTCTGCCCGGCCAGGTTGGACCGCTGCTGGGTCCGGCGCTCGGCGGCGTTCTGGTGGAATACGCCTCCTGGCACTGGATCTTCCTGATCAACATTCCGGTCGGCATTATTGGCGGCATCGCCACCCTGATGCTGATGCCCAACTACACGCTGCAAACTCGCCGTTTTGATCTGAGCGGTTTCATTGTGCTGGCGCTGGGCATGGCGGTGCTGACGCTGGCGCTCGATGGTCAGAAAGGGCTCGGCATCTCAAGCCTGACGTTGGGGATTCTGGTCGCCGTCGGTGTTGCCTCGATTCTGTTTTATCTCTGGCACGCCAAAGGCAACGACAACGCGCTATTTAGCCTGAAGCTATTTAATACACCGACGTTTTCCCTTGGCCTTGCGGGTAGTTTCGCCGGGCGCATCGGTAGCGGCATGCTGCCCTTTATGACGCCGGTCTTTTTGCAGATCGGCCTTGGATTTTCGCCGTTCCACGCCGGGCTGATGATGATCCCTATGGTGCTCGGCAGCATGGGGATGAAACGTATTGTGGTGCAGGTGGTTAACCGTTTTGGCTATCGCCATGTACTGGTCACCACCACGATTGGCCTCGCGCTGGTCAGCCTGTTGTTTATGGCGACAGCGCTGGCGGGATGGTACTACGCGCTGCCGCTGGTGCTGTTTATTCAGGGGATGGTCAACTCCAGCCGCTTCTCGTCGATGAACACGCTGACGCTGAAAGATTTGCCCGATGAACACGCCAGTAGCGGCAATAGCCTGCTGTCGATGATCATGCAGCTCTCGATGAGTATCGGCGTCACCGTGGCGGGCTTACTGCTGGGGATGTTCGGCCAGCAGCATGTTGCCGCCGACAGCGCCGCCACGCACCAGGTCTTTATGTACACCTATCTGTGCATGGCGCTGATTATCGCCCTGCCCGCCCTGATTTTTGCCCGCGTACCTGACGACGTCACCAAAAACGTGGTTATCGCCCGACGAAAAAGGAGTGAACAGTGAAACTATGGCGTCCGGGGATCACCGGAAAACTTTTCCTCGCCATCTTCGCCACCTGTATCGTGCTGTTAATCACGATGCACTGGGCGGTACGCGTCAGTTTTGAACGCGGGTTTATTGATTACATCAAACACGGCAACGAGCAGCGCCTTGAACTACTGAGTGACGCGCTGGCGGAGCAGTACGCCCAGCACGGTAACTGGCGTTTTCTGCGTAATAACGATCGCTTCATCTTCCAGATTTTGCGCTCATTCGAGCATGATAATAATGATGAGCATCGCCCACCGGGCCCGCCAGGGCCCCCGGGGCCTTCCATGCCACCGCACGGCTGGCGAACACAGTTTTGGGTCGTCGATCAACGCGAACGCGTTTTGGTAGGCCCTCGTGAGCCCGTTCCGCCAGATGGCACGCGCCGCGCTATCGTTGTCGATGGGCTGGAAGTGGGCGCAGTCATCGCCTCGCCGGTGGAGCGCCTGACGCGTAATACGGATATTAATTTCGACGAACAACAGCGCCGTACCAGTTGGCTGATTGTCGCGCTCTCGACGCTGCTCGCCGCGCTGGCGACCTTCCCGCTGGCGCGCGGTTTGCTGGCACCGGTGAAACGGCTGGTGGAAGGCACGCATAAACTGGCGGCGGGTGATTTCTCAACGCGCGTTGACGCGCGCGGCAGCGATGAACTCGGCAGGCTGGCGCAGGACTTCAACCAGCTCGCCAGCACGCTCGATCGCAATCAGCAGATGCGCCGCGATTTTATGGCGGATATCTCTCATGAATTGCGCACCCCGCTGGCGGTGCTGCGCGGAGAGCTGGAAGCGATTCAGGATGGCGTGCGTAAGTTCACCCCGGAATCGGTCGCCTCATTACAGGCGGAAGTCGCCACGCTGACCAAACTGGTGAACGATCTGCATCAGCTTTCGATGTCTGACGAAGGCGCGCTGGCGTATCAAAAAGCGCCCGTTGACCTCGTTTCCCTGCTGGAAATTGCCGCTGGCGCTTTCCGCGAACGTTTAGCCAGCCGCGGCTTAACGCTGCATCTTTCATTGCCCGATAGCGCGATGGTCTTCGGCGATCGCGACCGCCTGATGCAGTTGTTCAATAACGTGCTGGAAAACAGCCTGCGTTACACCGACAGCGGCGGCGACGTGCATATTCGCGCCAGGAAGACGCTGCAAAACGTTACGGTTGAGTTCGCCGACAGCGGGCCGGGCGTCAGCGATGAACAGCTCGCCATGCTGTGCGAGCGTTTTTACCGTACGGAAGGATCGCGCAACCGCGCCAGCGGCGGCTCCGGCCTCGGGCTGGCGATTTGCGTAAACATTGTTACCGCCCACGGCGGCAGGCTTGATGCCGCCCATTCGCCTTTTGGCGGGGTAAGCATTAAAGTAGAGTTACCGCTGGATCGCGACACATCGAGAGAGTTATGACTGAGTTACCGATAGATGAAAACACCCCGCGCATTTTGATTGTCGAGGATGAACCCAAGCTGGGGCAGTTGCTGATTGATTATTTGCTGGCGGCCAACTACGCGCCAACGCTTATCAGCCACGGTGATCAGGTTCTGCCTTTTGTACACGATACGCCGCCGGATCTGATCCTGCTGGATCTTATGCTGCCGGGTACCGATGGCCTGACGCTGTGCCGCGAAATCCGTCGCTTCTCAGAAGTGCCTATCGTGATGGTCACCGCCAAAATCGAAGAGATCGACCGTCTGCTGGGGCTGGAAATCGGCGCGGATGATTACATCTGCAAACCTTACAGCCCGCGTGAAGTGGTGGCGCGCGTGAAAACCATCCTGCGCCGCTGCAAACCGCGCCGCGACGTGCAGGCGCTGGACGCGCAAAGCCCGCTGATTGTCGATGAAAACCGTTTTCAGGCCTCCTGGCGCGATCGCCTGCTGGACTTAACCCCCGCAGAATTCCGCCTGCTGAAAACCCTGTCGCAGGAACCGGGAAAAGTCTTCTCGCGCGAACAGCTGCTGAACCACCTTTACGACGACTATCGCGTAGTGACTGACCGCACCATCGACAGCCATATTAAAAACCTGCGCCGCAAGCTGGAAGCGCTCGACGCCGAACAGTCGTTTATCCGCGCGGTGTATGGCGTGGGATATCGCTGGGAAGCGGATGCGTGCCGGATGGCGTAGAAACCCATACTTAAAGGAACATTTACTTGAAAACATGGAAGTACGCTGCACTCTTAATGCTGGCATCGGGTCTCGCTCATGCGGAAATCTCTCAGGAACAACTCGATGCCGATTGCGCCAAAATACCCTCTTATGCCAGCCAGGGCGAATCATTCTACAAAGCGAAAAACTACCCCATGGCACGTAACTTATTCGAGCAACAAGCGACATGGAGTGAATCTTGCAATCTCGATGACAAATCCATCGCCACGGCATACAACAATGTGGCGCTGACCTGGATGCGTGAAGGGCAATGGCGCAAAGCCCGTGCCTGGCTGATGATTAAACCCGATGACGCCAAATCAGTCTACAATTTGGAGCTAATCAAGGATAAGCTGGCGGCTCTGCCACGTCCTCCTTCAGCGACGGGAGAGTACTGGGATTACGCCGGGAAAGCGACCTGGAACACATTAACGCTTAAACCCACGCAGCCAAAAGACACCTGGCAGGTTGATTTTCAAGGTTATTACTTCGGAATGATGGGGGTTTACGTTGGGCCAAATATCGGTGAGCTTTCTGAAAAGGTGACGTTGAAAAACGATAAAGGGGTAATCGCAGTGCGTGAGGATGGCAATGAAACGATTCACTGCAATATCAGCCTGAGCCTTTCACCAGAGGCCATTGACGCCAGCACTGATACCCCGGAAGATTGCGGTTTTGGCGCCTACGTCGGCGCTGACGGGCATTACCTTCGTATCAATTAACCCCATGATTAAAAAACTGATTTCACTTTTCTCACCCAGGCTTAATGGCTCAACTTGCGCAAAAAAACGGCCTGTTGATGACGTGTCGCAACTGAATGCGCAGCTTCAGTCGATGGTGAACGATCCGCGCAATGCGCTGCCTGAAAACTGTGATATTCATGACACCTTTGTGCTCTGCCAACTCACCCATCACCACAACGGGCATCTGCGGGAAAAAGCGGTGCAATGCCTGGGACTCCGGCGGGATATTGCGGCTATTGAAGAACTGTTAGCCTCTGCCAATGACTGGGTAAAAGAAGTTCGCCTGGCCGCAAAAACAGCGTTACGCGGCCTGATGACTCATAACAATACGGCGGCATTCGCGGTGAATTTGCCTGCCGTTCGCAAACTGCTCATCTGCCAGCGCAGCGATCACACGCAGTTCGTGGCTGAAATCATGCATTTTCTGCTGACCGATGAAAATCTGCCTCAGTTGCAACACTGGCTGGTTTGTCCTGACAGGAGGATCTCCCGCGCAGTGTTGCAAACGCTTATTGAATATGATCGCTTTAATGACGAAGACCTGATGCTTCTTGTCCTCCGCCAGCCCGATACGGGATTGCGCACCCAAGCGGTAGAACACTGGTTAGGTCAACAATTGCCGCTTAGTGCCAAACTTCTGGCTCGTCTACTACAGGACCGCTGGCCGCGCATTCGTCAATCAACCCTGTTTTGCCTTGGCGATCGCGGAATGGCGATCCCTCCCACGCTTTATACCCGGCTACTGATGGACAACAGAGCACTGATCCGTCTGCGAACCCGGAATATGCTGATGCCCGACATCAACGTAGCGCAATGCTGGCTTAGTGCCGTGGTATCTGCCGAATATTCGCCTTCTCAACGTCGTGCAGCCCTGTATGGCCTACATCACATTCATGATCCGAACGTTCTGGCGCTGGCGCGTTGGGGGTTATCACAGGAATTACGCCCTCTGCAATTGACCGCAATACATATTCTTGCAGAAGTCGCCCCACATGCGGAAATAAAAGCGCCTGTACTGGCAGCGCTGGCTTCCCCGGACGCTTGCGGGATTACATTTCTGGTGAATTTAATCCTTCGTTATCGCTTTCCTATAACACGTGATGAAATACACCATCTGCTGAAGCATGCGCCATCGGTCCGACATACTTCGGCGTATTATCGTCTGTGTCATAACCTGAATAAATGGGACAGCTTAATTCTGTTACTGCAATTTCATCCGACGCTGGCTGAAGAGAACGGGTACAAGCAGCTCGCCATATGGCAGAAAAATTTCAACCTCTCAGGAATTCAGCCTGATGCTCAACAACGTCAGCAACTTAATGAATTGTTTACCCGACACCCTGAATTTCACGCGACATTATGGAGCTATTTGCCCTTCAAAAGGACATAATATGGGTGTTAAAGCCAGCTAAGCGGTGCTATGACAGACAACAATCTATCCATCAACGCCGTGGCGCAACGCGTTTTATGGCTTACACTAACGTAAGACATTTACTTACACAGGAGCCAATTAATGACCAGAACAATGACCGTGGACCTCGGTGATGAGCTGCGAGAATTTATCGAGTCTCTGATTGAGTCTGGCGATTACCGAACGCAAAGCGAAGTTATCCGTGAATCATTACGCTTACTGCGCGAAAAACACGCGGAGTCTCGTCTACAGGCATTACGCGATATGCTTGCTGAAGGGCTGAATAGCGGTGAACCACAAACCTGGGAAAAGGATGCTTTCCTGAAAAAGGTGAAACACAGCATAAGGAAATAGAGTGCGAATCGTTAAGCTTACCCCACACTAATAATATTGGTACTCCGTGCCCCGAGTTGGGAACAGATTTTATCGCTCTCCCCTTCGAACGCCATATCCTTTACTTTCTTCAAACCGCTCGTGAAATCATAGTCATCCGTATTCTGAGCCAGAATCAGGACGCGAGCAGACATTTACGCTGGAGCTAAACGCCCGAATTGCGCTACAATGCCCGCCCTAAAAGTATGGGAACCCTCCCTGCCGCGCACACCGTGACGCGGATCTGACCTGTCATCAGAACGAGAAAATCATGTTTAAACCGGAACTCCTTTCCCCGGCGGGAACGCTGAAAAATATGCGTTACGCTTTCGCTTATGGCGCGGATGCTGTTTATGCGGGTCAACCGCGTTACTCCCTGCGCGTTCGCAACAACGAATTCAATCACGAAAATTTGCAGCTCGGCATTAACGAAGCCCATGCGCTCGGTAAAAAATTCTATGTGGTGGTGAATATCGCGCCGCATAACGCCAAGCTGAAAACCTTTATTCGTGACCTGAAGCCGGTGGTGGATATGGGGCCGGATGCGCTGATTATGTCCGATCCGGGTCTTATCATGCTGGTGCGTGAGAATTTCCCGGATATGCAGATTCACCTCTCCGTGCAGGCCAACGCCGTCAACTGGGCGACGGTGAAGTTCTGGCAGCAGATGGGGCTTTCCCGCGTGATTCTTTCCCGCGAACTGTCGCTGGAAGAGATTGAAGAAATTCGCACCCAGGTGCCGGAAATGGAGATTGAGATCTTCGTACACGGCGCACTGTGCATGGCTTATTCTGGCCGCTGCCTGCTTTCTGGCTACATCAACAAACGCGATCCAAACCAGGGCACCTGCACCAACGCCTGTCGTTGGGAATACAACGTGCAGGAAGGCAAAGAAGATGTGGTCGGCAATATCGTGCACAAATATGAGCCGATTCCGGTGCAGAACGTTGAGCCGACGCTGGGCATCGGCGAGCCAACCGACAAAGTGTTTATGATTGAAGAAGCACAGCGTCCGGGCGAGTACATGACCGCCTTCGAAGACGAGCACGGTACTTACATCATGAACTCGAAAGATCTGCGCGCCATCGCCCACGTTGAACGTTTGACGCAAATGGGCGTGCATTCGCTGAAAATCGAAGGCCGTACCAAATCTTATTACTACTGCGCACGTACCGCGCAGGTCTACCGTAAAGCCATCGACGATGCCGCAGCGGGTAAACCGTTCGACACCAGCCTGCTGGAAACTCTGGAAGGTCTGGCCCATCGCGGGTACACCGAAGGCTTCCTGCGTCGTCATACGCATGATGATTACCAGAATTATGAATACGGTTTCTCCGTTTCTGAACGTCAGCAGTTTGTCGGTGAATTTACCGGTCAGCGTAAAGGCGCACTGGCGGAAGTGGCGGTGAAAAACAAATTCGCTGTCGGCGATAGCCTGGAGCTGATGACCCCGCAGGGTAATGTGAACTTTACGCTGGAGCAAATGGTCGACGCCAAAGGTGCAGACAAACCGGTCGCACCGGGCGATGGCCACATTGTCTGGCTGCCGGTGCCGGAAGATATCGCTCTGGAGTACGCGCTACTGATGCGCAACTTCAACGGCGAATCGACGCGTAACCCGCACAGCAAGTAGTCCATAGTGGGTAATTTCGCAAGCGAGAAGAATCTTAGAATTGGATCACATACCTAATTGTTTATTCCGGGTATTATCGCTTCGCTGAAAAACATAACCCATAAATGCTAGCTGTACCAGGAACCACCTCCTTGGCCTGCGTAATCTCCCTTACGCAGGCTAATTTTTTATCTGTCCCCTTCCTTTTCTGAAAATCAGTTCGTTCTTATCCCGCTATACTTTTTCTGCCATATACTTTTATTACGTTGATTAACGAGGAAAAAGGATGACCAACTTTCCCGCCAGCTTATTGATCCTCAACGGCAAGAGCACGGATAATCCGCAGTTGCGTCAGGCGGTTGATACCCTGCGCAAAGAAGGCGCTGAACTGCATGTTCGCGTCACCTGGGAGAAAGGCGATGCGCCGCGCTATATCCAGGAAGCGCTGCAACTTGGCGTCGCGACGGTGATTTCCGGCGGCGGCGACGGCACCATTAATGAAATCGCTACCGCGCTGATTGAGCTGAAAGACGCCAATTCTCCGGCGTTGGGGATTCTGCCCCTCGGCACCGCCAATGATTTCGCCACCAGCGTCGGTATTCCAATGGATCTGGAGAAAGCCCTGCGTCTGGCTATTTCCGGGCGCGATGTGCCGATTGATACTGCGCGCGTGAACGATAAAACCTGCTTTATTAATATGGCGACGGGGGGATTTGGTACGCGCATTACGACCGAAACCCCGGAAAAACTGAAAGCGGCGCTGGGCGGGGTATCGTATTTGATTCACGGCTTAATGCGGATGGATACCCTCAAACCCGACCGCTGTGAAATTCGTGGTGAAAATTTCCACTGGCAGGGAGATGCGCTGGTCATTGGCATTGGGAACGGGCGTCAGGCAGGCGGCGGACAGCCACTCTGCCCTGACGCGCTGATTAATGACGGGCTGCTGGATTTACTGGTGATTACCGGGGAAGAGCTGCTGCCTGCCATTTTCACCACCATTACGCAGCAGGAAGAGAACCCGCACCTGGTGCGCGGGCGCTCTGGCTGGATAGAAATCACCTCGCCGCATTCGATGACCTTTAACCTTGACGGTGAACCGCTTAGCGGGCAGACGTTTCGCATCGATATTTTATCGGATGCGCTCCGTGCGCGCCTGCCGCCAGATTGTCAGCTGTTGCGCTAGCTTGCAAGAATGCCGGATGGCGGCTTCGCCTTATCCGGCCTACAACGACTCCCCCGTAGGCCGGGCAAGCGTAGCGCCCCCGGCATGGCTCAATACGCCGCCACCTCCCGCGCCATCTCGCGGGTGTACTGTTGGCTGGCATTAACCAACATCCGGGTATAATCCGTTTGCGCTTTCCCGGCAACCAACTCGTCAACGGTGAGCGTTTCAAGAATTTTGCCGTACTGCATCACCGCCACTTTCTGACATAAATGGGCAATGACGCCGAGGTCGTGCGTCACCATCAAATAGGTCAGCCCCGATTCCTGTTGCAGTTCCGCCAGCAGGTTCAAAATTTCCGCCTGTACCGACACATCCAGCGCCGAGGTTGGCTCATCCAGCAGTAACACCTGCGGCTCCAGAATCAACGCGCGGGCAATCGCCACGCGCTGACGTTGCCCGCCGGAGAGCTGATGCGGGTAGCGATCGCGAAAGGCGCGGTTTAACCCCACGCGATCCAGCAGCGTGTTGATTCGTCGATCGCGATCGGCGATGCCGTGGATTTGCAGCGGCTCCTCCAGAATATCGCCAATGGTATGGCGCGGATGCAGCGAACCGTACGGGTCCTGAAACACCATTTGCACCTGGCGACAACGGGTGCGGCTGATGCTGTGATCCAGCGGCTGACCATTAATCGCCAGCGCCCCCTGCCAGTGGGTAAACAGCCCGGCGAGACACTTCAGTACCGTGGTTTTGCCCGAGCCCGACTCCCCCACCAGCCCGTAAATCTCACCCGGCCTGACGTGGAAATTGACGTCATACAGCACCTGGTTACGCTTCTCACCTTCACCAAACACCAGATTCAGGTTATTCACTTCAATCATGACGCGCTCCTTATTCCGTCAGCCAGCTGGCCTGGCGCTGCAACACCGGCAGTACCGGGCGGCGCTGATGCATATCCGGCAGCGAGTTAATCAACCCCTGCGTATAGGGATGCTGCGCCTTATCGAGATCTTTCGCGGCAATCGATTCCACCACCCGCCCGGCATACATCACCAGCACGCGGTCGCAAAAACTGCGCACCAGATTGATGTCGTGGCTGATAAAAATCAGCCCTAACCCGCGTGATTTCACCAGATCGTCAAGCAAGCCCAGCACCTGCAAACGCACGGAGACGTCCAGCGCCGAGGTCGGTTCATCGGCGATCACCAGTTCCGGATCGGTTATCAGCATCATGGCAATCATCACGCGCTGCCCTTGCCCGCCAGAAATTTCATGGGGATAGAGCGCGTAAGCACGCTCCGGCTGGCGAATACGCACCACCTCGAGCATCTCCATCGCTTTGGCTTTCGCCTCGGCTTTACGCCCAGGATGGTGTGTCAGCCATGCTTCAGCAATCTGATCACCCACGCACACCACCGGGTTGAGCGAATATTTCGGGTCCTGCATGATCATCGAAATTCGCTTACCGCGAATGCCGCGCATCTGCGCTTCCGTGGCATGCTGCAAATCGATATCACCAAACTGCATCCGCGCGGAGGTGATGCGGGATTTTTTCGGGTGCAGATGCAACAGCGCGCGCCCGACGGTTGATTTACCGGAACCCGATTCGCCGACAATCGCCAGCTTTTCGCGTCCCAGTTGAAAGGAGACGCCGCGCACCGCGTGGGTCACCGCCTGGCCGTTAACAAACTCGACGTGCAGGTCGCGCACATCAAGCAACGGCGTATTACATGCTGCGAGGATCGAGGATGTCACGTAAGCCATCTCCTAAGAAATTGAATGCCAGACTGTTAATCAGAATCGCCAGCCCCGGAATGGTGACTACCCACCAGCACTCCATCATGTAAGTGCGACCGCTGGAGATCATCGCCCCCCACTCCGGTTCCGGCGGTTGCGCGCCAAGGCCGAGGAAGCCGAGCCCGGCGGCGGTCAGGATAATCCCCGCCATATTCATGGTGATACGGATAATCACCGACGGCAGGCACAGCGGCACAATATGTCGCCACAGCACGCGTACCGGTGATGCGCCCTGCAAACGGACTGCCGAAATAAAATCAGCCTGACGTAGCGAGAGTGTTTCGGCACGCGCCAGGCGCGCAATCGGCGGCCAGGCGGTTAAGGTAATCGCGATAACCACATGCTCCAGCCCAGGGCCTAAGGCAGCGACAAACGCCAGCGCCAGCACCAGGCTTGGGAAGGAGATAAATATGTCGGTGACGCGCATCAGCACCATATCGACCTTGCCGCCAAAATAACCTGCCGTGACGCCGAGCAGCAGCCCCAGCGGGCCGACGGTAACCGACACCAGCAGTACGATGTAAAGCGTAATGCGCGAGCCGTACACCAGGCGACTGAAGATATCGCGGCCAAACTCGTCGGTACCAAACCAGTGCTGCGCATTAGGTGCGGTGAGCGCGTTGTTGAGATCCTGCACCAGCGGGTTGTACGGCGCGATAAGCGGCGCGAAAATCGCCACCACCAGCAGCAGGAAAATAATCCCGCCGCCAATAGCGGTCAGCGGATTACGCGCCATCTTGCCGATAAAACCACCCGTACGCTGTAACGCGCGTTTGATACGCGCCGCACCTTCACCGCCACCCGTGCCGACGGGCGTATCCAGAGAAACGGTCATGATTTTGTCCTCGGATCAAAGAGTTGATAAAGCATGTCGGAAAGCAGGTTGAGCATCACGAAGATCACCCCGACCACCAGCACGCAGCCCATCACCGCGTTCATATCGCCCAGCAGCAGGCTGCCGGTAAGATAGGAGCCAAAACCCGGCCATGAGAAAACGGTTTCAATCAGCACTGCGCCTTCCAGCAGTGAGCCGTAAGCCAGCGCGACGACGGTCAGCAGCTGTACCAGAATGTTGCGAAACGCGTGATTCCAGATGACCTGACGTTCGGTCAGCCCTTTCACACGGGCGGTGATGATGAACTCCTGCGACAACTGCGCCAGCATAAAGCTGCGGGTCATGCGGCTGATGTAGGCCAGCGAGTGAAAACCGAGCAGCGCGGCGGGCAGAATCAGGTGGTTTATCGCGTTCCAGAACACCGTGCCGTTCCCCGCCAGTAACGCATCGACGGTCATTAACCCGGTACGACGCGGCACGAGGCCGTCCAGACCTAAATCCACACGCCCCGCGCCGCCCACCCAGCCGAGCCAGGCATAAAACACCAGCAGCCCCATCATCCCCACCCAGAAGATAGGCGTGGAGTAGCCTGCCAGGCTGATAATTCTCACCACATAGTCGGAAACGCTGTTACGACGCGCCGCCGCCAGTACGCCCAGCGGAATGCCGAGCCCCGCGCCGACAATAATCGCCATCGTCGCCAGCTCCATGGTGGCCGGGAAGACGCGGATAATATCGTCGAGCACTGGCTTGCCGGTGAGTAGCGCGTTACCTAAATCGCCGTGCAGCAGGTTGCTGAAATAGATCCAGAACTGCGCCGCCAGTGACTTATCAAAGCCCAGTTGCTGATAAACCTGCTGATAGGTGCTTTGGTCCGCATCCGGTCCGACAATCGCCAGCACCGGGTCGATGGGCATCACGCGCCCGATAAAAAACGTGAGTAACAGCAGGCCGAACAGCGTAATCGCAACCTGCATCAACCGCTTAGAGAATCGCCGGGCGCGCGAGCCTGGCGCAAGTATGACCATACTCATCCTTTATCTCCTTCGCTGACTTTATAGACTTCCCGCAGAAACGTGGTGGCTGACGGGTGCGACTGGAAGTCTTTGACTTCGTTACGAACCACTACCGAATCGACCATTTGCGACAGCGGTTGCAGCGCCGGGATGAGCAGATCGTAACGGGTCTGGATCGCCTGATAGTCAGCCAGCTGCTTTTGCGGGTCGCGCTCAAGCAGCGCGGTATCGATCATCTCGTTCAGCTGTTTGTCGTAAAAGCCGGTGCGCCATCCCTGGAAATTGGTCAACCGCGCTTCATCGCTGTTATCCGGGTTGTACACCAGCGCACGCAGGCTGGAGTGCGGGTGCGGTTCCATCCCACTGCCGCCGCGCCCCACCAGCAGGTCAAATTTGCGTTCGCGCATCGCGCCGTAAATCTGGTTACCGGTGCCGGTAATGATTTTGGCGTTAATGCCCGCCTGCATCAGCGTCGACTGAACGGCAATCGCAATATTGAGGAATGGCTGATCGGCCAGCACGCGCAGCGTGGTGTCAAACCCCTCAGGATAACCGGCTTCCGCCAGCAGCTTTTTCGCCCGTGGGATATCGAGCTGATAGCCAGGGTCCGGCAGCGTTGACGGCATTCCGGCTTTGATGGGGCGCTGGTGCAGCACACCGTAGCCCGGCATCAACGCTTTGTTGATACCCTGATAATCAATCAGATAGCGCACCGCTTCGCGAACTTTCGGGTTGGCGAAATGGGCCTCTTTCATGCTCATCGCCACGTAATACACCGTGCCTTTCTGCACAGCTTCCACCGTCAGATTGGGGTCTTTACGCAGGGCGTTGATATCGGACACGGCCATATTATTGGCAACGTCCAGATCGCCCTTTTCAATCATCAGACGCAGGGTTTGCGACTCCTGAAAATGGCGCAGCACCACCCGGCTCATCCTGGCCTCTTCGCGCCAGTAGTGCGGGTTGCGCTTCATGCGCAGCACATCTTTCGCCTGCCAGGTTTCCAGCATAAAAGGGCCAGAACCGGCTTCATTGGTCGTCAGCCAGCGATTGCCCCAATCGTTATTGGCTTCATGCTGCTGAACGGTTTTGCTGTCGAGCACGCCCAGGTTGCCCAGCGCGCCGAGGGAGTAGATAACCAGCTGCGGATCGTTGGCCTTCGGCAGCGTGATTTGCACCGTGTAGGGATCGGGCGCGATCACCTGGTTATCGATATTTTTCTTACTGAAGCCATAGGATTTCCACACCGACGCCTGCGCAAGGTTCAGGTGCAAAATTCGGCGCATCGACCACACCACATCGTCAGCCGTAAGCGGATTGCCGGAGTGGAACGTTACGCCATCACGCAGGTGAAACGTCAGCACTTTGCCGTCCGGGCTAATATCCCAGGATTTCGCCAGCGCCGGTTTCACGTTGGTCAGCTGATTGGCATCGAGCTCCACCAACGAGTCGTAAAGGTTAACGACAATACCCACCACCTCGTTCCCGGTCATCGCCGCCGGGTCGAGCGTCAGCAGGTTGTTCATATTCATACCAATGATGAGCTGATCGGGGGGCGTTTTCGCCAGCGCCGCCCCGCTCCCCATCATCAGCGACAGCGCGAGTAAACACGCGCCCGCGAGGGAAGATTTTTTCATCTGTGTATACCGTTTGTAGGGTTGAAGTATTTTTATCTGTCAGTCGTGGCTGACGGTATTGGCTTCGATATACGCAAAATTAATGTCTTCCCCGAGACCCGGCCCCTGCGGCAGATGCACAAAGCCATCGGCGTCCATCGGGTCAACAATGGTGTTCAGGTAAGCCGCTGGCTGATCGTAATCCAGGAACGGATGCAGCAGGCCGCGCTCGTACCAGCGACAGTTGCGAATCGCCCCGACCACCGCCAGGCTCGCCGCGCCGTTGCCATGCACTTCGCAATCCATGCCAAAGGATTCTGCCAGCGCCGCGACCTTCATGGTTGGCGTGATGCCGCCGACGCCGTTAGCGCCCGCGCGCAAAATGTCGCAGGCTCCGGCTTTCACCCAGTCGGCGCGGCTGTGGTGCTTCCCGCCAAAGCTTTCCGGGCCAATCACCGGAATAGAGAGATTTTCCGCAAGCCAGGCATAAGACGACATGCTGTCCTCTTCCATCGGTTCTTCAAACCAGGCGAAGTTGAGTTTTTCCAGCTCTTTACCGATCCACAGCGCTTCGGTGCGGCTGTACCAGTGATAACCGTCGATCATCAGGTCAATGTCCGGACCGACGGCTTCACGCACGGCGGCGCAGGCTTTGATATCCATTTTCGGGTTCGGCGCAAAAGAAACCGGCGGCATCCAGGTGTGCAGTTTGATGGCCTTATACCCACGCGCCACCAGCGTTTCGGCAAACGCAGCGTACTCTTCCGGCGTGGAGAGCCCGCCTTTCAGATCGTCGCCGCACATGGTGCTGCCGTAGGCCGGTACTTTGTCGCGAAAGCCGCCCAGCAGTTTATACACCGGCATATTGAGTTTGCGGCCCATTAAATCCCACAGCGCCTGCTCGACAAACGACAGCGCGCGCTCGGTCAGTTGATGTGCGCTCCCGCGCTGCCAGTGCACTAAATCCTGCCAGATACGCTCGCGGTTAAACGGGTCCTGCCCGACCAACACTTTGCGGAAAAAAGTATTCACCACAAACGGGCGCACCACTTCCGGCGGCGCAAAGGAGTAGCCTTTTGTGCCGTCGTCAGCAGTAATGGTTAACACCGCCATTTTTGCCAGACTTTCCGCACCGGGGTGCGAGTGGCCTGCGCTGTCGGAAACTCGACGTGTAGGGTATTGAAATACAGTGACGTTTACAGATTCAATTTTCATTATGTGTCCTTAGTACAACAAAAAGTGGGCATTGCGGATGCCACAACCCTGTGACTTACACTTCCCGGCAAGCCGGTTTTAAGTAATTGAAAAAGCGTTTCACTGGATAATCTAAGCACAAAATATGAGACCTGCCTCGGACAAATCCCGCTAACGATTGACTGTTTTTTGGGCATAAGCACGAGGGGACGTGACTGTTTTCACAAAAGGAGGGAGAAATGTGAGGGGGATCGTTACGAGAAAAGGTAAACCCGGCGAGGCAAAAACTCGCCGGGAAAGGCATTATGCGATGGTGACTTTACCGTCCAGATATACATCCTGAACCGCGTTGATCAACTGTACGCCATCGGCCATTGATTTTTTGAAGGCTTTACGCCCCAGAATCAGACCCATACCGCCCGCGCGTTTATTGATAACCGCGGTACGCACCGCGTCGGAAAGGTCGGTTTCACCGCCCGCCGCACCGCCGGAGTTAATCAACCCGGCACGGCCCATATAGCAGTTCGCCAGTTGGTAGCGCACCAGGTCAATCGGATTCTCGCTGGTGAGTTTGCTGTAGACGCGTTCGTCCGTATAGCCAAAGTTCACCGCTTTATAGCCGCCGTTATTCTCGGCCATTTTCTGCTTCACGATATCTGCGCCGATGGTTGCTGCCAGATGATTGGCCTGACCGGTCAGGTCGGCAGAAACGTGGTAGTCCACGCCATCTTTCTTGAACGCCGGGTTACGCAGGTAGGCCCACAGTACGGTGACCATCCCCAGTTCATGCGCGCGTTCAAAGGCGGCAGAGATCTCTTCAATTTGGCGGCGAGACTCTTCGGAGCCGAAGTAGATGGTTGCGCCCACGGCAACGGCGCCCAGGTTAAATGCCTGCTCGACGCTGGCATACAGCGTCTGGTCAAAGGTGTTCGGGTAGCTCAGGGTTTCGTTGTGATTGAGCTTAACGAGGAATGGAATGCGGTGCGCGTAACGACGTGAGACAGAAGCCAGCACGCCATAGGTTGACGCCACGCAGTTACAGCCTGCTTCAATCGCCAGTTCAACGATGTTTTTCGGATCAAAATAGAGCGGGTTAGCGGCAAACGACGCACCCGCAGAGTGCTCCACGCCCTGGTCAACGGGCAGAATCGATAAGTAGCCGGTTCCGGCCAGACGTCCGGTATTATAAAGCGTCTGCATGTTTCGCAGTACAGCAGGCGGACGGTTGTTGTCCATCATCACCCGGTCAACGTAATCGTGACCCGGCAGGTAGAGTTGATCGGCTGGAATGGTCATACAACGATGCTGTAAAAGGCTGTCGGCGTCTTTGCCAAGCAATTGCGTAATATCAGTCATGGCGATGCTCCCGTAATGCCAACGTCGTGTCGGCGTGAATTTCCTGCCCGGAATTTTTGGGCAGCAATAAGTCTGGTCGTGGATACGGGAATTTTCCATTGCGCGAGCATATTTAAGCGCAATCTGCTGGCACGATTCATGGACGGTAAAGTGTTACAGAGGTCAAAGTTTCACCTTAAAGGTATTTAAAAGGTATTGCATGATGGTATTGTTTCTACGTACCTTACCTGTCATGAAGGATTTAAAGATGAAAACTACAGTAAAGCTGTCGTTCATGATGTTCATTGAGTGGTTTATCTGGGGAGCATGGTTTGTTCCCCTGTGGCTATGGCTGAATAAGAGCGGATTTACAGCAGGCGAAATTGGCTGGTCTTATGCCTGTACGGCGATTGCGGCAATCCTCTCGCCGATTCTGGTCGGCTCGCTGACGGACCGTTTTTTCTCGGCACAAAAGGTTCTCGCGGTGCTGATGTTCGTTGGCGCGGTGTTGATGTATTTTGCCGCACAGCAAACCACGTTTGCCGGGTTTTTCCCGCTGCTGCTCGCTTACTCACTCACCTATATGCCGACCATTGCACTGACCAACAGCATTGCCTTTGCCAACGTGCCGGACGTCGAGCGAGACTTCCCGCGCATTCGCGTCATGGGCACCATTGGCTGGATAGCCTCCGGTCTGGTTTGCGGCTTCCTGCCGCAAATGATGGGCTATAACGATATTTCACCGACCAACGTTCCTCTGTTGATCACGGCGGGTAGTTCGCTGCTGCTGGGGGTTTTCGCCTTCATGCTCCCGGACACCCCACCGAAAAGTACGGGAAAACTGGACCTCAAAGTGATGCTGGGCCTGGATGCGCTGATCCTGCTGCGCGATAAAAACTTCCTCGTCTTTTTCTTCTGCTCGTTCCTGTTCGCGATGCCGCTGGCGTTCTACTACATCTTCGCCAACGGGTATCTCACCGAAGTGGGTATGCAAAATGCGACCGGCTGGATGACGCTGGGGCAGTTCTCTGAAATCTTCTTTATGCTGGCGTTGCCGTTCTTCACCAAACGCTTTGGCATTAAAAAGGTATTATTACTTGGTCTTATCACTGCGGCAATTCGCTATGGATTCTTCGTCTACGGCGGCGCAGAGCAATACTTCACTTATGCCCTGCTGTTCCTCGGCATTTTGCTCCACGGCGTCAGCTACGATTTCTACTACGTAACCGCCTATATTTATGTCGATAAAAAAGCGCCGGTGCATATGCGCACGGCGGCGCAGGGGCTTATCACGCTCTGCTGCCAGGGTTTCGGCAGCCTGCTTGGCTATCGCCTGGGCGGCGTGATGATGGAAAAAATGTTCGCGTATAAAGAGCCGGTGAATGGGTTGACCTTCAACTGGGCGGGCATGTGGGGCTTCGGCGCCATCATGATCGCCATTATCGCCGTGCTGTTTATGATTTTCTTTCGCGAGTCGGGCAAAGAGATCACCGCCATTAAGGTGCAAAACGACCCACGCGACACGGCACTGACACAAGGGGAAGTGAAATGAAAACAGAACGTATTCTTGGCGCGCTGTACGGCCAGGCATTGGGCGATGCGATGGGAATGCCTTCAGAGCTTTGGCCTCGCTCACGCGTGAAGGCGCATTTTGGCTGGATCGACCGTTTCCTGCCGGGACCCGCCGAGAACAATGCGGCCTGCTACTTTAACCGCGCGGAATTCACTGACGATACGTCGATGGCTTTGTGCCTCGCCGATGCCATTCTTGAGCGTCAGGGGAAGATCGATCCGGATCTTATTGGCCGTAATATTCTGGCCTGGGCGGAGGGCTTCGACGCGTTCAACAAAAACGTGCTGGGCCCAACCTCCAAAATTGCGCTTAACGCGATTCGTGAGGGTAAGCCTGTTAGCGAACTGGAAAACAACGGCGTCACCAACGGCGCGGCAATGCGCGTTTCGCCGCTGGGTTGCCTGCTGCCGCCGGGTAATCTCGATGATTTCATTGATGACGTGGCGCTCGCCTCCAGCCCGACGCATAAGTCCGATCTTGCGGTCGCCGGTGCAGTGGTGGTGGCCTGGGCCATCTCCCACGCCATCGACGGCGAACGCTGGCAAACCATCGTCGATTCGCTGCCTGCCGTCGCCCGCCACGCGCAAGAAAAACGCGTGACCACCTTCAGCGCATCACTCGCCGCGCGCCTGGAGCTGGCCTTAAATATTGTCCGCAGTGCAAGCGGGACGGAATCCGCCAGCGAACAGCTTTATCAGGTAGTCGGTGCGGGAACCAGTACCATTGAATCCGTTCCGTGCGCCATCGCAATGGTCGAACTGGCGCAAGGCTGCCCCAACCGTTGTGCCATTTTATGCGCTAATCTCGGAGGTGACACCGATACGATTGGGGCAATGGCTACCGCAATTTGCGGGGCGTTAGGCGGTATATCGGCGATTGACCCGGCGCTGAAGCAGCAGCTCGACGAAGTCAATCAACTCGATTTTTCCCGCTATGCAACCGCGCTGGCGCAGTATCGCGAGCAACGGGAGGCGGTATGAATGTCGCGTCGCGTTTAGCCACCTTAGGTAATCAACGCCCGGTCACGGTTGTCGGCGCGGCGGTGATTGACGTGATTGCCGATGCTTATGCCCTTCCCTGGCGCGGCTGCGATATCGAACTGCAACAGCAAAGCGTCAATATTGGCGGCTGTGCGTTGAATATTGCCGTGGCACTCAAACGCCTCGGTATGCATGCCGACAATGCGCTCCCCATCGGACAAGGCGTTTGGGCCGATATCATCCGCCACAATCTGGCCCGTGAAGGTCTCACCAGCTGTATTGATGGCGTGCAGGGGGATAACGGCTGGTGTCTGGCGCTGGTTGAGCCAGACGGCGAGCGCACCTTTATGTCGTTCAGCGGTGTCGAAAATCAGTGGAATACTGACTGGCTGGAGGCGTTATCCGTGGCACCTAAAAGCCTGGTGTCGCTTTCAGGTTATCAGCTTGCGTCGCCGTGCGGCGAGTTGCTTGTCAACTGGCTTGAAAGTCTGCGAGACGTCACGCCATTTATCGATTTTGGCCCGCGCATTGCCGATATTCCTGATGCGCTGATGGCACGCATTATGGCCTGCAAGCCTGTTATTTCGCTTAATCGCCAGGAAGCCGAAATCGCCGCCGCACGCTTTAACTTACCGACGGAAACCCGGCAGCTCGGTAACGCATGGCTTGCGACGTTTGGCACACCGCTTATCGTGCGACATGATAAAGAGGGAGCATGGTATTTCAGCCAGGAAGAACAGGGGCTGGCAGCGCCGTTTCCTGTGACGGTCGTCGACACCATCGGCGCGGGTGACAGCCACGCAGGCGGCACGCTGGCCGGACTGGCGTCCGGCTGGACGCTCGGCGAATCCGTGTTGCTCGGAAACGCGGTAGCGTCCTGGGTGGTCGGTCACCGGGGCGGCGACTGTAGCCCAACGCGCGAAGAACTACTCCTCGCACACAAAGACATATAAATCACTGCGGCAGTGGCTGATACTGTACTCAATCGGCCGCTGCTGCTGGTCAAGCGCAACCTGTTTGATAACCAACACCGGGATTTTTTCATCCATTCTGATATGCGACTGAAATTCGGCATCCGGCATCCGGGCACTGACTCTTGAGCGCGTACGCTGCGGAAAGATATGCTGGCTGCGGAAATAGTCATACAGGGAAACGCCAATCTCATCCACATCATGAATCAACTGGGCGGGAACCCAGGATTCTTCAATAGATACGGCCTCTTCATCCACATACCGAATACGTTTGAGCAAAAAAACGTCACTTTCCGGCGCAACGGCCAGCTGTGAAGCCACCTCTTCCGGGCAAGGAACTATACGCTTATTCACCCACAGGGTATCCGGCTTTTTCCCCCGCAGCACAACCTGTTGCGAAAATCCGCGCGCTTCCTTCAGGGAATACTCAAAAATATTATTAATTTGCGTGCCGTAACCGCGGGCACGCGTGACCACGCCTTCATCTTCCAGCGTTTGCATCGCTTTGCGCACCGTTATACGCGACACGCCCGTTAACTGGCTCAGGTCACGTTCGCCCGGCAGAATATTGCCATGCTCGAGTATTCCGCTGCGTACGGCGTTTTTCACCGTTTCAGCAAACTTCAGGTACAGCGGCGTGTTATCCGCCGCAGCAATACGCTCAGTAATTTGCGCAATTAGCCGTGTATGTGATTGTTCCATTTATCTTTCCCTGCAATGGGCCCCGAGCCAGTATAGGTGGCGTCACGCCGGAAGACTACTCCCGACGAGGAAATGGTGTTCATTCATCCCGTACGACTCGCTGTAACAACGTAAACACCTGCTCTACCTGCGGCGGCAGCGGTGCTGCGTTGCGCATCAACGCGACGGTACGCGTGAGTTCCGGCTGCTGAAGCTGTAGCACCCTCAGCTGCGGGTCGCAGAGGTGCGCAGTATAAAGCTGCGGCAAAATTGCCGCCGCCAGCCGAGAGCGTACCAGGCCGTACAGGGTTTCAATGTAATCGACGTGATAGCGAATATGCAGTTTGAGACGCTGACTCTCGTCCAGCGCCCCCACCAACCGCTGAATATTGCCTTTGGAAAAGACGGCCACATCGCGGCCAGCAAGCTGCTGCCACGGAAGATGTGCCGATTGGGCAAGCGGATCGTCGGCATGCAGGACAGCGACAAAGGGGTCCTCCAGCACCGGGAAAACCTGTAATGCCGGAGAGACAGAACTGTCCAGCGCGCCAATGCCGAAATCCAGTTGCCCGTTCACTATCTGCGTCACTAAAGCATCGTTAGTGAGATCGTGAAACTCCACCTTCAGCCGGGGAAATGCCTGCGCCAGCCGTTCAGCCACGGTCGGGAACAACAGCGAACTGACCGAGGGCACCAGGCCAATACGCAAGGTGCCGTCGCCCCCGGATTCGACAATTTGCCGCATATCGCTGAACGCCTGCTGGGCGACGTTCAGCACCCGTTCGGCATGAGGAAGAATGGCAACGCCCAACTCCGTCAGCGTCACGGCGGCGGCGGTACGGTTCACCAGCTTACCGCCCAGCACCGTTTCAATTTGCCGCAGCGCGCTACTCAATGCGGGCTGACTTATCGCAAGCTTACTGGCGGTGTCGGTGAAGTGGCGCAACCGGGCCAGGGTCACAAAATACTGAAGCTGCTTTAAAGAGAGTGCGGGAAGCCGTTGCCAGGGTTCAGTCATGATGGGTTTCGCATTGTTCGTTTGTCGCAGAATAACCTTTTCTTATCAGGTGATAAATTTTTTCAGCGAGGCAAACGTTTGCCATCACCTTTCACACTTCGTAAAGTAGCCCCCATATTGAATGACCGGACGATATCTATGCTTACCACTGCCTCCCCTCGCCGCCGGGCGATAGACGCCGCAAAAGGCGACGCGCCTTTCGATCTCCTGCTTACCGATGCCCGCATTGTGGATATGGTCACCGGCGAAATTCGCGAAGCGGATGTGGGTATCGTCGGTGACATGATTGCCAGCGTGCATCCGCGCGGTAGCCGAAGCGACGCCGCCGAGACGCACTCGCTGGCAGGCGCTTACCTCTCTCCAGGTTTTATCGACACCCACGTACACCTCGAAAGTTCACATCTTCTTCCTGCCCGTTACGCGGAAATCGTGCTGGCGCAGGGAACGACGGCGGTATTCTGGGATCCGCACGAACTGGCGAACGTACTGGGCGTGGAGGGCGTGCGTTTTGCCATTGATGCCAGCCGCAATCTTCCGCTGCACGTGATGATTGCCGCACCGTCCAGCGTACCCTCCACGCCGGGGCTGGAGATGTCCGGGGCCGATTTCGCCGGCGCGGAGATGGAAACCATGCTCAACTGGCCGGAAGTGTGTGGCGTCGCGGAAGTAATGGATATGCACGGCGTGCTGAATGGCAGCGCGCGGATGCAGGAGATTCTTAGCTGCGGCTTACAAAGCGGTAAGCTGATTGAAGGCCACGCACGCGGGTTGCGCGGGGCCGGGTTACAGGCTTACCTCGCAGCGGGCGTGACGTCGGATCATGAACTCACCTCCGCCGAAGATGCGCTGGAAAAACTGCGCGCCGGGCTGACGCTGGAAATTCGGGGTTCGCATCCTTATCTGCTGCCGGATATCGTGGCGGCGCTGAAGACGCTCCCGCATCTCTCCTCGCAGATTACCCTCTGCACCGATGATGTGCCCCCGGATATGCTACTGGAAAAAGGCGGTATCGTGGCGCTGCTGAATCTGTTGATTGAGCATGGTTTACCCGCCGTCGATGCGCTGCGTTTCGCGACATTCAACGGTGCTTTGCGGCTTAAGCGCGATGATTTAGGGCTGATTGCCGCCGGCCGCCGCGCGGATTTGGTGGTGCTGGATTCCCTGCAAACGATTCGACCACACCAGGTCTACGTCGGCGGGAAACGTATCGCCCGCGATGGCGCAATGCTTGAACCGTTGGCGGCGGCGAGTCACCCTGCGTTGCCAGATACCATGCATCTTGCGCCGCTCAGCCCGGACGATTTCGCCCTGCGCATCGCCGACGTTGAGCATGGCGACGCGCGGCTAAAACATATTCGCGGCGCGCGTTTTACCGAATGGGGTGAAGTCGATGTGCAAATCCGCGAAGGCCGCGTCGTGCTCCCTACCGGGTTCAGTCTGATTTGGGTTCAGCATCGCCATGGTCGCCACGAGGCAAAACCGCAAATCGCCCTGCTGGAAGGCTGGGGTGAACTTCAGGGGGCGATCGCCACCAGTTACTCACACGATTCGCATAACCTGGTGGTGCTGGGGCGCTGCCCGCAAGAAATGGCGCTGGCAGCCAATACCCTGATTGCCAGCGGCGGCGGGATGGCGCTGGCGCAGCATGGCGAGTTAGTCGCCCACGTGGCCATGCCGATTGCCGGCATGCTCTCCGATCTTCCGGCCCCTGACCTGGCGGCCGCATTCCGCAATCTGCGCGAGCGTAGCGGTGACATTGCCGACTGGCAGCCGCCGTATCGGGTATTTAAGGCCATTGAAGGCACCTGCCTTGCCTGTAACGCCGGGCCACATCTGACGGATTTGGGGCTCACCGATGGCGCAACGCGTCAGATTATCGACCCGGTTATTCACTATTCGCATCAGCAAAGGAGCGCCCACTAAATGGCCGACCACTCAATCAATACGCCTGCCTCTGAGAGCTGGCTGGAACGTTGTTTTGCCCTACGCGCTCGCGGAAGCTCTGCACGCACCGAATGTCTGGCGGGTATCACGGGGTTTCTCGCCGCCGCTTATCTGCTGGTGGTGATCCCCGGTCTGCTGGCTGCGGGCGGGATGGATAAAGGCGCGGCGACTACCGGCACCATTTTAGTGTTTGTTGTCGGCACGCTGTTGATGGCGTTTTATGCCAATCTGCCGTTTATTGTTGGCCCGGGGATTGGTGGCTCGGTATTAGTCGGTGTGTCGCTGGCCGGAAACGCCGGAATTGGCTGGCCGATTGGGCTGGGGATTGCCTGCTGGTCTGGCGTACTGTTCTTCCTGCTCACCCGTTTTGGCCTGCGTGAAGTGGTCACCCGCTCGGTGCCGCAATCCATCAAACTGGGGCTGACGGCGTCTATCGGTATTTTTGTTGCCCTGCTCGGTTTTCGTAATGCCGGATTGGTGCTGGCAAGCGCCAAAAATAACGCCTTGATGCTGGGGGATTTTCTTTCGCCGGGCGCGCTGGTGGCGCTGTGCGGGCTGTTTCTGGCGATTGCCCTGCAGGCGCGTCGTATTCCTGGCGCTATCCTGTGGGCAATTCTGTGTGCGACGCTGGTGGGTATCCCGGCGGGCGTCACGCACCTGCCATCAAGCTTTATCGCCCTGCCCCACTCATTAACTCCGGTGTTTGCGCAGGTGGATATCATTGGCGCGCTGAATATCGCTTTCCTGCCTTATCTGTTTGTCTTTTTTGCCTCAGAGTTTTTCTCAACCATGGGCACCACGCTTGCCGTCGGCGGTGAAGCGGGCCTGCTGGATGAAGAAGGCAATATGCCGCACATCAACCGCCCGTTTATGGTTGACTCCATTGCCGCCGCGCTGGGCCCGTGGGTCGGTATTCCGGCCGCGACGGCGCTGATTGAGTCTTCAGCCTCGGCGGAAGCAGGCGGTAAAACCGGCATGACTGCACTTGCCGCCGCCATCATGTTCTTGCTGATGCTGCTGTTCACCCCCGTTGCGCTGATGATCCCCAAAGAAGCCACAGCCCCGGCGTTGATCCTGATTGGCCTGAATATGTTTAGCGGCCTGCGTAAGGTGGATTTGGCGAATTTCACCGACGGCTTACCGGTACTGATGATGGTGATGATTACGCTTATCGCCAACAGCTTCGGGACGGGTATCGCGGGTGGGTTGCTGTTCTATGTGATGATTAAAACCATTGCCGGGAAGTGGCGGGAAATCCCTCTCGGCTTATGGATTCTGGCAGTGCCGCTGGTGTATTACTTTGCCACGCTGGTGCGCCATTAATCAGGAATTCATCAAGCGCGTTTTGGTGGCGTGGTGCTGATATTTGCCGGATGCGGCGTAAACGCCTTATCCGGCCTACAAAAGATTGCAAATTCAATACATTGAACCCACCTTGTAGGCCTGATAAGCGCAGCGCCATCAGGCAATTTTGCATTTGTCATCCATCCAAATGCAGGTTTTCATTGCATGATTACCACCAGGCGTGAAAATGATGCACCGGGCCAATCCCGCTGCCGACTTCCAGCGTATCGGCCTGCGCCAGCGCGGCAGAAAGCCAGGTTTTCGCTTCCAGCACCGTGTCGCCCCAGTTGCTATGGCGTGGGCGCAGTGCCGCCAGCGCGGCTGATAATGTACAACCGGTACCGTGGGTGTTTTTGGTCATGACGCGCGGTGCGGTAAAACGCTGCTCGCCGTCGCGGGTAAACAGCCAGTCGGGGCTTTCCGTATCGTCAAGATGGCCGCCTTTCATAAGGACCGCGCCGCAGCCCATCGCCAGCAGTGCGCGTCCCTGTTCCAGCATTTCACGCTCATTTCGCGCATGCGGCGCATCCAGCAATGCCGCCGCTTCCGGCAGATTCGGCGTAATTAACGAGACCTGTGGCAGCAGGCGTTGACGCAGCGTTTCTACCGCCGCGGGCGATAGCAACGCATCGCCGCTTTTGGCCAACATGACCGTATCCAGCACCACATTTTCCACCCGATGGCGCTGTAATCGCTCCGCCACGGCTTCAACGATATCAGTTTCCGCCAGCATACCGATTTTGGTGGTATCGATGCGCACATCGTTAAACACGGAATCCAGCTGCGCAGCGACAAAATCCGGTTCAATACGATAGACCGACTGCACGCCATGGGTGTTTTGCGCCACCAGCGCGGTAATCACCGAACAGCCGTATGCGCCCAATGCTGAGAAGGTTTTCAGATCCGCCTGAATGCCCGCGCCACCGCTTGGATCGGTACCGGCAATGGTTAATGCGTTAATCCGTTTCATGCCAGTGCCTCCCCATCAAGCACATACAGTGCATCAAGTAATGCCGGGACAAAACTGCCCGGTCCGTTATCGACCGCCGCACGACCACCGGCCAGTTTCATAAAGGCGCAGGCAGAGGCAATGTTATCCAGCCTGTCGCCCGGCAGCGCACAGCTTGCCGCGACGACCGCAGACAATGCACAGCCCGTCCCCACTACCCGGGTCATCAGCGGATTGCCGCCCGTTACCGCGATAACGCGTTGTCCATCGGTGATGTAATCCACTTCGCCCGTCACCGCCACAACGGTATTGATTTGACGCGCCAGAGCCTGTGCCGCCGGTAGCGCAGCAGCGGCGGTATCGGTGGTATCCACGCCGCGCCCTCCCGCGCTCATTCCCGCCAGCGCCATAATTTCGGAGGCATTCCCCCGAATGGCGGCAGGTTTTAAGGTCAACAGGTCGTGGCAAAACTCGGTGCGCAGCGTTAACGCGCCCACGGCGACAGGGTCGAGAGTCCAGGGTTTACCCGCAGCGTTCGCACTCAACGCGGCGGCTTTCATCGCCTGCGCGCGCGGCTGCGTTAGCGTGCCGACGTTTATCAATAACGCATCGGCAATGGCAGAGAACTGCGCGGCTTCCTGCGCATCAATCACCATCGCGGGGGATGCACCGAGCGCCAGCAATACGTTGGCGGTAAAGGTCTGCACGACGTCGTTAGTCATACAGTGAACAAGGGGGGCGTGATGACGAAAAAGATGTAACGAATGCGCGATTTGCGCGGGACTAAGCGGCTCTGCTTGCATGGTTTGCTCCTGCCAGAACGTCCAGAAGCAATGACCTGACGGTCTCTGACTTCCCTACGCTGGCATTATCCAGATCAGGTGGTACGGGTTTTTCTCAGCCTTCACGAAGGAAGGGCACCCCGAGTCATCAATACAACAAATTCGTGTATCGCAGCAGGTTACGGCAAGTGCCGGGTGGAAGCAAGCCGCACAAACCATTTGCAATCCCCCCATCATCGGTCCAAAATTATTCACAAAGGTGATGGCGTTCCACCTTTCCCAACCGCCCTGCTGGGGCTGATGACGCCTGGTATACCCTCTTAACATGGAGGTATGTCAGGCTGTCTGTCGTTTGAAGACCCGCTCATACCTCGCAACCTGACGAGGTTTTTTTATGCCTGTTTACAACCATGCGCTGGTGCTGATTAACAACAGCCTTGATGGCATTCCCCTGCTCGATCACGCTGCAAAAATGGCGCAGGAGAACGCGATGACGATAACCATCGCGCATATCAGCACCGATTATCGCGCCCTCAATTATGTCTCCGACAGCCTGATGGATGACGTGGTTTCGCAGGAAGTCATTCAGGCCAAAGCCCTGTTGAGCGAGCTGGCGGAATCCGTTTCCTTACCGGTACAAACGCTGGAACTGGTCACGACCCGTCGCTTTGAAGATGTCGAATCCTGTATCCGCGATCGCCGTATCGATCTGGTCATCGCCGGACATCACAATCGCCTGCTGGGCGTGCTCGCCTCCCACTCCCTTGAGTACATCAACCATCTGACGGTGGATGTGCTGATCAAACATTTAGCATAAGGATTTACGCGCGTGATGTATCGTTCATTACTGGCCGTTATTATTGGCGGCTCTACCGGGTGTGTCATTCGTTGGTGGCTGTCGATGAAACTGAACAGCCTTTTCCCCAGCCTGCCACCGGGAACGCTGGTGGTTAATCTGGTCGGTGGTTTTATTATTGGCGCGGCGCTGGCGTTCTTTTTGCGCCAGCCGCAGCTGGACCCGGCATGGAAGTTACTGATTACCACCGGACTTTGCGGCGGGATGACGACCTTTTCCACTTTTTCGGCGGAGATCGTCACCCTTTTGCAAAACGGCAACTATCTGTGGGCGATGATTTCGGTGATGACTCACGTGGTGGGATCGCTCCTGATGACCGCTGCCGGATTCTTTTTGATGACGCTGGTTTAGCCCCTACGCTGCACCAGCGCTTCACAGCGTTCCTTCACTGCCTCATACAACAACCGCACCGCAGGCGAGAGCTGCTTGCGATGCGGACAAATCATGTTCAGCGGCACGCAGTCGCCTTCATAGTCCGGCAGCAGCAATTTCAGTCGTCCCTGAAAGACATCTTCACTGACGTCGAGCCAGGACTTATTGGCAATGCCTTCCCCGGCAATCGCCAGTCGGCGTATAACCTCCGCGTCATCGCTGATAATCGTGCCATTGACCTGCACTTCGTGGGTTTCTTCCCCCGCAGTGAGCGTCCAGCGATCGAACAATCGACCTCGCAGGACATAGGTCAGCGCATCACACTTTTCTAAATCAGCGGGCGTTGCCGGTTCGCCATTTTTGGCGATCCACTCTGGCGATGCGACCAGCACGCGGCGATTATCCGGTGCGATGGGCAGCGCGACGTACGATGCATCCTCATTGCTGCCGTAGCGAAAGGCGACATCAACCGGATCTTTAAACACATCCGTCACCTGGTCAGAGAAAAGAATGCGCAATTTAAGCGCCGGGTGGCGCTGGCGGAACTGGCGGAAAATACCGAGCAGGAGATTTCGTCCCAAATCAGAAGGCACCGCAATTTGCAGCGTACCGCGAATTTCATCGTCGGGCGTTTGAATCTGCTGGAGCCCGGCCTGCATCGTTTCCAGCATTTGCGTGGCGTAGGGCAGCCAGGTTTCGCCCTCTGGCGTCAAGCGCAGGCTGCGCGTTGAACGGGCAAACAGACGGATATTAAGCGCCGTCTCAAGACGCTTAATGGCGGAACTCACCTGCGCAGGCGGCAGACCGGCCTCGCGCGCCGCTTCGCTGAAACTGCTTAATGCCGCCGCGCGCACGAACAGGGTTAAATCTTCCAGCCTGAGCATTTTCACTCCTCAACGATAAGTCCTGTCACCGCGAATGGATTTTTCCGGCAAATATCACCGGATAATATCATTCTTAGAGTTTACCCAACATCACAGAGGTGGTTATGAAAGCGATTGCGATTACTCAGGCGGCTGGCGCGCACGGCAACATTGAAGCATTAGAAGAAATTACCCTGCCCGTTCCCGTAGCGGCGGGCCACGATTTGCTGGTAGAAGTAAAAGCCATCTCCGTTAACCCGGTCGATACCAAAGTGCGTGCCGGTTTTAGCGGCGACACGCCGCGCGTACTGGGCTGGGACGCCGTCGGTGTGGTGAAATCCGTTGGCGAGAACGTCACACTGTTTAAAGCTGGCGACGAAGTCTGGTACGCGGGGGCGTTAACGCGTCCTGGCAGCAACAGCGAGTTCCAGCTGGTCGATGAGCGCATTGTCGCCCTCAAGCCACGTTCGCTGGATAACGTTTCTGCTGCTGCCCTGCCGTTGACTTCCATCACTGCGTGGGAACTGTTGTTCGATCGTTTAGGCATTCAGGAAAACGGCAATGAAGGCGACGTGCTGCTGATTGTCGGTGCAGCGGGCGGTGTCGGTTCCATCCTGACTCAACTGGCGCGTAAGCTCACTAAAATGACGGTGATCGGCACCGCATCGCGCCCGGAAACGCAGAAATGGGTAGCGGATGCCGGGGCACATTACGTTATCGACCACAGCAAACCGATCGCCGAAGAACTGATCCGCATCGGTATTCCGGCAGTGACGCATGTCGCCAGCCTGACGCACACGGATAAGCACTATTTGCAGCTGATTGAAGCGCTCGCCCCACAGGGGAAACTGGCGCTGATTGACGATCCTGAAACCCTGGATGCGCGCCCGTTAAAAACCAAAAGCATCTCGCTGCACTGGGAATTTATGTATACCCGCTCGATGTTCGAAACACCGGATATGATCGCTCAGCATCAGTTACTGACCCGCGTGGCCTCGCTGATTGATAACGGAACGATCAAAACCACGCTGGGCGAGAAGTTAGGAGCAATTAACGCCGAGAATATTCGCCAGGCGCATCGCCAGCTTGAGACCGGGAAAACCATGGGCAAACTGGTGCTGGAAGGCTTCTGAGGCGGCGCTGTTACATTTTTTACTAAAAAACCTATTCTGTGATACAAAAGAGCGTCGATCTGCCTGTCAATTTTAAGAGAAAAAGGCAGACTCTACACCCTTGAGCATTCTGGTTATCGTTGGAGAAAGAATGGGTAAATATAAATTATGGCTTCTGGCTGGCCTGATGGCCGCCGGATCCGCCTTCGCCGCACCAGGTACGGGCATTCAGAAGTATGAACTAAAAGAGTTTGTCGCTGATTTCACCCACTTTAACATCGGGGACGCCGTTCCTGAGATGTACCGTACTGACCAGTACAACATCAAGCAGTGGCAGCAGCGCAATCTGCCTGCGCCAGACGCGGGAACGCACTGGACATATATGGGCGGCAACTACGTGCTGATTTCTGACACGGACGGGAAAATCAGTAAAGTTTACGACGGCGAAATCTTCTATCACCGTTAATGAAAGGGGCGCATAACCCGCCTGGGTTATGCGCCTGAACGCTTATACCGCGCGGAAGGCAATTTCGCCGGGGATCACTTCACCCTGCCAGTAGAGCTGGGCAGCGGTTAAATCCGCCAGTTGACGATAAATCAGGGTAAATTCGCTATCCGGACGATTCACCACCGTTGGTGTGCCTTTATCCAGATCTTCACGCAGGCTGATGTGCAGCGGCATCTGACCCAGCAACTGGGTATGGTATTTCTCCGCCAGTTTCTCTGCGCCGCCGGTACCAAAGATAGGTTCGTGGTGACCACACTGGCTGCAAATATGCATGCTCATGTTTTCCACGATACCCAGCACCGGCACTTCCACTTTCTCGAACATCACGATGCCTTTTTTGGCGTCAATCAGCGCGATGTCCTGCGGCGTAGTGACCACTACCGCGCCGGTGACCGGAATGTTCTGTGCCAGCGTCAGCTGAATGTCACCGGTACCCGGCGGCATATCCAGCACCAGATAATCGAGATCCGGCCATAAGGTTTCCTGCAACATCTGCATCAGCGCCTTGCTGGCCATTGGGCCGCGCCACACCATCGCGTTATCGTCGGTGACCAGATAACCAATGGAATTCGTTGCCAGACCGTGAGCCATAATCGGCGCCATATGGGTGCCGTCAGGTGAGGTCGGACGCTGATTTTCCGCGCCCAGCATGGTCGGAATTGACGGGCCGTAGATGTCAGCATCCAGAATACCGACTTTCGCCCCTTCCGCAGCCAGCGCCAGCGCCAGGTTGACGGCAGTAGACGATTTCCCCACTCCACCCTTACCGGAACTCACGGCAATGATGTTCTTCACGCCATTCACGCCCGGCTGGTTTTTAACGCGCTTCAGGGTGGCGATATTGTGGGTCAGTTTCCAGTCAATGGAATTCGCTCCGGTGATACGAAGCAAGTCAGCACTGCATTGCTCTTTCAGTTCTTCAAACGCGCTGTTCCAGACAAACGGCATTTGCAGCTCAATGTGCACGGTGCCATCCAGCAGCGCCACATGATGCAGCGCCTTCAGCGTGGTGAGATTATGCTTCAATGTTGGGTGCTGAAAATTAGCCAGCGTCCCGGCAACCATCGCGCGCAGGCGCTCGGGGGATGTGGCCTGGGATTGAGAACTCATCCCGACTCCTTTGTTCTTGTGAGTAAACCTTCGTAAGCCTAGTTTACCTGAAAGGTGGTCATTCCCCCACTACAAGCGCATTTCGCGATAAAAAAGCGTGCGTCGGGTATTACTCATAGTTAACGAAGATCAGGGCCGTCGCCTTAAGCGCGCCCGGTTTCACCGCTTTGCGCGCATAGACGTAGTAGCTGGCTTCGACCGGAATCGTCATTCCCTGCGCGGAAAGCGAGGTACCTTTCGCCGCAGACCACAAGTTATCGGCGCTCTCTTTTACCCCTTTCACTGTCGACATCTGGATCTGCTTTTTCCCTCCGCCCGACACGACAAAACCCACACCGTTATCCGGGCTCCCCTGCAACACGGTTCGGCTTCCGGCTATCAGATCAGCACTGTAAAGATAAACCGACATTGCCTGCGTCGCCTGCTGATTTACCCCCACCATATTGCTGCAATACAGCGAGATATCGCCCTTGCTGCTTTTATCCATCATGCCCGAATCAGGCAGTTCAGACAGCGACACATCGGGCAACGTGAGCGTTAAATCACCAGCCCGACAGGTGGTTTTTTTGGGCCGATAGATTACCGTCAGGTTTTCAACATAGGAATCACCCTTCAGACTATTGGTGATGTAATTCACGCATCCGGACAAACTTAAGGATTTACAGAACCCCAGAATGATATCTATAAAGCCATTTGAATTTCCGCCGGTATTGGCCACCAACACGCCGGGAACTGAAATGGATTCTCCGCCGCTTCCCGCACTTCCCGTCGTCGCGGGTGTTAGCGTAACGGTATAAAGCAGGCTCTTCTCCGTGGTGTTTGTGGTACCAACCGCCTCAGACGTTTTATCCAGCACAATATTTAGTTTTAACGATTGTCCATTACTGAACGGGCCAATAACGCTCTCTTTCACCAGCGGAATATAGCTAATTTTATCATTCGCTGAATCACACTTAATACCCGCAAAGTGAACCGTCACCGCAGAAGTATGTTTCTGTGTAACCGGGAAAACCTCATCGACCACCACTTCCGTGGTGTGGTTGTTGGTCACTCCCGATGATTTACAGGTGGCCCAGCTCGTCTCGCTCAATAAACACAATGACATTACCGCAAATAACATTAACTTCATGACGCGCTCCCTGCTTCAGTGACAAATATAGGTTTGGTTTTCATCCAGCGGCGGTGCAATCTTCAGCGTACAGGTGCGCCCTTGTTGTGGGTCGAGCACCACAGAGACGCCATAAGGAACCTCATTGCTGCGAATAAATAAGCGGCTTCCCTGGCCCACCAGCCCAATGTTGTGCCCGTGGCTGTCCACCACGTCATAACCGAAGGTTAACGGGGAACCATCTGCCAGCCGCGCTTTAATAAACCACGGCTTGCGCGAGTCGGTTTCAAAACGCAGCAGTGTGACCGCACCTCGCACCGGCGCCACGCGCTGGCGATTACCCAGCAGCTCGGTTTGCGTTTCACTGTCAGAGACATCCAGCATTAAATGGTTTTCACGCCAGGGCGATAAACCGTCATACACCACCGTGCCGTTGCGGTTAGTGGTACGATATTTCTGCCCATTGACGTAAGCGCCCTCAAGCCCAGGCGCGTCCAGAATGGCGACAGTTTCTGATAACCTGTTAGCCAGATTAACGCCGCCCGACCACGCCACGATGCCACCGGAAAGCGTGCCGCTGGTTTGCCGATACTGCGCAGACTGGCTATAGCTTCCGCTGACGGTCGCCACCGGGGTATTCCAGGTCAGATTCACCCCGGCAGTCGTTTCATCAGACTGACGTTGATGACTCAGGTTCGCGCTGTAACTCAGTTGATCGCGGTCGCCCGCCATTCCCGAGATCCCCGTGTTATTCGCAGCATAACCATGATTATCAAAGGTCGTCGATTGGGAAACCGACAACTGACGGCGTGGCGTACTCACGCCATCTCCCCAGTCGAAGGGAATCGAAATAAACAGGTTAAAGCGCTTATCCGCCGCATGATCCTCAGACCAGGTTCTGCTGGCCGAAAAGGTGTAAGAGATCCGTTGCCAGCTATTGCTGTAGCTGAGCTGATAATCCTGGCTGCTGCCGTTACGCCCCCAATAATCACGCCACAACAGGTTCAGTGACAGGGTTCCCGCATTTTGTGGCAACATCTGGTTAATGTTGGCGGAGAAATTATTTTTCCGACCAAAATCGCTCTGGTAGTAATCAGCGATGTCATAGACGTCATGGCGATCGCGCGAATAAGTGTCCTTGTTATTGGCCCATACGTGATCGTTAAAGGTCCTGAAGTTATAGGAAGAGTAGCGGTATGCCGCCAGACCAAAACGCGTCGCCGTTTGATTGATATATTTGTTGTACGCTATCTGATAGCTCTGCCCATTAAACTCGCCGTTATCCTGCAAACTGCGCGACTGAATCATATCCAGCGAAATTGCCCCCAGCCGCGTATTCCAGCCGGTCCCTAATGTGAACGCCTGATATTTTTGCGCCAGCATCGTGCCACCATACAGGGTTAACACGTTGTTCAGACCATACTGATAGTTGAGCTGGATAAAATCGCTTTGACGACTCGCGCCCTCTATTTGGCTGCGACCGGCGACAAAATCATATTTTGTCACGCCTGGCTGCAACATATTCGGCACCGCCGCGTACGGCACCAGATAATGGCTCACGGAACCATCGGCTTCTTTTACCGTCACGTCGAGATCTGCGCCGCCACCCGCCGTTTGCAAATCAGCAATCGCAAACGGGCCCGGCGGAACTTCTTTCTGGTAAACCACAAAACCATTCTGCTCGACCGTCACCAGCGCGTTACTCTGCGCAATACCCTGTACCAGAGGCGTGAAATTTTGTTTGGCGCTCGGCAGCATCTGCATGTCGCGGTAGAGTCGCACGCCGCGAAAGCGCACCGCATCGAACATGTCTGACGCGGTATACATCTCCCCGGCGCGCAAAACACCGAGCACAGAAGGCAGACTGCGTTCCAGATAGAGCGTGTTACTTTTCCACTCCCCACGTGAGTCATTTACCTGGCTGTAGCTGGCATCTGAATGTAATTGCCAGCCCAGGACATTCATGCCGCTATTAAAGCGCGCGTACAGATTTTTACTGTGACCGCCATTTTTATAATCGCTATAGTACTGGCTGACATACCAGGAACTGTAAAGCGCATTAATTCCGCGATCCCAGCTATCGGGTGAAACATAACCTTGTTCACGGGCATCAATAAATGCCTGCGGAACGGTTAAGTCCAGACGAAATGTACCGATATCAAATTTATATTCACCGCCCTGCACCGCCTGCTTTATCGTGATGCACTGTGCTACAGGATTTTCTTGCTGGCTGGAAAACTTAATGCCCAGTTGTGCAAGCTGATTCAACGTTAAACAGGTGTCATCGGTTTTTTCTTGCACTGCCAGAGTATATTTTCCCTGCCACTGTTTATTAATATACACATCCAGTTCATATTCACCCGGCATCGGTTTATCGCTATTGACCTGGAAATTTGTGGTTTTCACACCCTGCATACCCCCCATCATAAAGTGGGTATCAAACGTTTCTTCGGCCTGGAGTCTGGCAGTGAATAACGAAGAGACGATGGCCAGGGCAAGCGGGGCCATCCTTAACATAACCAGCTCCTTTTAATTTATTGTTATTTTCTCAGTAAGGTAATTACCGTAATCATCTATCATCGTCAGTGTTAACACGCTGACATTTTTTATTGTCGTGGGAATGGCCTGCTGAGCTCGCGGTGCCAGCATCAGGCTCTCTTTATTTATCTTATGATTATTCCCTGATACTTCCGTAATCGTTATCCAGTTAGCATTGTTATTTTTAATGATGATGCCCTGCGTGGTTCTCGATAACTGCAACTGCCGAAAACTGGCTTTATTCACCGGTGCAATACCTGCGGGTCGCCAGAACAGTTTGATTCTGTTTTGTGTGGCGAATTTAATGACGTTTTTCCCGGCGCTCTGCTCATCGTTTGGTGGAATATCCAGCACATTGAGAAAAAAAAGGCTCTCGACATCAGCCGGTAAATTCCCCTTCATTTTTTTGATTTTTAACTGTTGCCCTGATTTTGCCGCCACGCGCGACACCGGCGGAGTCAGTAAGAAAGGCACATCGATATGCTCAGGAGACTGCGCGGTGTCGCCATCGTCGATCCACGCCTGTACCAGCGACGTGCGGTCGCCCTGATTCATTATCTGTACCACGACTTCTTTTTTGTCTGCCGGATAAATCACGCGTGTGCCATAAATCACCACACCCGCCTGCACGGCCCCGCTCACCACGAATAACATCAGGACAAGTAATTTTTTCATAGAGACTCATTTTTAGCTGAGAAAGACGCGGCGGAAGATACCGCCGCGTATGATATTAATCAGAGAACACCTGCATGGTGATGCTGGAATTTACCTCGCCGCTTTTTACATCACCGCTGGTACGGGCATAAAATGCAGAGAAATCCAGGGTGTAAATACCGCTACTGTCTTTCACTAAGGTCATCGATTTCTGCGGGCTGATCGCCTGCGTTTCATTATTCATATGTACTTTGAAACCGACGCCGTTATCACCGCTGGTATTTTTGGTGACATCGCTGCCGCTACCGTTAAAGCCATCAACGCTGAAGGAAATTCGCGGCGCGACATTCTGGTCGCATTTGAATTTAATTTGCCCGACGGCTGAACTGGAATATGTCTTCAACTCTTCCCCGGCATTCAGCCCGGAAAAAGCCTCAACGCTGACGTCTGGCATCGTAATGGTGGCCTGATTTTTCCCGTCTTCAATTTTACAGGTCGAACCCAGTACTTTACCGTTAATCTGCAACACGCCTTCGTCGTCCGCTGCAAATACCGCAGAGCTCGCCAACAGAGAAGAGAATACGGCTATCGTCAGAATAGAATGTTTCATCATTGCGTCCTTATTTGAAATTGTGATTCTAGTGTTAAGAGGAAATTAACTCTTGAAACAAAATTCTCACATCAAAAAGGTTACAGCAATGTAATACTTTTGTTTTATTGATTTAAAACAATTTACATATAGCAATATAATTTCAACAAATAAATTAAACTAAAAAGTATTTGTAGCGTAAATTAATAAAGTTTAAAAAACAGACACTCAGATCACTCATAAAAATATAATTACAATTATCATTCATTTAAATGATCTTTATTTTTTATGATCGTGCCATTTTTTAGAGAAAGATCGCGATAATTTAAAAAATATGTTCGCAACCCACGACAAAAAAATCGGTTTAAAGAAGAGGAAATCGGAACTCTGCAACCTGCGATAGGCAGCACGCTCGCCAGGAAGCGCCGTTTTTTTAGGCAATTTTGTGCGATGCATTGATTTAGCAGGGCCTGAGACGTGCTTTGGGCTTACCAAAGGAACGCCTTTCAGGTAACATCAAAAGCCCTTTTCACTACATAAGAAGTAATGTTCATTATGACTCAAGTCGCGAAGAAAATTCTGGTAACGTGCGCTCTGCCGTACGCCAACGGCTCAATCCACCTCGGCCACATGCTGGAGCATATCCAGGCTGATGTCTGGGTCCGTTACCAGCGAATGCGCGGCCACCAGGTAAACTTCATCTGCGCGGACGATGCACATGGCACGCCGATCATGCTGAAAGCTCAGCAGCTCGGGATCACCCCAGAGCAGATGATTGCCGAAATGAGTCAGGAACATCAGACCGATTTTGCTGGCTTCAACATTAGCTACGACAACTACCACTCGACGCACAGCGACGAAAACCGCGAGCTGTCGGAGCTTATCTATGGTCGCCTGAAAGAGAACGGTTTTATCAAAAACCGCACCATCTCCCAGCTTTACGATCCGGAAAAAGGCATGTTCCTGCCGGACCGTTTTGTGAAAGGCACCTGCCCGAAATGTAAATCACCGGACCAGTACGGCGATAACTGCGAAGTGTGCGGCGCAACCTACAGCCCAACCGAGCTTATCGAGCCGAAATCGGTGGTGTCCGGTGCGACGCCGGTGATGCGTGAATCCGAACACTTCTTCTTTGATCTGCCTTCCTTCAGCGAGATGCTACAGGCGTGGACCCGCAGCGGCGCGTTGCAGGAGCAGGTGGCGAATAAAATGCAGGAGTGGTTTGAATCCGGCCTGCAACAGTGGGATATCTCCCGCGATGCGCCGTACTTCGGTTTTGAAATCCCGAATGCGCCGGGCAAATATTTCTACGTCTGGCTGGATGCGCCAATCGGCTACATGGGTTCTTTCAAAAACCTGTGTGATAAACGCGGTGACACCGTAAGCTTTGATGACTACTGGAAGAAAGACTCCGACGCCGAGCTGTATCACTTCATCGGTAAAGACATCGTTTACTTCCACAGCCTGTTCTGGCCTGCCATGCTGGAAGGCAGTAATTTCCGTAAGCCAACTAACCTGTTCGTGCACGGTTATGTGACGGTGAACGGTGCGAAGATGTCAAAATCGCGCGGCACCTTCATTAAAGCCAGCACCTGGCTGAACCACTTCGATGCCGACAGCCTGCGCTACTACTACACCGCCAAGCTCTCTTCACGCATCGATGATATTGACCTCAACCTGGAAGACTTCATCCAGCGCGTGAACGCCGATATTGTCAACAAAGTGGTTAACCTGGCATCGCGTAACGCTGGCTTTATCAACAAGCGTTTCGATGGCGTGCTGTCTGCTGAACTGGCCGATCCTGAACTGTATAAAACCTTCACCGACGCGGCTGCCGCGATTGGCGAAGCCTGGGATAGCCGCGAGTTTGGTAAAGCGATTCGCGAAATCATGGCGCTGGCCGACGTGGCTAACCGCTACGTTGACGAGCAAGCTCCGTGGGTGGTCGCGAAACAGGAAGGCCGCGATGCCGACCTGCAGGCTATCTGCACTATGGGTCTGAACATGTTCCGCGTGCTGATGACCTGGCTGAAACCGGTTCTGCCTTCGCTGACCGAACGCGCCGAAGCGTTCCTCAACACCACGCTTGAGTGGGATGCTATCGCCCAGCCGCTGCTGTCGCACAAGGTGAACACCTTCAAAGCGCTCTACAACCGCATCGAAACCAAACAGGTTGAAGCGCTGGTTGAAGCGTCGAAAGAAGAAGTGAAAGCCGCTGCGGCACCGGTCACCGGGCCACTGGCGGACGATCCGATTCAGGAAACCATCACCTTTGACGATTTCGCCAAAGTGGATATGCGCGTGGCGCTGATTGAAAACGCGGAATTCGTTGACGGCTCTGATAAACTGCTGCGCCTGACGCTGGATCTCGGCGGCGAGAAACGCAATGTCTTCTCCGGCATTCGTTCCGCGTACCCGGAACCTGAAGCGCTGATTGGCCGCCTGACGGTGATGGTCGCCAACCTGGCGCCGCGTAAAATGCGCTTCGGCATCTCCGAAGGAATGGTGATGGCCGCAGGCCCAGGCGGGAAAGATATCTTCCTGTTAAGCCCGGACAGCGGCGCGAAACCAGGCCAGCAGGTGAAATAACCTTCCGCATAAAGCGCTGCTCCGGCAGCGCCCGGATTGCTGACAAAGTGCGCGTTATTCTTGCCGGATGCGGCGTAAACGCCTTATCCGGCCTACAAAACATCGCAAATTCAATATATTGCAGAAACCTTGTAGGCCTGATAAGCGCAGCGCATCAGGCAATGTTGCGTTTGCCATCAATCTCAGCGCTGCTCCGGCAGCGCTTTTTTTATGTATTCTTAAAAAATGCCGTACTGCTATGCTTTTTTCTTTTAGCCTATATGATAATAGTTTGCATTTGCTAAAAGGAACTCTCATGCGCAAACTTCGCCCCACTCTCACACTGATTAGCCTCTGCCTTATGGGTAGCCTTATCGGCTGCGACAACAAAGACACACCCAAAGAGCCGCAGACCTATGTCCAGAGCATCGCCGCCAGCAATACGCCGGAGGAAAAAGCCACGTTCTTTAATGCCGCAAATGGTGTTGAGGTGAAAGTAACCTATTACTACAAAGGGGATGTCGTCCTGCGTCAGGACGTTGATAACAAAATGACCTACGCCAGCGCAGGCGTGAGCAACAAAGAAGAAGCGCAGCGGCGATTTGAGCAGATCAGTAACGCGTATAAGAACACGGCAGGAGTGACAGAGACCATTAATTATCAGGACGATTATGTCACAGAGAACATCACCGTTGATTACACAAAAGCGAATATCAGCGAGCTGTGTAAACTCCCGGGCACATCGTTGACCGATTGCAATGCGCAGTATCTTTCGATGCTGTTGTCCGAGAAGATGGTGCTAAAACAGGGATTTAAGAAGCAGGAGTAGGCAGGTAACGGTATTCACTATTTTATCGATTATTCGACTCAAAAAATGAGTCGAATAATCGCCGTAATCACCTCAGCAAGCGTAATCAGCTTTTCGCCGCGTGCTCACGTACCGCCAGGCCGCGCAGGAAATAACGCAGGAACTGGTCGCCGCATTCGCGGAAGTTTTTGTGGTCTGGCGCGCGCATCATGGCGGTGATTTCCGGCATCGAGACGCGGAATTTCTGCTCGGTCAGAATGGCGAGGATATCATCCGTTTTCAGGGAAAACGCGATGCGCAGCTTTTTGAGCATGATGTTGTTATTTACGCGACGTTCAACCGCCAGCGCGGGCGCGGATTCATCGCGACCGCGTTTTTCGTAAATCAGCCCGTTCAGGAAGCAGGACAGCATAATATCCGGGCAGCGTACAAACCCCTCTTCATCTTCTTTGCGCAACCAGGGTGCCAGCTGCTCGGCGGTGACCACGGTGTCGCCCAGCGCAAAAATACGCAGCAGATCTTGATTGTTCATTTTCAGGATGTAGCGCACGCTACGTAAAATATCGTTACTGACCATAGTGCCTTCGGTAATGAAAAATGCGGTCGGCTAGTTTAACACGATTTACAGGCCCAACGCCTCTTTCAGGCTTTTTAAGTAGCGGCGGCTGACCGGTACGGTTTGTCCGTTGCGCAGCAGCAGTTCGGCCTGGCCGTTGTCCTCCAGGCGAATCTCCTGCAGATGCGCCATGTTGACGAGATACTGTCGATGACAACGCAGCAGCGGTGTGCGCTGCTCCAGCGTTCTTAACGTCAGCTCGGTGAAGCCTTCTTTCCCTTCGTGATTGGTGACGTAAACGCCGCTCATTCGGCTGCTGACAAACGCCACATCATCCATTTGCAACAGCCAGATGCGGCTATGCCCGGAACAGGGAATGAATTTCAGCGCTTCCTGATTCTCGGTGAGCGCGGAGATATCCTGCACATTACGTTCCTGACGCAAACGCGTGAGAGTTTTCTCCAGCCGTTTTTCTTCTATCGGCTTAAGGAGGTAATCAAACGCATGCTCTTCAAAAGCTTTAACCGCGTACTCGTCAAACGCGGTCAGAAAAACGATGTATGGACGATGTTCCGGGTCGAGCATACCGACCATCTCCAGCCCGCTGATGCGCGGCATCTGGATATCAAGGAACAGTACGTCGGGATGAAGCTTATGCACCGCGCCAATCGCTTCCACCGCGTTACCGCACTCGCCGACAATCTCGACATCCGGCTGCGCCTGCAACAGCACCCGCAGATTCTCCCGCGCCAACGGTTCATCATCGACAATCAGCACTTTAATCATGCGTTCTCCTCCAGAGGCAGCCTTAGGGTGATACGGGTGAAAATATCGGGTTCGCAGGCGACGTTGATCCCGCAGTCATCACCAAAACGCGTGCGCAGGCGCTTATCCACCAGGCTCATGCCCAGCCCACTGGCCTGCGCATCCGGTTGATACAGCCCGGCGTTGTCTTCAATCGCCAGCAAGAGGTGTTGCCCGTCACGGCTGGCGTTGATACGAATTTCGCCCACGCTCAACAACTGCGATGTGCCGTGTTTAATGGCATTCTCAACAATCGGTTGCAGCGTGAAGGCCGGAAGCCGGACATGCGCCAGCTCTTCGGGGACATGCAGTTGAACCTGCAAATTTTCCTGGAACCGCGCTTTCTCAATTTGCAGATACGCATTCACATGCTCAATTTCATCGGCCAGCGTCACAATCTCCGACGGGCGTTTCAGGTTCTTACGGAAAAAGGTTGAGAGATATTGCACCAGTTGGCTTGCCTGTTCGCTGTCGCGGCGAATCACCGCTTTCAGGGTGTTAAGCGCGTTAAACAGGAAGTGCGGGTTCACCTGCGCATGCAGCAGTTTAATTTCCGACTGGGTGAGCAGCGCTTTTTGCCGCTCATACTGTCCTGCCAGAATTTGCGCCGACAACAGTTGGGCAATCCCCTCACCTAAGGTGCGGTTGATCGAACTGAACAGGCGATTTTTGGCTTCATACAATTTAATGGTGCCAATAATGCGCTGATTCTCACCGCGCAGCGGAATAACCAGCGTTGAGCCGAGTTTACACTGCGGATGAATCGAGCAGCGATACGGCACTTCGTTACCGTCCGCATACACCACCTCGCCGGTTTCAATCGCTTTTTGGGTATAACTGGAAGAGATAGGCTTGCCGGGAAGATGGTGATCTTCTCCTATCCCGGTAAAGGCCAACAGGCGCTCACGATCGGTAATTGCCACCGCGCCAATATCCAGTTCCTTGATCAGCACCTGCGCCACCTTCATGCTGTTCTCTTCGTTAAACCCCTGACGCAAAATCCCTTCCGTCGATGCCGCCACTTTCAGCGCTGTGGCGGAAAATGCCGAGGTGTACTTTTCAAACATCGCACGCTTGTCGAGCAGAATACGCATAAACAGCGCTGCCCCGACGGTGTTGGTCACCATCATCGGCGCAGCAATGCTTTGCACGAGGTGAAAGGCGTCCTGGAACGGACGCGCAATCAACAGAATGATCAGCATCTGTACCAGTTCGGCGAAGAAGGTGATCGCCCCGGCGGTCCACGGGCTGAAAACTTTGTCCGGGCGGCCTCGTTTCACCAGCATGCTGTGAACCAGCCCGCCCAGAAGGCCTTCAACGATGGTGGAGATCATACAGCTCAACGCTGTCATGCCACCCATTGAGTAGCGATGCAAGCCTCCGGTTAGCCCCACTAAGCCCCCTACCACCGGCCCGCCAAGCAGGCCGCCCATCACGGCGCCGATGGCGCGGGTGTTAGCGATAGAGTCTTCGATATGCAGGCCAAAATAGGTGCCGAGGATGCAGAAAATCGAGAAGGTCACGTAGCACAACAGTTTATGCGGCAGGCGCACGGTCACCTGCATGAGCGGGATGAACAGGCGCGTTTTGCTCATCAGCCACGCTATGACCAGAAACACACACATCTGCTGAAGCAGCAGCAACACCAGATCAAATTCGTACATACCCGAAAACCACAAGACCCATGAAGCTGCGTAACATACACCGAGTGAACATAACTTTCTTTGAAGCTATGCAAAAAAAGCTGAAATAGCGGCCAAAATCACATTTTTAATCTATCCGTCGGTTAAGTAATGCCTAAAAAACCATCACCACAGGGCAAGGAGGAAAACCCGACCTACAGTTAAAAGGATATATTCATCCAGGGAGTTATCATGGCGTGGTATACGATTGGCGAGGTGGCGCAGCTGTGTGACATCAACCCGGTGACGCTCCGCGCGTGGCAGCGTCGCTATGATCTGCTTAAGCCCCAGCGTACCGACGGCGGGCACCGTTTGTTCACCGAGTCCGATATTGAACGCATCCGCGAAATTAAACGCTGGGTGGATACGGGCGTGCAGGTCAGTAAAGTCAAAAAGCTGTTGATTGATGGCAGTAAGGAGCAGCAACAGGACTGGCGGGAGCGCCAGGAGGAAGTGCTGCGCTATCTGCAAAGCGGACGCATCGATCGGTTACGCCAGTGGCTGAAAGAGAGCACGCGTCACTATCCGGCACGCACGCTGGTGAATCAACTCATCACCCCATTACGCCAGCGTCTGGCCGGTTCGCAATCGACGTTCTGCGCCATGCTGGGCATTCTGGATGGCGTGCTGATCAATACTATTGCGCTTATCCTTGCCGCATCGCGTAAAAAACCGGGCCATGATGCACTGGTGGTCGGCTGGAACGTTAACGATATCACGCCATTATGGCTGGAGGGGTGGGTCGCCTGCGAGCAGGGCTGGCGGGTTGACGTGCTGGCGCATTCTCTGCCGCAGCTGCAACCGGGCCTTTTTCCTGAGCAGACGTTGCTGGTGTGGTGCGGCGCCGTTTCCGCTCCGCAGCAGACCTTGCAGATTCAGCGCTGGCAGGAACAGGGCTACGCGATTCGTTTATGTACAAATTAATGGTTCATCAACAAGCATGCTTCGCAGTATAATCCTTTAATTAACATAAGGAGCACACTATGAAGCCAGCTAAACTTGCCGTCGTGGCGCTATTTCTGTTCATGGCCGTCAGCGGAATTGGCGGCGTGATGCTCGCCGGCTACTCATTTATTGTTCGCGGCGGTATCGGCTAAGCCTGCGGCTCACGCGTTCAAACGCGCGGTCAACGATGACCGCAGCCAGCGCCACCAGTACCGCGCCCTGCAACACATAGGCGGTATTAAAGCCGCTTAGCCCAATGATAATCGGCGTACCCAACGTGTTTGCGCCGACGGTCGAGGCGATCGTTGCCGTGCCGATGTTAATGATGACCGACGTGCGAATACCCGCCAGCATCACCGGCGCGGCCAACGGGAGTTCAACTTTCAGCAGCCGCTGAATACTGCTCATCCCCATCCCTTGCGCTACGCTGCTTACCCCGACGGGAACGGATGCCAGCCCGGCAAGCGTTCCCTGAAGAATCGGTAAAACCCCGTAGAGAATTAATGCAATAATCGCTGGCTGCTGGCCAAAACCCATCACCGGAACGGCAATCGCCAGTACGGCAACGGGCGGGAATGTTTGGCCCATTGCGGCAATGGTCTCGACCAGCGGGCGAAACTCTTTGCCTGCGTCACGCGTCACCGCAATGCCTGCGCCGGTGCCCAACACAATCGCTACCAGGCTTGAGACGCCCACCAGCCAGAAATGCGCCAACGTCAACGAGACAAAGCTTTCCTGCTGATAGAGGGGGCGTGACTGTTCCGGGAATAGCGCATGAAAAAAGGGCTCGCTGTGCGGCAAACCGATTAAGAGCGCAAGGAAAAACAGCACAAGCCAGAGCAAAGGGTCACGCAGAAATCTCACCGTCGCCCTCCTCGCGCAGCAGATCGGCGAAGTGCAGCGCACCGCAAATCTCATCGTTTTCATTCATCACAGGAAGCACCAGACGCCGCTGTGCCACAAACTGTGATAACGCTTCACGCAGCGACATGGATACCCGCAGAGCTTCACCCGGCACCCGTTCGCCGCGACGCTGATAATCCCCGACCTGACGCAGCGAAAGCAGACGTACGCCCAGCTCGCTTTGGCCAAAGAAGGTTCGTACAAACGCATTGGCTGGCTGCGTGAGCATCTCCAGCGGCGTACCCTGCTGTACGACTTCGCCGTTATCCATCAAAATCAGATGGTCCGCCAGGCGCAGGGCTTCATCGATATCGTGGGTCACCAGTACAATCGTGCGCCCCAGTAACTGGTGGATGCGACGCATCTCCTGCTGGAGAGCGCCACGCGTCACCGGGTCCAGCGCGCCGAAGGGTTCATCCATCAGCAACACTTCCGGATCTGCCGCCAGCGCACGCGCCACACCGACGCGTTGCTGCTGCCCACCGGAAAGCTGATGCGGATAGCGATCGCGAAGCTCGGGTTCAAGCCCCAGCAGCGCCATCAGTTCATCAATACGCGCCTGGGTACGCGCTTTCGGCCACTTCAACAGCTGCGGCACGGTGGCGATGTTCTGCGCCACCGTCCAGTGAGGAAACAGGCCGATAGACTGGATGGCATAGCCCATTCGCCGCCGCAGCGCCAGCAGCGGCTGCTGGCGAATATCTTCACCGGCGAAACGGATGGTGCCGCTATCGTGAGATTCCAGGCGATTAATCATCTTCAGGGTGGTCGATTTCCCGGAGCCGGAGGTACCAATCAGCACCGTGAAGGCGCCCTCTTTGACATGCAGAGTGAGATCTTTTACCGCTGCCCGGTCGCCAAAATATTTACTGACCTGCTGAAACTCAATCACCCTGCTCTCCTTTCACTAACGCGATGCACAAACTAAACAGCGCATCGGTAATAACCGCTAATGCCACCACCGGGATGACGCCCAGTAACACCAGATCCAGCGCACTACTGAGCAGCCCCTGAAAGACCAGGGCGCCGAAACCGCCCGCGCCAATCAACGCCGCCACAACGGCCATACCGACCGTTTGCACCGCCACCACCCGCAGGCTGCGCAATAAAACCGGCAATGCCAGCGGAAGCTGCACCTGCCAGAAACGCTGCCCGCGCCCCATGCCCATTGCCCGAGCGCTTTCCAGCACATCCTCTGGCACCTGCTGCATACCCGCCACCACGCCGCGAACCAGCGGCAACAGCGCGTAGAGCACCAGTGCAATTAAGGCAGGCGTCAGCCCGGTTCCCGCAACGCCAAGACGCGCAAGCAACGGAAACTGTTGCGCGAGGCCAGCCAGCGGCGCAATAAGCAGGCCAAACAAGGCCACGGAGGGAATGGTTTGAATGACATTAAGGATGGCAAAGACCCTGGTCTGACGCGCCGGGCGGCGCCAGCACCACAGTCCTAAAGGAATGCCGATCAGAAGACCGGGCAGCAGCGTGCCAAACAACAGCACCAGGTGCTGCGAAAGCGCATCATTAAAGACATCCTGGCGATTGGCGTACTCTTTTAACAAAGAGAGATGGTCGAGCTGCCCCATCCACAGTAGCAGCAGCGGCAGTAGCCAAATCTGTATTTGCAGAATCCAGCGCCACAGCGCGCTGAGCCGTAACCGGCGTAATGTGTCGCTACAGATAAGTAAAGCCAGCAACATCCAAAGCCAGAGCCCGCTTCCGGGTGAGGTTCGCGCAAGGGAACTTCCCGTCAACGCAAGAGAGTTTGCCACCTCACCAACGGCCCACACCAGCAGGCTGAATAGCGCTTGCCCCAACACGAAACTTGAGATAATGGCGCTACGCCCGGGTATAAAACTCAGGACAATCAGCAGCAGAGGAAATACAAACAGCCACAGAGGGCGAAACCCATCTGTCTGCCACAGCGCCAGGGATTCCCCTGAAACAAGGCGGTTAGGTGCATAGTTAACGAAAGGTAACAGCACAGCAACTGATATCAGCAGGACAAGCAGAAACTGCACGCGATTGTGGCAAGCAGGTATCGTCATCGACGCGTTCATATCCTTTTGCGGGTGGCAAGCGACACCTTGTCTGACGGGCGTCGATCCCTCTGATGCTTATGTTCTCCCTTTATCGTCAAGCCAGCCTCCCGATCCTCTACACATGATGAGTTTTCAGTTTATACGCATTCTCAGATTTAACCTGACAAATTTGAATATTCTCTTGTCGGTGTAGTAGTTAAAATATACTAGATCTACCCAAATCCATGATTTATTAATTTACAAAACCCATAAATTAAAATCTTATCTCTGTTAGAAAAATCTTATTTTATCCGTAAAGCAGATTAACCTTTTCTTTTTTACCGCATAAAAATGTTAATTTTTCTCTACAAACAGTAAATACCGCCAACAAATGTTGCAGACGTGATATTTTTGTCTATCTAACGAACTTACCGAAACTTAAGATATCAACCGGGTACTTTACAATCTAAAACAAACAGCCAGACTTTTCACTGTTTTACCACCAAAAGGAGATGATTCTTCTTTGCATTAAGAAAAAACCTTTAATGAGTTCTAACTATGAGATTTTTATTTAACAAACAAGTAATCTTTGACGCAGATTCCGGCACCTTGTTTCTGGCTGATACCCCCGATGACGCGGTACAAATATCCAACCCAACTAAGCGATTATTATTATTACTCGCATGTCATCAAGGGGAAGTTATTAACCGTGAGGTAATATTTAAAAAAGTCTGGGATGACTTTGGTATGGTTTCCAGTAATAACAACCTTAACCATTGCATCAGCAAACTGCGTCGAATACTCCGTAACCTTGGGCTGGAAGATGAGGTCATCACGACCGTACCCAAGATGGGTTTTATGTTCCATCAACAGGTCGCGGTTGAACTGCTCCCCGAGCCTGAAACGAATACCCCCATTGAAATTTTTAATGATATTTCAATGAGTAAAAACAATGATTCCCCCGCAGCATCGACTGTCGCGGCAAAAGCGCAACCCTCGTCAGGGAAAATTCAAACCCTCTCTATCATTACGCTTTTCTGCGCAATGCTTGCGCTTAGCGTGACGATCGCATTCTGGTATCAGCATCGCCCGGAAGACCGTCGGGAAATTTATATCGGTGAAGCGGGAAACTGTAATGTCCTGGTCTCTGTCCCTTTACCTAACAACACCGATACCGAGAGTTTAAAAAAGGGAATTCTGAATTACGCACAATCGTTAAACCCGCAATGTCGCAGCGATCAGTACGTATTGGTGATAAAAAGCAATACTTTCAGGGTCTACAGTAACGATCTTTCTCGCCTGTATATGATGTTATGCGGCTCACTTCGTGAGAATAAAGCGGAGGTATGCTGGAGCCTGAACGAACCCGCTTCCAGCACCAGCCATTAATTTCCCCGAAGGGCAGCACCTGGCTGCCCTTTCTTGTTTCACATCAAATTCACTACTTTCGAATCGAGAAGAGAAATGCGATCTCGATCCTGTTTGGTGCTTACCACCACAGATTTTACCTAAGTCACCTTTACTTACCGATAACATTACTTCTGGTAATCTCAGCGCATAACACCACCAGTAAGTACATTTACGCATGATTAACAGAATATTAATCTTAATATTCACCTGTTAATAGTTAATGATTACACCACCTAGGAAATATCTTAACCTTTTCGTACATGTTACTGCTGGTTCGCAACACCTCGTTTACCCGCGTTTAAAGCTGCCCGCAGAAGCCATGGAACAAGCAATCAGGTCTACTCAGGATTAACAGGAAACGCATCATGTTGAAAAAATGTTACTTAGCTATGCTGTCAGGCTCTCTGCTGGTATCCGCTAACGCAATGGCTCTTTCAGATAACACCATCACTTTCCAGGGCGAAGTTACGGACGAAACCTGTTCTGTGGCCATTAACGGCAACCAGGCGACGCCCGTTGTACTGCTGCCAACGGTGAGCAGCGCCGATCTCGGCGCCAGTGGAGATACCGCAGGCCCGGTGACCTTTGATATCGGCCTTACCGGCTGCACCGGCGATGCCACCAACGCCACCAAGATTTCCACCGTATTCGTCGGAAACCAGGTGACCACTAACGGTAACCTTGGCAATACCGGCACCGCATCCAACGTTGAAGTACAAATTCTGGATACCAAAGGCACCGAAATTAACCTGACGGACGGGTTCACCGGTACCGGCGACCTGACGTTAGCAGCGGGCGAAAAAGAAGTGTCTGCAACCTATACCGCGCAGTACTACGCGAATGGTAAAGCGACCGCGGGTACCGTTGAAGCCACCATGCAGTACGCCGTCTCTTACCAGTAATTCTCTTCAGGGCACAGCCCAGGCTGTGCCTTTATCGACGGAAGGAATCCATGATTTCAATGCGCGTTTTTCATCGCAGTTTCCTGTGGCTGGTCGCCTTTAGCCTGAGCGGTCTTATCTCGGCCCATGCCAGCGTCACCATGCTGGGCAGCCGTATTATTTACAACGCGAAGTCTTCCTCCGTGGATGTTCAGCTCAAAAATAATGACACCTATCCCTACGTTGTGCAGACGTGGTTTGACGAAGGCAATGTCGATGCCAATCCGCAGAATAGCCATGCGGTGCCGTTTTTATCAACACCGCCGGTTTTCCGCATTCAGGCTAAGGCCGGGCAAATTGTGCGCATTGTTTACAGCGGTGCGAAACCGTTGCCGAAGGACAGAGAATCCGTCTTCTGGTTCAACTTCTTACAGGTTCCTCCGACTAACGTTGCGGGTTCGCAAAAGCAAAACAAGATGCTGATCATGCTGCGTACCCGGGTGAAGCTGTTTTACCGCCCGGAAGGCCTCTCCGCGCCGGGAGATATCACCAAAAGCCTGCATGTTTCTGCCGTACGCGATGGCCGTAAAGGCTTTGGTATTCAGGTTAAAAATACGTCGGCATGGTTTGCTTCACTTTCGAATATGACCGTCGAAGCAGGAGATACCAGGATCCCTGTCAACGTGGATATGGTCTCGCCCTTTTCCAGTGCAACATTCTGGCTGAACGGTAAAAACACGCCTCAGCAGGGTCGGGGCAAAGTCATCCTTACGGCGATTAATGACCAGGGCGCAAGGATAAGCGAGCACTACGATGTCACGTACCCCTGATTTCCCCTTAAAGCGGCTCACATCGCTGATTGCCCTGATAGTTGCAGGCACAGCGCAGGCTGATGATTACTATTTTGATCCGGCGCTGTTTCAGGGCTCGGCGTATGGGCAAAATATCGGGCAGTTTAATCAGCAGCATATTTCTCCAGGGAATTACCTGGCGGATGTCTATGTGAATAACACGCTGGTGAAAACAGGTGTCAAAGTGACATTTGAAGATAAGGGTACCGACAGTGCGCCGGAACCCTGTCTGACGGCTTCATTGATGAAAAGCGCACAGCTCAAAACCGTGTCGGAAGACGACGAGCCCACAACTTGCAGACCGTTTACCGTCTGGGTGCCGGACGGAAGCTGGCAATTCGAGTCGTCCACTCTGCGGTTGCAGCTTGCCATTCCCATGACCGAACTGGTGCACAACCCGCGTGGCTATATCTCACCTGAAGAGTGGGATAGCGGCGCGTCAGCGATTTTTTTACGCCACAACACCAGCTATACGATTAATGAAAATACCGACAGCCACTATCGCTATCAATATTTATGGAGCGGCATTAACGCCGGCACCAATCTTGGCCTGTGGCAAGTGCGCCACCAGGGCAATTTTCGCTATGTCGATAATAATCAGACCGGCAGCGCCTGGCGCTATAACCGCGTGCGAACCTGGGTTCAACGCCCAATTGAGCAGCTTGAGAGCATCATGACGCTCGGTGATAGCTATACCGACAGCAGCCTGTTCGGCAGTCTGTCATTTAATGGGATTAAGCTCGCCACCGACGAAAGAATGTGGCCGCAGGGCAAACGCGGCTATGCACCAGAAGTGCGCGGTATTGCCGGCAGCAGCGCGCGAGTCATCGTCAGTCAGTTAGGCAAAACTATCTATGAAACAAATGTTCCTCCGGGGGCATTTGTCATTAACGATCTCTATAACACCCGCAATCAGGGCGATCTCCAGGTTGAAGTGATAGAAGCCAACGGCAAAACATCGACATTCACGGTGCCCTACTCAGCCGTACCCGACTCGGTTCGCCCCGGAAACTGGCACTATTCCCTCTCGATGGGGCGCGTGCGTCAGTATTACAGCGTGAATAACAACTTCTTTGAAGGCACGCTGCAACACGGCATCAATAACAACTTTACGCTCAACGCCGGGGCGCGTATCGCCAAAGAATATCAGGCATGGCTGGCTGGTGGCGTGTGGGCGACCGACCTTGGCGCATTTGGCATGAATGCCACCTGGTCAAACGCGCAGGTTGAAAATGGCGACCGTCAGCAAGGCTGGCGCAGCGAGTTAAGCTACAGCAAAACGTTTTCATCCGGCACGAATCTGGTACTGGCGGCGTACCGCTATTCCACCAGCGGGTTTCGCGATCTCCAGGATGTGCTGGGTGTTCGTCGGGAAAACAAAAGTGGTGAAGATTACTACTCTGATACGTTGCATCAGCGCAACCGACTGTCGGCGACGGTAAGCCAGCCTTTATGGGGTTTTGGCACGCTCAACATGAGCGCCAGCACGGCGGATTATTACAATAATCAGTCGCGCATTACGCAGTTGCAGCTGGGCTACAGCAATCAGTGGCAGCGTATCAGCTACGGCTTCAACATTGCACGCCAGCGCACGTCGTGGGATTACGGACGTTTTTATAGCAGCGTGAACGATCCCGATGACGCCAGTAGCCGGCAAAAATATACCGAAACCACCGTCTCGATGAACATTTCCATCCCACTCGACTGGGGGCAAAGCCGTTCGTCTGTCGCCATGAACTACAACCAGACGCGCCAAAGCCGCTCCTCCACCGTCTCGATGACCGGCTCCGCAGGGGAAGGCGGCGATTTTTCCTGGTCCATGTATGGCGGATATGAGCGTTATCGCGATGGCAGCACAGGCAGTTCCGCGACCTTCGGCGCGGGTGTTCAGGAAAATACCCGCATTGGCGCGCTGCGGGCCAATTATGACCAGGGGAACAACTACCGTCAGACCGGGCTGGGCGCTTCGGGCACGCTTGTGCTACATCCTGGCGGCATGACTCTCGGGCCGTACACCAGCGATACCTTTGCGCTTATTCATGCAGATGGCGCGCAGGGTGCACGCGTGCAAAACGGCCAGGGCGCGGTGGTCGACAGCTTCGGCTATGCCATTCTGCCTTCACTGGCACCGTATCGTGTCAATAACGTCAGCCTTGATACGCAACAAATGACCGCCGATGCCGAACTCACCGGCGGCAGTCAGCGCGTGGTGCCCTATTCCGGCGCTATCGCGCGGGTGAATTTCAATACTCTGAAAGGGAAAGCGGTGTTGATAAACCTTAACGCAAACAGCGGCGTTCTGCCCCCGATGGGGGCGGATGTGCTGGACAGCGAAGGCACATTGATAGGTATGGTCGGCCAGGGTGGACAAATTTACGCGCGTATTCCGGCGGCATCCGGCACGCTGCAGGTGCGCTGGGGCGATAACGTTCATCAGCGTTGCCGCGTGCCGTATCAACTCCCCGCCGATGACGAGAAACAGATAATCACCTTAAATCAACGCTGCGAGAAGGAATAACATCATGCGCGCCTGGCTTCAAATCCTGAGCATCCTCGTTGGCATTCTCTTCAGCACCTCGCTGTGGGCCACCTGCGCCCGCGTTACCAGCACAAGTTCACTCTCCGAAGCTGCCAAAAGCGCAGGCTATACGGCAGCTGACTGGACAGGGGCCTGCGATACCTGTAGCGGCAACGTGGGCCTTCCGGCAGTCATTAGCCTGAATAGCGGCAGCAACTTTCAACCGTCTGGCACACTGCTGGGTAGCGGTGTGGGGAGTTTCCTGACCGCCGCCACCAATAAGCCCTATACCGCGAATCAGATTCTGTTCCGCTGCGCCGTCGCGGATGCCGACAGTCTGTATGAGTTTTATGCCACCAACGGCGATTCTACTTATGCCGGGAAATATACCACCTCAGAGGTGGAGGGGGCCTACTACGATTATGTGAAAAACGTCGCGGTACGTATGACCAACCTCACCACCGGCGAGCCCTACAGCCGCTACTGGAAGTCGCGCAAATTCACCGCCAGCGACTGGTACAGTGACGGGACCTACATTTACATCCCGGCCAGCGCGTTCAGTAACGTGCTCTATGAGATGTTTAAAATCAACTCAACCACCTACGGCGCCGAAGGCTCTAAGCGTTATGTCGATCTCTTTACCCAACCGCGCGGTTATATCGCGTTCAAAGGGCCAGGTGTTTCAGACGCTCTGGCAAATGGCGCTGATAGCCTTTCAAATTACTCGGGCTGGCATTGGGGCTGGCCGGGCGCATGGGGCAGCTACGGCAGCGTCACCTATATTCGCGGGGCGATTTGCCAGGTCAGCGATTATCCCGCGCGCGTGCCTTTACCGACGATGAGCGTCGCTCAGCTGCAGGCCGGAAACGTCAGCCAGGCTCCGTTCAGCGTTAGCCTGCAGTGTGAATCCGGTGCGATTTCAAGTACCAGCGCCTCGACCGCCAGCGCTGCCAACGTAGCCATGGGCTTTCTGGTCAATCAGCCAGCCGCGGTGGCTGCCGCGCGAACGCTGAATCTGGTGACCTCCGGCGGTGGCCTGACATGGCTGCTGGATACCCAGTACGGCAGCAAAGGGGTCGCCTCAGGCGTGGGCATTAAGATTTATAACAGCAATGGCACGGCGCTCAATCTGCTGCCGGATCAATCCAGTATGGGCACCGGAAATACGCGGGGCTGGTACGCCTATAAAGATCTCACCACGCTGGTTTCCTCGGACACCGTGACAACGTATACCGGCGATTTCACCGCCTCTCTTGAGGCCATCAGCGGTCAAACGGTTACCGCAGGAACAGTCAATGCGCAATTACAAGTGGTGGTCAGTTTTCAGTAAGGTGGCGTTACTGCTGGCATTTTCGGCTCAGGTGAGCGCCGCAGTAAACGTTGATCGCACGCGGATCGTTTTCGGCGGCAGCGACGTCGCTCGCTCGTTAAATCTCTCTAACGATGGAACGACGCCGATGGTGATTCAGGTATGGGCGGACGATGGCGATCCGGCCAGCACGCCGGATGTGAACCCTACGCCGGTGGTGGTTATTCCACCGGTCTTTAAGATGCTCCCGGGCGAGCTTCGGTCATTAAAGCTGATGCTCGCCTCTCGCCAGGGACTGGCTGAGGACAGGGAATCACTATTCTGGCTCAATATTTATCAGATTGCCCCGGATAACGCGGCAAGCGGCCGTGAAGGGCAAAAAGTGATTTTGCCGCTGCGGTTGCGCATGAAGGTATTCGTTCGCCCGGCGGGCTTGCAGCCGCCAGAAGATAAAAATGAGCGCGGGCTGCGCTTTAGCGTTAGCGGAGATACGTTACGGGTGGCGAACCCCTCCCCCTGGTATATGAGCTTATCGCTGCATCTTCCTGGCCAGCAGAAACCGACCAGTATGATGATTGCGCCTTACGGCGAAGAACAGATATCACGGCCTGCTTCCCTCCATTCAGGAAGCCATCTGGTTTATGATGTGATTTCCGATGACGGCAACTATCGCCGCTATCAGGCAAACCTTACCGCAAGCGGGTAAACGTTCAGGGCGTCATTGCAGACGCCCTGAAAAGTTATTTCACCAGCCCCTTCTCTTTCAGGTAATCCGCCGCCACTTTCTTCGCGTCGACGCCTTCTACCGCAATGCGGGCGTTAAGCTGCTGAAGGGTTTTCTCATCCAGGCTTTCGAATACCGGTTTCAACCAGTTTTCCAGCTGCGGATATTCCTTCAACACCGCTTCGCGCACCACCGGCGCTGGCGCATAAATCGGCTGCACACCTTTCGGATCGCTCAGGGTAACTAATCCCAGCGCAGCCACCGGGCCATCGGTGCCGTAGGCCATCGCCGCATTCACGCCGGACGTTTGCTGGGCGGCGGCTTTAATCGTTACCGCGGTATCGCCGCCCGCCAGCGACAACAACTGTGGCTGGTTAAGTTTAAACGCGTAGGCTTTCTCAAAGGCCGGAAGCGCATCCGGGCGTTCGATAAACTCAGCGGACGCCGCAAGCTTAAAGCTTCCGCCCGTTTTCAGATAGCGGCTGAGGTCATCCAGTGAGGTGAGTTTGTTTTTATCCGCGAGATCCTGGCGCACGGCAATGGTCCAGGTATTGTTGGCGGGCGCAGGCGTCAGCCAGATAAGATGATTTTTCTCACCATCGAGCTTTTTGACTTTCTCGTAACCCTGCTGGGCATTTTTCCATGCCGCATCGTTTTCATCTTTAAAGAAGAATGCGCCATTGCCGGTATATTCCGGGTAGATATCCAGCTCGCCGGAGGTGATCGCGCCGCGCACAACCGGCGTGGTGCCAAGCTGCACTTTGTTGACCGTTTTAACGTCGTGGCTTTCCAGCACCTGCAAAATGATATTTCCGAGCAGCGCCCCTTCGGTATCAATTTTCGAGCCGACTTTTACCGGAGACGCCGCCTGAAGCGGCAGGCTCACGGCTGCCAGAAATGCCAGTGAACCTGCCCAACGTTTTGTACCTGACATACTTATTCCTCATTATTTTCATGTTCCTGAGGAAAAAGCGTAGTCGATCAATCTTCTTGTGGCACCTTTAGCGGAATCGCCAGCACGCTGGCGGCGAAATAAAGTATCGCAATCACCCATAGCGTACCTTCCACGCCGAGCGGTTCGACGCAGAGCGTGACAATCAGCGGCCCGGCAAAGTTGCTTAAGCCAGAGCCTAAATTAAGGCAGGAAATCGCCGCGCCCTTGTTTTCCGGCAGCAGCGCGGGGATCAGCGCGCTCAGCGGGCCGAATGCGCCAAGGCCGATGGCGTAAATAGCCAGTGCGGCAAACAACGCCACCCCGCTATTTCCGAACAGCACCGGGGCGTAGCACACCGCCAGCGACGCTGCGCCGCAGAGCGTGCCGGAGAAAAAGACCACGGTTTTACGCCAGCCAATGGTATCGCCCAGCCAACCGAAGAAGTATCCGGCAAAGATATTCAGCACATTGACCAGCCCCCAGATAGTCAGCCACTCCTGAATGCTGAAACCAAAGCGCGGCAGGTAAACCGGCATTAAAATCACCAACGAGAATTTACCGATATCATTGATGGTTTTTACCAGCACCGCCAGGCGCATTTTCGGCTCGCGCGCCAGCACCATCAGCCCTTCGCCCAGCGCCGGTAAAATTTTGCTATCTGACTCGCGCTCGGGCTGTACCCGATTAAGCACCAGCGCGCACCCGCTGCCCGCCAGCACAAAAACGAAGCCAATCAGCAAGGTAGTGGTTTCCCCGCTGCGTGGGATCATAAAACCCGAAAACCACGGCGCGACGATGGTCATGCCCACGCCAAAGGCAATCCAGAACCAGGAAACCGCCCGCCCCAGAATGCGCGTTTCACAGCACTGGTTAATCCACACCAGAAACGAGTAGGCAAAAAGCGGATAAGCCACCCCACGCAGCGCATAGCTGCCGACCATCAACAGATAGTTGCCGTTGGGCAGAGCCCAGAAGATAAACGGCACCGAGCCGATAAAATAAACCAGCGTCGCCGCCCACATCAGGCGACGAATCCCCAGCACGCCAGCGCCAATCCCGGAGAACCAGGAGACCAGCGCCACGCACAGGCCGAAGACCGACGACATCATGCTGATATCGCGCGCGTCAAAGCCGCGCTGTTGCAGCAGCGACGCCAGCCAGCTCTGCTCGATAGTCGCGCCGGTAATAAACAAAAAGACGCCAATAAAGCCCCACAGCAGCTGGCGAGGAAGGCCAATTCGCGCCCAGATGCCTTGTTGAATGTACACGCTATGTTCAGTCATAAATGCCAGTCAAAAAAGTAAGCCCGGCGCACAGTGCGCCGGGCGGGTCAATGATTACGCGTTCTTCAACTGCACCGCGTTTTCTTTCGCTTTCATCAGGCTGCGGTTTACACAGCCGACGGTGTTATCTCCCCAGCACTGCTCGTAAGGCATGCCGGTCAGCGACTCAATAACCTCTTTGGTTTCGGCGGTGACCGTCGCTTTGCTGCCACCCTGTTTCAGGCGCGCCACTTCATCGTTGAGAATCGCGTGGGTACGACCATTCACTTTGAACTGGAAGGCAGACCAGATACCCCATACGGTGAGGATCACCGGCAGGATTATCATGATGGCGAGGATCATGTTGATAGCCGATTGTGGCTGGCTTGCCTGACCGGTAACAAAGCCAGACATCTGCAACGCAACACCCACCAGGAAGATAGACAGCGCCTGAGAGGCTTTACGCAGCAGGCTCATAAAGCCCGCAAAAATCCCTTCACGACGGTTACAGGTGAGAATTTCATCCACATCCGCCACGAAGGTGTAGTTGTTCCACGGAATGGAGTAGATACCGCCGCGCGCCAGGCCCGCAATCCCCGCCGCCAGATAGAGCAGCGCCATGCTGGTTGAGCCACTGAGGTAGGTGAAGGTGAACAAGGCAAAGGCAATTAACGCCATGCTGGCCTGGGTGGCAAACGCGCGAGACGGCGAGTAGCGCAGGGTCAGCCAGGTGGCGACGCCGACGCCGAAGAATTGCAGACCATTAATCGCACTCAGCAGATTAGAGGCCACAATCGACGAGGTGGAGAGCGCAAACACCACAAAGTAGGTGAAGACGGAGTTAAAGATATCCTGCCCCACGGAACCGCCCAGATACATGCCCAGGTGAGAGCGGAATGTTTTGATTTTTAACGTAGAAACAAAGTCGTAGTAGATATTGAAAATACGCGTGGAAAGCGGCAGTTTCTCGGCGGCTTCGATGGTGCGCTCGCTCTGTTCAATCTCTTCGATAGAGCGTTCCCAGGTGCCGAAATAGACAAAGAACAACACGACCATGAACGACACGGTGAAAATCGCCCCGGCGTAGAAGAAGGAATCCGCCGAATCGGAACCAAAATAGTTAATCAGACGCCCCGGCAGAAACGCGGCGGTAAAGCCAGCAAACTGCGCGATATACATACGGGCGCTGGTCAGTTTCGACCGTTTGGTGAAATCAGAGGTCATTTCCGCCGACAGGGTATCGTACGGGATCAAAATCATCGAATAGACGATTTCAAACAGGATGTAGACCAGCAGATACATCCAGTAGTTAAAACCGTCCACCCACAGCAGGCTGTACACCGATACCAGCGGAATGCTGAGCAGCAGGAAGAAGCGGCGACGGCCAAAGCGGCGGCCCAGCCAGGTTTTGTGGAAGTTGTCGGAAATGTAGCCCATCAGCGGGCACATAATCACATCGACAATACGCGCGACCGCAAACAGCGACCCGGCCTCAATCGGCGTCAGGCCGCAGAAGGTGGTTAAGAAGAACAGCAACCAGGCGCTGACCAGCGTGAAGGCCCCCGAGCCAATCACATCCGCCAGGCCGTAACAGACATAGTTATGGAGTTTTATCTCCCTGACTTTTTTTATCATTTTTCCATCCCCTTAAACTGACATCCGGCGATAGCGACCCCAGAGCCGCGCCGCCGCTCTGAATGCTTATTTCCCGTTCACTATCACCACGTCCTGCGAATGCCAGCCCGCCGGCAACGGCGTCGGGCGCACAGCGTTGAATTCACGCAGCACCAGCCCGGTAACGCCGTCGGCATACAGCGCCGGGAGCCCGCCAGGGTATGGCTCGACGCCCCACGCGCGCCCGGTTTCCGGGTTCACCAGGTAGGCGTTATCCAGCCCCATCCCGGTCGGTTTCGCCGGATTGCACGGTGGGCGAACATCAAAGCAGCCCTGCTCCTGCGCATCACCCTGCACCTGCTGAAGCTGAACGCCGTTGAAAGTGATGTTGTGAATATCGCCTGCGGTTTCACTGTGCAGGTTGATTGCCCCTTCGCTGATACCGGAGAGGTTGCTGAAGGTGATGTGCTGAATCTGCCCGGCGGCAACCTGCGGGTCGCGACGGCGCGCGGAGAGATACACCGGATCGGCTTTTCCCCAATGGCACGGATGACCGTGACGGCAATCAAACAGAATGTTGCTAAAGCTCATCTGGCTGAACGTGCCGCCATCGCGCGACACCAGACCGATGCCGCGATTAGACTCAAAAATGGTGCAGTTGCTGACGATGATGTGGCTGATATCCGCCGCCGTTTCAGTGCCCACTTTAATGGCGCAGCTTTTCGAACGAATGATGCAGTTGTTCACCACCACATGGCAGGTAGGCTGTTGCAGCGCAGACGCTTTACGGGTGGTTTTCAGGCAGATGCCGTCATCGGCAGCGCTGAAGTAACTGTCGCTGATGTGCACAAACTGGCAGCTATCGAGATCCAGCGCATCGGTATTGGAGAGCGCCAGATCGTTATCAATCGTTAAGCGATGAATGAAAATATGTTTGCAGCTCACCAGGTGTGCGGTCCACATCGGCGAATCCGCCAGCGTGATATCGCACAGCCGCACCTGCTCACACCCTTCCAGCACCAGCAGGCGCGGTCGCTGCGCGGCAGGCTGACGATAGCCCTGCGCATCCGCCTGCGGCGCAAACCAGGCTGCCGCATTGCCTTCCACGCGCCCTTCCCCGCTGAGGGTAATCTGTTGCTGATTGCGGGCGTACAACAGCGCCATATGTGACAACTCGGCCATAGACTGCGTCAGGTCTGCCGGGTAATCCGCCACGTTCGGGCTTGCGCGCAAGCAGGCCCCGGCTTCCAGGTGCAATGTAAAATGGGAAGGTAGCACCAGCGTGCCGGTCAACCAGATGCCGGGCGGGATGATCAGCGTACCGCCGCCTGCCGCCGCCAGGGTATCAATCATCTGCTGCAACTGTGCCGTAACCGGACGCGTGCCGGTGTTATCGAGCCCGGCCTGTTCGAGGGAGAGTTTCATTGCGCTACCTGTTTGATTTTCGATAGCCGCATTTAACGAAGTTTTCGCCCTTCGCTCGCGCTCCGTTTCCAGGCTTTTTTACGTAATAGTGAAAATCATCACGTCCGCCGAACGGGGGAGAAATAGCTTTTGATGGCGCGCACAAAATCAACGCCACAGAGGAACGGGAAATGCGTTGAAGATCACATTTTCATGCGCAATGAGGAATAAAAGAGCGAGCAAAATGGGGGTGACGGCGAAATGTTATTGCGGAAGGTGACGATGTTCACGGAAGTGGGAAATGGATGGAGGATGGGGATTGATTTTTGGTAGGTGCGGTGAGTGCCCCCCTCACCCCGGCCCTCTCCCGCAGGGAGAGGGGGAAAACCAGCGCAGAACAAGCAGATTGGCACGATCGGTTCCCTCTCCCTGCGGGAGAGGGTTAGGGTGAGGGGCGAAGGCCTACTTCAGCTCAAACTCCCCCTGCTTCACGCGCGCCGAATCCACGCCGATAAAGACGTTGAATTTGCCCGGTTCTGCATCGTATTTCATGCTCTGATTCCAGAACTTCAGTGCCTCTACATCTATCGGGAAGCTGACGGTTTGCGTTTCACCCGGTTTCAGCGTCACTTTCTCAAAGCCTTTCAGTTGTTTCACCGGGCGACTCATTGACGCTGTCACATCCTGCAAATACATCTGAATGACCGTCGCGCCTTCACGCTTACCGCTGTTGGTAACGTCTACGCTGGCGGTGACCTTGCCGTCGCGCGTCATTGACGGTGCTGACATTTTCACGTCAGAAACGGTGAAGGTGGTGTAGCTCAGGCCATAACCAAATGGATAAAGCGGGCCGTTGGCTTCATCGAAGTAGCGCGAGGTGTATTTGTTTGGTTTATCCGCGTTATACGGGCGACCGGTGTTGAGATGACTGTAGTAAACCGGAATCTGCCCCACTGAGCGCGGGAAGGACATCGGCAATTTACCGGACGGATTGTAATCGCCAAACAGCACGTCGGCGATGGCGTTGCCGCCTTCGGTACCGGCGAACCAGGTTTCCAGAATGGCATCAGCCTGCTGATCTTCTTTCACCAGCGCCAGCGGACGCCCGTTCATCAGCACCAGCACCAACGGTTTGCCGGTGGCTTTCAGCGCGGCAATCAAATCGCGTTGGCTTTGCGGGATTTCGATGTTGGTGCGGCTGGAGGCTTCATGCGCCATCCCCTGCGCTTCGCCCACCACGGCCACCACGACGTCGGATTGTTTCGCCGCCGCCACCGCTTCATCAATCATCGCCTGCGGGGAGCGCGGGTCAACTTTGACCGCTTCTTCATACAGGTTCAGGAAATCGACAATGCCTTTATCGTTGGTGGCGTTCGCGCCTTTGGCGTAAACCACTTTGCCCTTATCGCCCAGCGCGTTTTTAATCCCGGTGAGCACGGTCACCGACTGGTCTGCCACGCCCGCGGCGGACCAGCTACCCATCACATCGCGCTTACTGTCGGCCAGCGGGCCAACCACCGCCACGGTGCCCGATTTTTTCAGCGGCAGCGTCTCGAGACGGTTTTTCAGCAGCACCAGGCTTTCGCGCGCGACATCACGCGCATCTTTACGATGCAGACGGCTTTCGGCGTTGGTGTCCTGCGGATCAGACTCTTTCGGCCCAAGGTGGCTGTACGGGTCGTTAAACAACCCCATATCATATTTGACGTTCAGCACGTGACGCGCGGCATCGTCCAGTTCCGCCATCGTCACCTTGCCGGATTTCACCAGTCCCGGCAGGTACTTGCTGTAATATTCATCGCTCATACTCATGTTGATGCCGGACTTCAGCGCCACGCGTACCGCATCTTCCGGGTCAGAAGCCGTACCGTGTTTAATCAGTTCTTTAATCGCACCATGATCGGAAACGGTGATGCCCTTGAAACCCCACTTATCACGCAGGATCTCTTTGAGCAGCCACGCATCCGAGGTTGCAGGCGTGCCATTCAGCGAGTTCAGCGCGACCATCACCGCACCGCTGCCCGCATCCAGCCCCGCTTTATACGGCGGCATATAGTCGTTAAACAGACGCTGCGAGCTCATATCAACGGTGTTGTACTCTTTCCCACCCTCAACCGCGCCGTAGGCGGCGAAGTGTTTCACGCTGGTCATCACCGAATAGCGATCCGCCGGGCTTTTGCCCTGCATCGCTTCCACCATGGTTTTGCCCATGATTGAGGTCAAATAGGTATCTTCGCCAAAGCCTTCTGAAGCACGGCCCCAGCGCGGGTCGCGCGAGACGTCAACCATGGGTGCCCAGGTCATATTCAGACCATCATCCGCCGCTTCATAAGCAGACACGCGGCCAACGGTGCGCACCGCATCAAGGTTAAAGCTGGACGCCAGGCCGAGGCTTATCGGGAAGACGGTACGCTGGCCATGCAGCACGTCGTAGGCGAAGAACAGTGGAATTTTCAGGCGGCTCAGTTCCATCACCTGATCCTGCATTTTGCGGATATCCTGGCGGGTGACGGTGTTAAAGATTGCCCCAACCTGGCCTTCTTTAATCATCTCGCGGATCGCCTCTTTCGGGTTATCCGGGCCGACGCTTATCAGACGAAGCTGACCGATTTTTTCATCAACCGTCATCTTTTTGAGCAGCCCGGTAACAAACGCATCCCGCGCCTCGGGCGTCAAAGGGTGATTGCCGAACAGATCTTCCGCCAGCGCGGGTTGCAGCGCCAGGCTCACGGCGACGCCTACAGAACATAACCATTTCATGTTGTTAGTCTCTTTATTCCATGCCAGTCAATCGGCGAAAGTTGATGAAAAACCGCAGTTTGCCATAAGCCTAAACGGCTGAGGAGCAGAAAGCGAAGGTTATTCTCTGAATTTTCGAAACATTCGTACTCCCAATAAATCTGCAAAGCGCTATTCTTAGGGACGACAAATTAGTCTCACCACAAGGAGTGGAATAATGTCTGCACAAGCCACCACTGATAATAAAGCGCTAATTAACGAACTCACCCGCCTGGTCGGTCACGCTCACCTGCTGACTGACCCGGCGAAAACTGCCCGCTATCGCAAGGGCTTCCGCTCCGGTCACGGTGACGCGCTGGCCGTTGTCTTCCCCGGTTCACTGCTTGAACTGTGGCGCGTACTCAACGCCTGCGTGAACGCGGATAAAATCATTCTGATGCAGGCGGCGAACACCGGCCTGACCGAAGGTTCTACGCCAAGCGGCAACGATTATGATCGCGAGATTGTCATCATCAGTACCTTGCGTCTTGATAAGCTGCATCTGCTCGATAAAGGCGAACAGGTGCTGGCCTGGCCGGGCACCACCCTCTATTCTCTGGAGAAAGCGCTTAAGCCGCTGGGACGCGAGCCACACTCTGTGATTGGTTCTTCATGCATTGGCGCATCGGTTATCGGCGGGATCTGCAACAACTCCGGCGGGTCGCTGGTGCAGCGTGGCCCGGCGTATACTGAAATGTCGCTGTTTGCGCGCATTGACGAGAACGGCAAGCTGACGCTGGTTAACCACCTGGGCATTGATCTGGGTGAAACGCCCGAGCAGATCCTCAGTAAACTCGATGATGAACGCGTGAAAGACAGCGACGTGCGCCACGATGGCCGCCACGCGCACGATCACGATTACGTCACTCGCGTACGTGATGTTGAAGCCGACACCCCTGCCCGCTACAACGCGGACCCGGAACGCCTGTTCGAGTCATCCGGCTGCGCCGGGAAACTGGCCGTTTTCGCCGTGCGTCTGGACACCTTCCCGGCGGAAAAACGTCAGCAGGTGTTTTATATCGGCACCAATCAGCCGGACGTGCTGACGGAAATCCGTCGCCACATTCTGGCGGAATTCAAGAACCTGCCGGTGGCGGGCGAATATATGCATCGCGATATTTACGATATCGCCGAGCAGTACGGCAAAGACACCTTCCTGATGATCGATAAACTCGGCACCGACAAAATGCCGTTCTTCTTCACCCTGAAGGGGCGCACCGACGCGATGCTGGACAAAGTGTCGCTGTTTAAGCCGCACTTTACCGACCGTTTTATGCAGAAGGTCGGGCACGTCTTCCCGGCGCACCTTCCGGCGCGCATGAAACAGTGGCGCGATAAATATGAGCATCACCTGCTGTTGAAAATGGCGGGCGACGGTATTGAAGAAGCGCAGGCCTGGCTGGCGGAGTACTTTAAACAGGCGGAAGGCGGCTATTTTGTCTGTACCGCCGAAGAGGGAAGCAAAGCCTTCCTGCACCGTTTCGCGGCGGCGGGCGCGGCCATTCGCTATCAGGCGGTACACGCCGATGAAGTAGAAGACATTCTGGCGCTGGATATCGCCCTGCGTCGTAATGATACCGAGTGGTTCGAACATCTGCCGCCGGAAATCGACAGCCAACTGGTGCATAAGCTCTACTACGGCCACTTTATGTGCCACGTATTCCATCAGGATTACATCGTCAAAAAAGGCGTGGACGCGCACGAGCTGAAAGAAAAAATGCTGGTGCTGCTTCGCGAACGCGGCGCGCAGTATCCGGCGGAGCACAATGTCGGCCATCTGTACGAAGCCGCCGACACGTTAAAACGTTTTTATCGTGAAAACGATCCGACGAACAGCATGAACCCCGGCATCGGTAAAACCAGTAAACAGAAATACTGGGGTGAAGGAAAGCCGCAGAATAATCACGTTCCCGCCACAAGCGACGAGCCCTCCGTGAAATAAGAGAGACGGATTGTTATTCAGATTCGCGCCGTATTAGAGTGAGTGAATGACGCCGGGGGAACGTTTCTCCGGCGATTTTTTTCACAAGGAATCTGAGTATGTCCGCGCGCGAAGCCGCTACTGATGTTGAAATTCGTTTAGCCCAGCCTGATGACGTCCACGCAATTTCCGCTATTTACGCCTGGCATGTGCTGAACGGGCGAGCCTCCTTTGAAGAAACCCCGCCGTCCATTGATGAAATGCGCGAACGCATGAAGAAGGTCAATGACCACGGTCTGCCGTGGCTGGTTGCGCTTTATCGCGGCGTCGTGGTTGGGTATTGCTATGCGTCACCCTACCGCCCTCGCCCGGCCTATCGTTATACGGTGGAGGAGTCGATTTATCTGGATACCTCCATGACCGGACACGGCATTGGCAGCGCGCTGCTGGGCAGGTTAATTGAGATTTGCGAGCAGGGGCCCTGGCGACAAATGTTGGCGGTGGTCGGCGATGGCCACAACAACCCGGGGTCACTGAACCTGCATAAAAAAATGGGATTTGAGATTGCCGGGCAGTTGCGCAGCGTGGGTTATAAGCTGGGTGACTGGCGGGATACGTTGATCATGCAGCGCCCGCTCAATGATGGGGATTGGACGCTGCCGGAGTAGTAGGTTCGGTGCCGGGTTTTGCCGGATGCGTTGCGCTTATCCGGCCTACGGGGCGGTGCTGGGGTTTGGTAGGCCGGATAAGGCGTAGCCGCCATCCGGCGTTACTGCGCCGAAGCCGAATAAACTTAATCTTCCTGGGTCGTCACTTTACCGTGCGCCAGGTTGCCCGCAATCTGCGACTCTTTCTGCTTTTTATAGCTCAGCGCCGCCGCAGGAACCGGCATCACTTTACCAGTTTCGACCCAGGTACGCAGACGGCTGGCGTCGGCGAAGTGGGTATATTTGCCAAACGCGTCCATGACCACCATCGCCACCGGACGTTTGTTCATCACCGTACGCATCACCAGACAGTGACCCGCCGCATTGGTGAAGCCGGTTTTGGTCAGCTGGATATTCCAGTTATCGCGATACACCAGGTGGTTGGTGTTGCGGAACGGCAGCGTGTACGCCGGGTTAGCGAAGGTCGCCATATCCTCACGCGTGGTGCTCAACTGACCAATCAGCGGATACTGTTTGGTGGCAATCAGCATTTTGGTCAGGTCGCGCGCCGTTGACACGTTGTGAATCGACAGCCCGGTCGGTTCCACATAGCGCGTGTGCGTCATCCCCAGCGCTTTGGCTTTCGCGTTCATGGCGCGAATAAAGGCATCGTAACCGCCTGGGTAGTGATGTGCCAGGCTTGCCGCCGCGCGGTTCTCCGACGACATCAGCGCCAGCAACAGCATATTTTTACGGCTGATTTTACTGTTCAGACGCACGCGGGAGTAGATCCCTTTCATCTCCGGCGTGTGGCTGATATCAACGCTCAGCATCTCATCGAGCGGCAGGCGCGCATCCAGCACCACCATCGCGGTCATCACTTTGGTGATGGACGCAATCGGGCGCACCAGATCCGGTTCGCTGGCGTAGATCACTTTGTTGGTTTCAAGATCGACAATCATCGCGCTCCCGGAAGCAATTTCCGGGCGCGAAGCTGCGGCAGTCGCCGCCGTTTTAGCACTCGCCTGAGGCGCAAAAGGCACAGCCAGCATTAACGCCAGGCTGAGCAGGGAAACGCGAAATTTCTGCATGATGTGTTTTCTGGTGGTTATTTATGCACTGTATGGAATATGGTCGCCGCGCGCGTTAAGGCAACGCAGCGAGGTCGTCATCATAGCGCGGAGCGCAAGGCACCTACCAGAAAAGAATAGTGAATAAATGCTGCATTGCTGGCGTGAAATAATTCACACCAGCAATGCATAAGAACGGATCAGAACAATCGGTAACCATAGCCCCACAGAATGACAGTGATCGCCAGCAGCACCTCCAGCACCAGCACGCCAATTGCCAGGGTTGAACTGGCGAAGCTCAGCCCCTCTTCCCGGTCAATATTGAGGAACGTCGGGATACCGACATAAAGCAAATAACCGGTGTAGAACAGCGCAACGGTACCAATCAGCGCACAGAGCCAGACCAACGGATAGAGCGCCACGATACCGCTCAGAAACATCGGCGTCGCCACATAACCGGCAAACACCATACAGCGCTTGAGCGACGGACGCTCCGGATAGTTACGCGCCATCCACCAGATTACGCGCCCCATCACCGCGACGCCCCCGAGCATTACCCCATAGAAAAGTACGGCCAGGATTAAACCGGTCACGGGTGACAGTTTAACCACATTGCCATCGCCGAAATTCCAGCCCAGCTGTGTTGTTCCTATAAATGCACAGATAACAGGAATCGCGGCCATCAACAGAACATGGTGCGTGTAATGGTGTGAAACGGTTTCGTTTTCACTCCGAATGACATGCATTTCTCGATCGGGATGGGAAAACAGACCCCAGACATGGTTCATAACGCCTCCTCGACACGGCTTCGTACCACGTAGCGTAAGTATAATTCACACTAATAGATTATTTATTGAGCAGACAAAAAATAACGTCGTCCCCGGCTTCGGCTCAGGGGTGTATGCTTAAAGGAGATGTTTAAAGGAAACGAAGATAACGATGGATATACCGGCTCTGATTTCACAATATGGTTATGCCGTGCTGGTGCTGGGCAGTATGGCGGAAGGCGAAACGGTGACGCTGCTGGGCGGCGTGGCGGCGCATCAGGGGTTACTGCGTTTCCCGCTGGTGGTGGTTTCCGTCGCGCTCGGCGGGATGATTGGCGATCAGGTGCTCTATTTACTGGGCCGCCACTTTGGCGGACGCATGCTGAAGCGCTACTCGCGTCAGCACAGCAAAATCCGCAAAGCGCAACGGCTGATCCAGCGTCATCCCTACCTCTTCGTCATTGGCAGCCGCTTTATGTATGGCTTTCGTATTATCGGCCCGCTACTGATTGGTGCCAGCCGTATACCACCGAAACTCTTTCTGCCGCTCAATATTTTTGGCGCGCTGCTGTGGGCGCTGATCTTCACCACCCTCGGCTATGTGGGCGGTGAAGTGATTGCGCCGTGGCTGCACGACCTCGATACTCATTTGAAACACTGGATCTGGGTTATCCTGGCCGTCGCCATCGTGCTGGCGTTACGCTGGTGGTTTAAACGCCGCACGGATAAATCATAACGCCTGATACCCGCCGCCGAGCGCAGAAGTCAGCTGGATGGAGGCATCCAGCCATTCGCCCTGCAACTTCAGAGCATTAATCTGCTCATGCAGCGCCGGCAGCTTCGCGTGGCTGTACTGCGCGTTGGAAATAATCCCCACCTTCAGCCGCGCCTGCGCAAGCGCCGCCACGCGTCCGGCATCACGTTGCACATTAGTTTGCTGCTGGTTTTTCGCGGCCAACGTTTCCATCTGGCTGGCGCACTTCGCCACCTGGTTAACGGCATCAACCACCGCTTTGTTGTAACGGGCAATGGAGTAATTATTTTCCGCGCTGGCGATATCCAGATTCGCGTTTAATCTGCCGCTGTCAAAGATGGGCAGCGTTAACCCTGCCGTGACGCCCATCTGCTGTGCGGAGTGGCGGAACAGATCGCTCAGGTGCAGAGCGTCCTGTTGCAGGAACGCCATGATGTTGATATCCGGGTAAAACGCCGCTTTCGCCGCATCGACATCGCTCAGGGTGGATTCCACCAGCCAGCGCGCTTCCTGTAAGTCCGGGCGACGTGCGAGCAGCTCAAAGCCCAGTTGCGCCGGCAATTGTGTCGCCACCGTGGGTAACGCCACCGTCTTCAACGGCAACGTCGTTGATTGCGCGTTGGTGAGCGCCATCAACCGCGCTTCAATCTCTTTCAGATCCCCGTCGATATCCGCCAGTTGCTGCCCGGTTTTACCGACGTTAATATCATTTTCAACGCCTTCCACCGAGTCGGTAATGCCCGCCTGATAGAGTTTTTTATCCACCGACACAATCAGATTTTGTTCATTCTGAATCTGTTCAAGCTGCTGGCGAATCGCCGATTCCGTTTGCCACTGCCAGTATAGCCGCGCCACGCTGCTCGCCAGCAGTTGGCGAGTTTGCGCCATCTCGGCAATATCGGCTTTCACTTTGCCAATTCGCGCGCTCACCTGCGCGGCATCTTTTCCCCACAAATCGATATTCCAGCCCGCCGTTAAGCCGAAGGTGCCGTTGGTATACCACGGGCCCGTGGTACCCGCAGCCGGATCGTCAAAAGCAAACGGCCCCATCAGCCCCTCCGCTGACATTTTTTGGCGTTCCAGGTCAGCGGAGAAATTCACCTGCGGTCCACCGTTCGCTTCGGCCAGTTTGGCCTGCGCTTCCGCAAGTTTGATACGCTGCTGCGCGACGGCCATATCCGGCGCATCGCGCAGCGCACGTTCAATCAGCGCGTTAAGCTGCGGGTCGTGGTAATCGTGCCACCAGGTGGATTGCGGCCAGCCGTTTTTCAGCGCCACGGGCAGCGACGAATCAATATGCGAAACGGGCAGCGTTTTTGCCAGACGCGCCTCGGTTTCATGAGATGGCGCGCAGGCGCAAAGCGTAAATATAATCGGTAAGCTTAATACCGCGAGCGTTCTGACAGAATGTTTCATGGAATTTGCGAGCGTCTGAAAAGAGGCGCAAATAATAGAGAAAATCAGGCGCTTTGCTTTAGTAACCCGTGTGGAAGAATAATCAGGAGAAAGTGATCACATCGCGTTATTTATGCATCTTATAAATACGTTAATCATGTTTTGAAATACCTTTACTGCTATTTTTTGATTCAGATCGAATTAAAGCGCGCGACTTAATATAATTTAACCGCAAACGTTGGCATAATTATTTATTACGTGAATGAATTAGAGGTTATTGATGACACAAAATATTTATGACGATCCGCACTTTTTTGCCGGTTACGCTACGCTGGAACGCTCGGTAAAAGGGTTAGACGGCGCACCGGAGTGGCCGAGTATTCAAACAATGCTGCCTGAAATTCAGGGCAAGAAGGTTGTTGATTTAGGCTGCGGCTACGGCTGGTTTTGCCGCTGGGCGCGCGATAACGGCGCTGCGAATGTGCTGGGGCTGGATGTTTCGCAGAAAATGCTCGCGAAAGCGCAGGAGATGACGTCCGGTCAACACATTACCTATCAGCGTGCTGACCTTGAAACGCTTGTTCTGCCAGCCAGCACCTTCGACCTGGCCTACAGTTCACTGGCGCTGCACTATCTAACGGATATTGACCGCTTATTCCGCACATTGCATCAGACCTTAAAGCCCGGCGGCAAACTGGTTTTCTCCGCCGAGCATCCTGTTTATACCGCGCCAGCGAATCAACAATGGGTAGTGGATAATCAGGGAAACAAGCACTGGCCGGTCAGCCAGTATCAGCAGGAAGGCGAGCGCATCAGCAACTGGTTTGCCGATGGCGTTAAGAAGCAGCACCGCAAACTCGCCACCTGGATTAATGCGTTAATTGCCGCAGGTTTCATCATTGAAGCGCTGGATGAATGGGGGCCGACGGCTGAGCAAATCGCCGCAAACCCGGCGCTGGACGAAGAGAAAGAGCGCCCGATGATTTTTATTCTGAGTGCCCGAAAAGCTTAACGCCAGCGCAGGATTTCGCGCGCCACCGAGGCGGAGTCCTGCAACGCCCGCACCGCCATAAACAGTTCTGTGGCTTCCTCGTACTCTTTACGCAGATAGCCCAACCACTGCTTGATGCGCGCCAGATGATACAGCCCGGTGTCGTCCTGTTTTTCCAGCAAACAATATTTTTGCAGCAGACGCACCACCTCCGGCCAGGGCATTCGCGGTTCGTTATACTTAATGACCCGGCTCAGGTTCGGCACGTTCAGCGCCCCACGGCCAATCATTATCGCGTCACATCCGGTCACCGCCAGGCATTGTTGCGCGCTCTCCCAGTCCCAGATTTCGCCGTTGGCGATTACCGGAATAGTCAGGCGCTGGCGAATGTCAGCAATGGCCTGCCAGTTAATACGCTCAGCCTTGTAGCCATCTTCTTTGGTACGACCGTGCACAACCAGCTCGGTTGCGCCCGCCTGCTGTACCGCATCGGCGATTTCGAACTGGCGCGCGCCGCTGTCCCAGCCCAGCCGCACTTTGACGGTAACGGGGAGATCCTCTGGCACCGCTTCACGCATCGCTTTCGCGCCGCGATAGATAAGCTCGGGATCTTTCAGCAACGTCGCCCCGCCGCCGCTGCCGTTAACCATTTTGGACGGGCAACCGCAGTTGAGGTCCACGCCCCATGAACCGAGCTCCACCGCGCGGGCGGCGTTTTCGGCCAGCCATTCGGGATACTGGCCCAGAAGCTGGATGCGCACCAGCGTGCCGCTCGAGGTGCGGCTGTGGTTACTCAGTTCCGGGCACAGTTTATGGAAAGATTTTACCGGCAGCAGTTTATCCACCACGCGCAGAAATTCGGTGACGCAGAGATCGTAATCATTCACTTCGGTCAGCAGCTCACGCACCAGCGAATCGAGCACGCCTTCCATCGGCGCCAGTAAAACACGCATATTGATACCCGGTAAAAAAAGAGGCGCTATGTTAGCGCCTCTTTTCATCGGTTAAAAGCCTGTTAGCGGGGTTCGAGGCAGTTATCTTCTTTCCAGCCGTAGAGCCACTCCATCGCGCGATAGAACTCGGCCTGGGTTTTGCCTTTCCACAACAGGTTTCGCACGTGACGCTCGACGCCTGCGGCGTGATAAATGCGCCCCATTTCACGGGTCGACCAGACAATGCGCGCGGTGCGCGGAATACGTACAGACTCATACAGCGCGAACGCTTCTGCCGCATCGCCGTCGCATTGCGCCAGCGCTTTGCCGATGGTGACCGCATCTTCCAGCGCCATGCACGCCCCTTGCGCCATATACTGCGCTACCGGGTGTGCCGCGTCGCCCACTAACGTAATGCGATCGTTACCCCATTTTTCCACTGGCTCACGATCGGCGGTGGACCAGCGACGCCAGGACGTTGGCTTGTCGAGCATCTGGCGCGGACGCGGGTGAATACCTTTAAAGTAAGAGAGCACCTCTTCTTTACTGCCGTCCTTCACGCCCCACTCTTCCGTTTCGCGGCTATGGAACGTCACCACCAGGTTGTACTGTTTTCCGCCGCGCAGCGGATAATGCACCAGGTGACAATGCGGGCCTGCCCACAGCACCGGGGCGTTGATGCGCAGATCGTCCGGCATATCGTTGCAGTCAATCACTGCTCGATACACCACATGTCCGGTAACGCGTGGCGTATCCTGCAGCAGGCTCTGACGCACCACGGATTTCACGCCGTCGCAGCCAATCAGAATATCTGCCGTCCAGCTATTACCTTTGTCATCAAACACGGTGACATCATGGTCGGTCTGGCGGATATCCACCACGTGCGTTGAGGTGCGATATTCCACGCACGGATGCACCATCGCCGCTTCCCACACCGTCGCATGAATATCCACACGGTGAATAACCGCATACGGGCCGCCAAAGTGGTCGCGGAACGCCTGCCCGGTTTCGATATGCACCACTTCTTCGCCGTTCACCGCGTCCATCATGGTGATATGGTCGGTAAACACCGCGCGCTGGCGGGCAACGTCGCCTACGCCCAGGCTATCCAGCGCCGAAAACGCATTCGGACCAAGCTGAATGCCCGCGCCGATTTCACCAATTTCATGCGCTCTTTCCAGTAGCATCACTTTGATACCCTGACGCGCCAGAGACAACGCGGTCGCCGCGCCGCCAATCCCGCCACCGACAATAATTGCACTCGTCACTTTTGCCATGATAACTCTCCTTATTATGCCGGGATTTTGTCCTGTTGGTTCTCGGGTGCGGCAGCGACGAACGCTGGCAGCGCGGAACAGGCTTCATACACGGCTTTACAGCGGGGATACCCGCTAAGATCGCAACCCATACGTAACGCATTGGCCCACTGCGGCACTAAGCAGCAATCGGCCAGCGTCGGCGTATCGCCCACGCAGAATTGCCCCGACTGGCTGTGGCGCAGCAGTTGCTCCACCGCACTCAGCCCCTGCTGGACCCAGTGCGCATACCAGCGTTTTTTGTCCTCTTCGCTGACCTTCAGCTCATCGCTCAGGTAGCGCAGGACGCGCATGTTGTTAATGGGGTGGATATCGCAACAAATGGCATAGACGATTTCCAGAATCCGCATCCGCGCAGGATCGTTCTGCGGCAGCAGCGGAGCTTGCGGGAAATGGCGGTCCAGCCAGTCAATAATCGCCAGTGATTGCCCCAGCGATTCGCCATCGTCCGTCACCAGTGCGGGTACCAACCCAACCGGGTTCATCCTGCGGTACTCCAGCGCGTTTTGCTGGCCGATACGAATATTGACGCCGACGGTGTCATAATCGATTCCCTTGAGTGCCATCGCGATGCGCACCCGATAGGAGGCCGAGCTATTGAAAAAACTGTACAGCTTCATCCGTCACCTCAAACAATCTTCACGGCGATAGGCGTTAAACCATCCACGTTGCCGGTAATCGTGTCGCCCTTCACTACTGCCCCAACGCCTTCCGGCGTGCCGGTGAAAATCAGGTCGCCCGGTTGCAGCTCGAAGAAGCCCGACAGATAGCTGATGGTTTCATTCACTGACCAGATAAGATGTTTAATGTCGCTGCGCTGGTGATCTTCCCCGTTGACCTGTAACCAGATGGGCGCGTTATCGACGCCGGAAACGTCAGCGGCTTTATGCAGCGGCGAAATGGGTGCGGAGTTATCGAACGCTTTACCGATTTCCCACGGGCGGCCCATCTGGCGCATCTCCATCTGACGGTCGCGGCGCGTCATATCCAGGCCGGTCGCATAACCCCAGACGTATTCATGGGCATTTTCCAGCGGAATATCACTGCCTTTTTTGCCAATCGCCACTACCAGCTCAATTTCATAGTGATAGTTATCGGTCTGCGCCGGATATGCCAGATTCAACGTTTCGCCTGCGGCAACCGGAACAACCGCATCAGCGGGTTTGCAGAAGAAGAATGGCGGTTCGCGGTCCGGATCGAAGCCCATTTCGCGGGCATGGGCGGCGTAGTTACGGCCTACGCAATAGACGCGGCGGACCGGGAACTGTTCCTCGCTACCAACAACCGGGATCGCAACGGGGGCCTGGGGTTCAAAAACATATTTGCTCATTATTCTTCTCCTGATTAGTAGCGTGCTTCGCGGAACAGGCCCAGCGCTTCCTGAACGGGGCGGTCCGAGAAACTGAATAACACGGTCTCGTCCTGCGCATCGAACGACACGCTGTGCCAGGTTGGCACGACAAAGACATCTTTCTCTTTAAAGCTGAACACCAGATCGCCAACCGTGACCTGGCCACTGCCTTCCACCACGTGATAAATCGTGCTGTCAGTGGTGCGCGCCTGGCGGGAGCGGAATCCCTTCGGCAACAGTTGCAGGAATGCGCCCATTGATGGCATCGGGTAGCCGCCGGTTACCGGGTTGACATAGCGCATTTTGTAACCATCCCATTCATCGGCATCACCCAGCCGAGTGAGGTCGTGCAGCGCTTCGCGGCTGCGGTCATAGCGATAGTTGAAAATCGGTGATGAGTTACCGGTTTGATGGCGCAACGGCAGCATATTGGCAGCGTAGCGCGGCAGATAATCCCCCTCTTTACGGGTGACCGGCTGCTGATCTTCCGGGTAATCCTCGGCAAAACCGCAGCCAAGGTAGTTCACCAGCGGCAAGTCCAGACCATCCAGCCAGATAACCGGTTCATCCCCCGGGTTACCGTGGTCGTGCCAGCGCCATTGCGGGGTGAGGATAAAATCGCCCGGATGCATCTGGGTGCGCTCGCCATCGACGGCGGTAAACGCGCCTTTGCCTTCCACAATAAAGCGCAGTGCCGACTGGTTGTGGCGATGACTTGGGGCTACTTCACCCGGCATAATCAGCTGTAAACCGGCGTACAGCGATGAGGTAATGGAAGACTGTCCGCGTAGGGCCGGGTTTTCCAGCACCAGCACGCGGCGTATCGCCTCTTTCGCGCCAATCAGGGAACCGCTTTCCAGCAGCAGCGGGCGAATTTCCTGGTAGCTCCAGTGGGCAGGCGCGCAGGTCGGATTTGGTGTTTGCGGCACCAGGTGATGCAGCGATTCCCACAGCGGCGTCAGGTTCTGCCCGGAAATATGCTGGTAGTATTGTTGGCGTTCATTTTTGACGTCCGGATTCATCTGGCTCATTGTTATTCTCCTTATTTATTCGCCACGCCCGCGGCAGGCAGCGTGTTGGGTACCGTTGTCGTCCGGCGAACAGCCAGGGTGAGTAGCGTCAACATGATGGCGCTAATGGCTGCCGGGACGGCAATCACGTAAAAAAGAGTGTCGAAAGAGAAGTTCATCGCCATCATCACCCCGCCGGAAAGCGAGCCGACAATCGCGCCGCAGCGCCCTACCGCGTTAGACCAGCTCACGCCTGTCGCGCGGCTTTGGGTTGGGTAAAGCATGGCGGTTAAGGCATTCAGGCCAACCTGCGAACCGCTGATGCCAATCCCGGTGCCGAAAATCGCCAGCGCCATCAGCCAGAGGCCGTTTTCGCTCAGGCCAATCATCACGATGCATACCGCACCCAGCGCGTAACTCACCGCCAGCACCCGGAAGGGGTTGAATTTGTCCATTAATACGCCGAGCAGAATTGCGCCCATCGTGCCGCCAATCTGGAACGCCGCCGTCACCCATGACGCATGTTGCAGGTCGATGCCACGATGGTTAAGCAGCGTCGGCATCCAGCTTGAGAGCAGATAGATAATCAGCAGGCTCATAAAGAACACCACCCATAGCATCAGCGTGATAGCGAGCTGACGTCCGGCGAAAAGCTGGCCAATGCTGCCTTTGTGCACCGAGGTCGGCTCATCGAGCCAGAAAGTGGTGTCGTCATAGCGCGCGTTGGTCATCTCGCCGACCAGCCGCGCGATGTGCGCCTGAGGCCGCTGACGACGCACCATCCAGCGAGGAGATTCCGGCAGCGCAACCAGTAAGTAGAAAAACAGGATCATCGGTAGCACGCCGCCAAGCACCAGAATGCCCGCCCAGCCGATCATACCCACCAGCTGTGCGCTGACGATCCCGCCAAAGGCGGAGCCAAGGGTAAAGCCGCAGAACATCAGGGTCACCAGCGCGCCACGACGGCGTGTTGGCAGATATTCGGAGGTCATGGTGATGGTATTGGGCATTGCGCCGCCTAATCCCAGCCCGGTTAAGAAGCGCAGGATAACCAGCGTTTCCAGATCCGGCGAAAAGGCGGAGAGCAGGCTGAGGATGCCGAAAAACGCCACGCACCATTCAATGACGCGCTTACGGCCAAAACGATCGGAAAGTGGCCCGCAAAGCAGCGCCCCGGCGGTGAGGCCGAGCAGGCCAGCACCAAATAGCGGGGCCAGTTCTGCCGCCGTCAACTGCCAGTGTGCGCGGATATCGGGGGCAATAAACCCGATCGCCGCCGTGTCGAATCCATCCATCATCACCACCAGAAAACAGCAGATAATGACACGCCACTGGAGCGCGCCGATGGGGGCTGCATCAATCAGAGCTTGTAGTTCACGTCGTTGAGTCATGGTAAATGCCTCAGGTGTGTAGGGTAGATGTTGTATTTGTTGTTTGTATGTAGCAAGTTTGTGGTAATTGAAATGAGTTGTACAATGGCTTTCCGTGCAGAGTCATAACCTGGAGGTTATTGCTGATGGCAAACTGGACGCAAAAACTGAAGCTTCATCACCTGCAAATGCTGGTCGCGCTGGGCGAGCAGTGCAATCTGACCCAGGTGGCGAAAAAGATGCACATCACGCAACCCGCCCTTTCCAAGTGGCTGACACAGTTCGAGGAAGAGGTCGGGATCACACTTTTCGAGCGTCACAGCAAAGGCTTACGCCCTTCTGAAGGGGGAAAACTACTGCTTGCGCACGCGCAACGCTTAATCAACGATCTCGAACGTTCGCAGTTTGAGATGGAACGTTTCAAACAGGGCGGCCTGGTCGGCAGCCTGAAAATCGGCTGCTCTCCGGTAGCGACCGATTGCGTCTCGCAGGCGATCTTTCCGCTGCTCAAAGAGATGCCTTCCCTGCATCTGAACATCGAAGAAAAGGTAATGACGCCGCTGCTGCATGATTTGCAGTCAGGCGTGGTGGATGTGGTGGTCGGACGTATCGGTGGGCGAGCGCTGGAGCTGCCGTTGAATTATCAGGTGCTCTATACGGAACCCGTTTGCTTTGTTGCCCGCACCGATCACCCTCTCGCGGCTTACGACCGATTGAGCTGGAAGGATCTGGAACCCTGGCGCTGGATAGTCTGGCCCACCGGCACGCCCATCCGCCAGAGTATTGATAACGCCCTTGTTGATAACGGCGTGATGCTGCCGGAAAACACCATTGAATCTGCCTCAATGAACGTCAGCGTGAACCTGCTGCAAAGCAGCGATATGATTTCGATTCTTTCTTTACGGCTGGCAGAACGCTACGCCCAACAAGGGCAGCTCACGATTCTGGCGTTGCCAAAGATTGAGCAGAAAGGCAGCGTCGGCGTATTCTGGAGAAAAAACGATCAGCCCTCGCAGGCCCTGAGTCGCTTTCTTTATCATTTATCACATCCGCTTCAGTCAGATGCCTGATGTTCCGCTTGTCTATGTCAGGTATGCTCACAATTCATGATGTGATCAGTAGCACATTTCTGGCTTTAATTGTATGATGAATGCGTTCCATCAAGGGTAACCAACATGAGCAAATCGCTGAATATTATCTGGCAATACCTGCGTGCTTTCGTCCTGATATATGCCTGTTTGTATGCGGGAATTTTTATCGCCTCGCTGCTACCGATCACCATCCCCGGCAGTATTATCGGGATGCTGATTATGTTCGTTTTACTGGCACTGCAAATCCTGCCGTCGAAGTGGGTTTTGCCGGGCTGCTACATTCTCATCCGCTATATGGCGCTGCTGTTCGTGCCTATCGGCGTTGGCGTTATGCAATATTACGACCTGCTCAGCGCCCAGTTCGGCCCTATCGTCGTCTCCTGCGCGGTCAGTACGCTCGTCGTCTTCCTGGTGGTGAGCTGGAGTTCGCACATTATCCATGGTGAACGCAAAGTAGTTGGTCAAAAAGGAACTGACGAATGATGCACTATATCTGGTGGTCGTTGCCGCTGACGCTGGTGGTCTTTTTTGCCGCGCGCTGGCTGGCTGCACGGGTTAAATTTCCGCTGCTCAATCCGCTGTTAGTGGCGATGGTGGTGATTATTCCCATCCTCCTGCTGACCGGCACGCCTTACGATCACTATTTCCAGGGCAGCAAAGTGCTTAACGATCTGCTGCAACCCGCCGTCGTGGCCCTCGCCTTTCCGCTGTATGAACAGCTGCACCAAATCCGCGCGCGCTGGAAATCAATTATCACTATCTGCTTTTTCGGCAGCGTAGTGGCGATGGTTACCGGTACCTCAGTGGCGCTGCTGATGGGCGCATCGCCCGAAATTGCCGCCTCTATTTTACCGAAATCGGTCACGACACCGATCGCGATGGCGGTCGGCGGCAGTATTGGCGGTATTCCAGCCATTAGCGCCGTCTGCGTGATTTTCGTCGGGATTCTGGGCGCGGTATTTGGCCATACTCTGCTGAACCTGATGCGCATTAATACCAAAGCCGCGCGTGGCCTGGCGATGGGAACAGCGTCGCACGCCCTGGGTACCGCTCGCTGTGCGGAAGTGGATTATCAGGAAGGCGCATTCAGTTCGCTGGCGCTGGTACTGTGCGGGATTATTACCTCGCTCGTGGCCCCGTTCCTGTTCCCGATAATTCTCTCTGTCGTCGGCTAAAATGCGACAGGTCACACATTTTGCAAAACGCTTGCATACGTTGCATAAATAATGAGATTTAGATCACTCATTTAAGCGTAATCGGCACGTACACTGTTTACCCTTACACTGTTACGAGGCAACGCCATGCACCCACGTTTTCAATCTGCTTTTTCGCAACTGCCTGCGGACCTGCAAACAGCCATCGCCCCCGTGCTGGCTGATGCGCACTTCTCCGCGATGCTGAGCGCCGGGCAGGTCTCATCGCTGCGTAATGCGACAGGACTGGACGAAGACGCGCTGGCTTTCGCGCTTCTGCCGCTGGCTGCCGCCTGCGCGCGCGCCGACCTTTCCCACTTCAACGTTGGCGCCATTGCGCGCGGCGTAAGCGGAACCTGGTACTTCGGCGGCAATATGGAATTTTTGGGCGCGACCATGCAGCAAACCGTCCATGCCGAACAAAGCGCTATCAGCCACGCCTGGCTGCGCGGTGAAAAAGCTCTCGCTGCGATCACCGTCAACTACACCCCTTGCGGCCACTGCCGTCAGTTTATGAATGAACTGAACAGCGGGCTGGCGCTGCGTATCAACCTGCCGGGCCGTGCGCCCCATACGCTGAAAGATTATTTGCCGGATGCGTTCGGGCCGAAAGATCTCGACATCAAAACGCTGCTGATGGATGAGCAGGACCACGGTTACCCGCTGCAAGGCGATGCGTTAACTCAGGCTGCCATTAAAGCCGCGAACAAAAGTCATACGCCATACAGCAAGTCGCCCTCCGGCGTGGCGCTGGAACTGGCCGACGGTACCATTTTTAGCGGGAGCTACGCTGAAAATGCTGCCTTCAACCCAACTCTACCGCCATTGCAGGGCGCACTGAATCTGTTAAGCCTGCATGGCTATGATTATCCTGCCATTACCCGTGCGATGCTTGCCGAACGCGCCGATGCGCCGCTCATCCAGTGGGATGCGACGGTAGCGACGCTGAAAGCGTTAGGCTGCCAGAACATCGACCGCGTCCTTCTCGGTTAATCTTTCAGTGCGGGCGAAAGCCCGCAACTGGCGAATTTCCCTGCAATTAACGCGCTGATTCTTGCTCTTAAGCGACGGGTAAAGTAGCCTGAAGACTCCTTTTCACCATCATTGAGCCTTTTATGTTGAAGCGCGTGTTTTACAGCCTGTTAGTCCTGCTCGGCCTGCTGCTGTTGACCGTGTTAGGTCTCGATCGCTGGATGAGCTGGAAAACCGCGCCGTATATCTACGACGATCTGCAGGATCTCCCTTACCGCCAGGTGGGTGTCGTATTAGGCACCGCCAAGTATTACCGCAAAGGCGTGATTAACCAGTATTACCGTTATCGCATTCAGGGCGCACTTAATGCTTATAACAGCGGCAAGGTGAACTATCTGCTGCTGAGCGGCGATAATGCGCTGCAAAGCTATAACGAGCCGATGACCATGCGCAAAGATTTCATTGCCGCCGGCGTCGACCCGGCGGATATCGTGCTCGACTACGCCGGTTTCCGTACGCTTGATTCCATCGTCCGTACGCGTAAAGTCTTCGATACCAACGATTTTATTATCATCACCCAACGCTTCCACTGCGAACGCGCGCTGTTTATCGCGCTGCATATGGGCATTCAGGCTCAGTGCTACGCTGTGCCATCGCCTAAAGATATGTGGAACGTTCGCCTGCGCGAATTTGGCGCGCGGTTTGGCGCACTGGCTGACCTGTATGTCTTCAAACGCGAACCCCGCTTTTTAGGCCCACTCATTCCGATTCCGACACAGCATGAAGTGCCGGAAGATGCGCAGGGGTATCCGGCTGTCACGCCAGAGCAATTGTTGAAATTGCAGAAGCCGTAATGTGTAGAATATTACGCATCACCTTCCAAACCGCCCGTTAACGAGTAAATATTTACGCATTAATTGCGAAATATGGCATTAATGCGTAAAATATCACTCATTATGTCACTCGGGAGTCATCATGGAGAATTTAACGATACAGGCGTTTTTGCAACGCGAGTGGGTCGACATTGCCCAGATCTCATTCCCCCGCAGTGATGAAAACAACTGGCGAATTACCGAGTTACACTATCAGTCAGACTATGCCATTGAGTATCTGGAGTGCGACGATAATCATGGCCGCAACACGGCATTTATGCGCTATCAGGGCGAAATAAAACTCGCCCCGATTTATGATTTTGCCCCAATGAAAGCTGACCCGAAAGGCATTCCACGCAGCACAAAATGGGCTCCCACGCTGGAAACCGGCGGTGAATACCATTTTCCCGCCATTGCGCAAGCGTTGGCCGATCTTGTTGAACCGGACACTTTACTGGCTGCGCTACAACATACCGCAAGACAACTTTATGGACTTGAAAATCGACTCAGACAACGCGGTGTGCCGGAACAAATCATGTCCATGCCATCGATTGGATTCAAATTTATTGCTGATAAATTACATCGCTGGGGTTTGCTATGACAGAAAAAGACAGAGACGGCGATATCAAAAAAACCATTGCCCGATTACGTGAGCAAAACCGACAACCCTATTCAACTTCAGGTGTAGCAGCACCGAGCCTACAGCCCCAGGAGGAAAAATTGCTGCGCACTCGCGTAACGGAGAATATTGAAAAAATAGATACCGCAGAGAGAAACGCGCTGATGAATGCAATCAGTTTGCAACTTCTCATGGGGAATATCACGCAGGGAGAAGCCCTGAAGCGCATGCGTATCAACCTGGTGGGAATGAAACAGGATGCTTATGCCCAGCTTGTTGGCGTATCACGTAAAACCATTTCCGATATTGAAAACAATAAAATAAATAATTCGATTGAAACACTCAATAAAGTATTCAAGCCCTTCGGCCTGCAATTAGGGCTAATCCCCACCTCGCCACAACGACTAATAAGCTTGTTGAATTCCGCAGAAAAATAAAAGCGAATATATTATTGCAAACAATAAGCAGTTATCATTTTGATAATGGTTATTGTTTGCAAGTTAGTATTTACTGCTATCCCCTGCAAACCATCACGTTATTTCCCCTGTGTGTGAATAGACTCACAGAATACGCTCATCCCCAGGCATAGCCTTGCTAACAGGTTATTTTCATTTTTTATAACGTTCTTTGCGTTCGCTTTAATTTACCTAATCATTAAGGAAGATTATATGTCGCAACAAGATTATCTGGATGAGCTAATTCCGGCCTTTACGCCATTGCTGGCGATAAAGGAGGCCTCGCGTTGTTTGTTATGCCACGATGCGCCTTGCAGCCAGGGGTGTCCAGCCCAAACGGACCCGGGTAAATTTATCCGCTCCATCTATTTCCGTAATTTTAAAGGCGCAGCCGAAACCATTCGTGAAAATAATGCGCTGGGTGCCGTATGCGCTCGTGTTTGCCCAACGGAGAAATTATGCCAGGCGGAATGTTCGCGTTCGGGGATCGATAAACCAATCGACATCGCCCGCCTGCAACGCTTTGTGACCGACTTTGAGCAACAAACGGGTATGCAGGTTTATCAACCGGGCAGCAAAACGCTCGGTAAAGTGGCGATTGTCGGGGCAGGCCCGGCGGGCTTACAGGCGAGCGTCACGCTCACTAATCTGGGCTATGACGTTACGCTCTTCGAAAAAGAGGCGCAGGCCGGTGGCTGGTTGCGCCACGGTATTCCGGAATTCCGTTTACCGCAGGCCGTGCTGGATAACGAAATCCAGTGCATCGCCGATATGGGCGTAACCATCAAATGCAACAGCGAAGTGGGTAAAGGCCTGACGCTGGAAGAGCTGAAAGCTCGCCACCGCGCGGTACTGTTGACCGTTGGTTTATCGCAGGGTTCTTCCCTCTCACTCTTTGATGATACTGAAGACGTTGAAATCGCCGTCGACTTTTTACAACGCGCCAGCCGCGCGAACGGTGAAATTGCCATTCCTCAAAGTGCATTGATTATCGGCGGCGGCGACGTGGCGATGGATGTCGCCACCACGCTGAAAATGCTGGGCTGCCCTTCTGTCACCTGCGTCGCGCGTGAAACGCTGGATGAATTCCCGGCAAGCGATAAAGAGTTTACCAGCGCTCAGGCACTGGGTGTTTCCATTATTGACGGGTTCACACCGATTGGCGTTGCCGGTCATTCGGTCACCTTCCAGCACGTTAGCTTACCGGGCGAACTGAAACTGCACGCCGAGAAAATCATTCTCGCCGTCGGCCAGCATGCGCAGTTTACCGCCTTTAATCATCTGAACGTGCAGCGTAATACAGTGGAAACAACAGATTATCAGACATCTGACCCGACGCTATTTGCTGCGGGCGATATTGTTCAGGGAGATAAAACGGTGGTTTATGCGGTGAAAACCGGGAAGGAAGCCGCACAGTCCATTCACCACTATTTAGAGGGAGCGTGCTCATGTTAACGAAAGATCTTTCTGTTACCTTTTGCGGCGTTAAATTTCCTAACCCGTTCTGCCTCTCTTCTTCACCGGTCGGCAACTGCTATGAAATGTGCGCCAAGGCGTATGATACCGGCTGGGGTGGTGTGGTGTTCAAAACCATCGGCTTCTTTATTGCCAATGAAGTTTCGCCACGTTTCGATCATTTAACCAAAGAGGATACCGGCTTTATCGGCTTCAAAAATATGGAGCAGATTGCCGAGCATCCGCTGGCGGAAAACCTGGAAGCCATTCGTCGGCTGAAAGAAGATTACCCCGATAAAGTGCTGATCGCCTCGATCATGGGGGAGAACGAACAGCAGTGGCAGGATCTGGCTCATCTGGTTGAGAAAGCCGGTGCCGATATGATCGAGTGTAACTTCTCCTGCCCGCAGATGACCTCTCATGCGATGGGTAGCGATGTCGGTCAAAGCCCGGAACTGGTGGAAAAATATTGCCGCGCGGTGAAACGCGGTTCTTCCCTGCCGATGCTGGCAAAAATGACGCCGAACATTGGTGATATGTGCGACGTGGCGCTGGCGGCAAAACGCGGCGGTGCGGACGGTATCGCGGCAATCAACACCGTGAAATCGATCACTAACATCGATCTGAATCGCAAAATCGGGATGCCGGTGGTCAACGGCAAATCGAGTATTTCCGGTTATTCCGGCAAAGCGGTGAAACCGATCGCTCTGCGCTTTATACAGCAAATGCGCATGCATCCTGAACTGCGCGATTTCCCGATCAGCGGTATCGGCGGGATAGAAACCTGGGAAGACGCAGCTGAGTTTTTACTCCTCGGCGCGGCCACGCTTCAGGTCACAACCGGCATCATGCAGTATGGCTATCGCATCGTAGAAGATATGAGCAGCGGCCTTTCGCACTACCTGGCCGATCAGGGCTTTGATTCGATCGATGAGATGTTAGGCCTGGCGAACACCAACATTGTTCCGGCGGAAGAACTGGATCGCAGCTATATCGTTTATCCGCATATTGATGAAGATAAATGTGTTGGCTGCGGGCGCTGCTATATTTCCTGCTACGACGGCGGCCACCAGGCAATGGAATGGAACGAAGAGACCCGTACGCCGCACTGTAACACCGAGAAGTGCGTTGGCTGCCTGCTCTGCGGACATGTTTGTCCGGTAGCGTGTATCAGCCTTGGACGCGTAGAGTTCAAGCCTGGCGAGAAAGAGCACGCCGTTTCACTTTAACCTCTAAGGATGAGGACCGGCCTGTTCATGCAGGCCGGGATTAACCATGAGTACACTTGTCGCTATTGCCCTCACTACCGGTATTTTATCGGGAATTTGGGGCTGGGTCGCCGTGACATGGAGCCTGCTCAGTTGGGCAGGGTTTCTGGGTTGTACCGCCTATTTTGCCTGCCCACAGGGTGGGGTGAAAGGTCTGGGAATATCTCTGTGTACTGTAATGAGTGGTGTGTTTTGGGCAGAAGTGATTATCTACGGCAGTCAGCTATCTCCTGAGTGGGCCATGCTGGGGTATTTACTTACAGCTGTCGTGGCTTTCGTGATGTGTATTCAGGCGAAAAGTCAGTGGCTCTCTTTTGTTCCAGGCACGTTTATTGGCGCATGTTCTACCTTTGCCGGTCAGGGAGACTGGCAGGCGGTAGTCCCGTCACTTTTAGTGGGTCTGCTGTTTGGTTACGCGATGAAAAATAGCGGTTTATTACTCGCCGAACGTTGGCCAAAGCCGAAAAAATCGTAACAACTGCCAGATGGCGCGTTGCTTATCTGGCCTACAAAATCAATGCATTACCAGGATAATGTAGGCCGGGTAAGCGTAGCGCCACCCGGCAATTACAGCGTTATTTCTTACGCGCGTATTTCAGTGAATCCAGCGCCACGGCGAAGATGATAATCGCCCCTTTAATAATGTACTGCCAGTACGGGTTAACGCCGATATAGGTCAGGCCGTAGTTGATAACCGTAAAGATAATCACACCGGTCACCACGCCAAGCACGGTACCCACGCCGCCGCTGAAGGAAACACCGCCCACCACGCAGGCTGCAATGGCATCCAGCTCATACATAAAGCCAAGGTTGTTTGTTGCCGACCCGATACGCCCCGCTTCCAGCAGGCCGCCGAAAGCATAGAACACACCCGACAGCGCATAAATCACCAGCAGGTTTACCGCCACGTTTACGCCGGAAACTTTTGCTGCCTCTGGGTTGCCACCGATGGCGAAGATATTTTTACCGAAGCGGGTTTTGTTCCACAGCACCCAGACAAATGCCACGGCAATCAACGCGTAGAAGGTGATATACGACAGACGGAAACTGCCGAGCGCAATAAAGCCCTGAGCAAAGGTTGAGAAGCCGCTATCAAAGCCAGAGATCGGCGATGCGCCCACGAAGTCGTAATACAGAGAGTTAATCCCGTAAACGATAATCATGGTGCCGAGCGTGGTAATAAACGGCGTCACGTTCAGATAAGCAATGATTATGCCGTTGATCAGGCCGATAATCGCGCCAATCGCGCAAACAATCAGGATAACCAGCGCAATCGGCATGGTCGCCATTTCCGGGAAGACCTTGTTGGCGTTATCGACGGATTGCAGCAGCGTCGCGGCGATGACCGCCGCCAGCCCCACCTGGCGACCAGCAGAAAGGTCGGTACCCTGAGTGACAATCAACCCCGCCACGCCGAGCGCGATAATAATACGCACAGAAGATTGGGTCAGGATGTTACTTAAGTTAAGCAAACTTAAAAACGTCGGGTCCTGGAAAATAATAATTGCCAGCAGAACCAAAAGAACGACGTAAATACCGCCCTCTTTCAGATAAGTGAGAAAGCTTTTTTTATTTAACGCACTCATGTCGAGCCCCTGATCTTAAAGGTGCAATGACGCAAGACGGAGAATTTCGTTTTGCGTTGTTGTTTTTGTTTCAACAATTCCGGCAACCAGACCGTTGCTCATTACCAGAATACGATCGGTAATACCCAGCAATTCCGGCATTTCGGATGAAATAATAATGATCCCTTTATCTTTCTTCGCCAGCTCGGCAATCAGCTGATAAATTTCAAATTTCGCACCGACGTCAATTCCACGGGTCGGTTCATCCAGCATTAAAATCTCAGGCTGCGTTAAGAGCCAACGGCCAATAATGACCTTTTGCTGGTTACCGCCCGAGAGCGAACCAATTTGCGTATGGTGGCCCGGCGTTTTCACGCGCATGGAATCAATGACCCATTGGGTATCGCTCTTCATGCGTGAATTATCGAGAAGCCCGACTTTGTTTTTATAATTTTTAATATTTGAAATCAGCGAGTTAAAGCCGATATCCAGATAAGCATAAATACCGGTTGAGCGACGCTCTTCGGTCACCAGCGCAAAGCCGTTATTAATGGCTTCATTGGCGTTGTGGTTATTAATTTTTTTGCCGTGCAGCGTGATGGTACCGGACGATTTTTCGCGCACGCCAAACAGCGTTTCAACGATGTCGGTACGTTTTGCCCCCACCAGCCCGGCAATACCCAGAATTTCACCTTTACGCAACTGGAATGAAATATCGCGGATGGAAGGCTGACGCAGCGAGGTCAGGTTCTGCACGTCCAGAATAACTTCACCCGGCGTATTGGAACGATCCGGGAAGCGCTGGTTCAACGAGCGGCCCACCATCATGGCGATGATTTTGTCCATATCCAGCCCTTCCAGCGGCTGGGTGGCGATCCACTGGCCATCGCGCAGAACGGTGATTTCATCACACAGCTGAAAGATCTCTTCCATTTTGTGAGAGATATACACAATGCCGCAGCCACGATCTTTCAGCTTGCGAATAATCGTAAACAGGTGATTAACTTCTTTCTCAGTCAGAGACGAAGTCGGCTCATCCATGATCACGATTTTGGCGTTATAGGAAAAGGCTTTGGCAATTTCAATCATCTGCATTTGCGAAACGGACAGCGTGCCGACGCGCGCGCGCGGGTCAATATCGATATCCAGTTCATCAAAAATCGCTTTGGTGTCGCGATACATTTTTTCCTGATCGACAAACATGCCTTTTGCCGGGTAACGACCCAGCCACATATTGTCCATCACGGAGCGTTGCAGTACCAGGTTCAGTTCCTGGTGCACCATTGATATACCATTTTCCAGCGCTTCTTTCGCCGAATGGAAATCAATCTCTTTGCCCTGAAAAATAATGCTACCGGAATCTTTTTGATAGATCCCAAACAGACATTTTAATAACGTCGATTTACCGGCACCGTTTTCCCCCATAAGCGCATGGATAGAATGCGGGCGGACCTTTAAATTGACATTATCGAGTGCTTTAACGCCTGGAAACGACTTGTTGATATGACTCATTTCCAACAAGAATTCGCCCGACGACTCTCTATTATCGCTGACCATAGTTTTACCTGGCTGCTGGTTTTTAATGGCTATTTATACAAAATAGCCATGGTCTTAATCGGTAATAAAGGGCGTACGCACGCACGCCCAAAGAAAATAAAATTACTTGTTGGTAAATTCGCTGAGGTTTTCTTTATCTACGCCAACATACGGTACGCGAACCACTTTATTTTCGATTTTCCAGTTCGTGCCTTCCGCCGCTGCTTTACCATCGGCCAGGTTTTTCGCCAGATCGAAGGTGGCTTTTGCCTGGTTGTTAGCATCGTTCAGAACCGTACCGGCCATTGCGCCGGATTTAACCAGCGCCAGCGCTTCTGGCAGGGCATCGACGCCGAAGACCGGAATGCTGCTCTTGTTGTGCGCTTTCAGCGCTTCAACTGCACCCATTGCCATCGCATCGTTGTTGGCGATAACCACTTCGATTTTGTTGGCATTCGGGCCAGAGAGCCAGGCGTCCATTTTGTCTTTCGCCTGTGCGGTATCCCACATGGCGGTATCTAACTGCAGCTGCTGGGTTTTCAGCCCTTTGTCATTCAGCTCTTTGATAACGTAGGTGGTACGCGCTTCAGCGTCCGGGTGTCCCGGTTCGCCTTTCAACAGTACGAACTGTACCTGACCATCTTTGTTCAGATCCCAGTTCGGGTTAGCCGCCCAGTGTTTGGCAATCAGATCGCCCTGGATAATGCCGGACTCTTTGGAGTCGGTACCGACGTAAAACGCTTTGTCGTAGCTGTCCAGCGCCTTACGGGAAGGTTCTTTGTTGAAGAAAACAATAGGCACATTCTGGCCACGCGCTTTCTCAATCACGGTGCCTGCCGCTGCCGGGTCAACCAGGTTAATCGCCAGCGCTTTTACGCCCTTCGCCAGCAGGACGTCAATCTGGTCGTTCTGCTTGGACTGGTCGTTCTGTGAGTCGTTCATCAGCAGCTGTACGTCCGGCGCTGCTTTGGCGTCTTTCTCGATAGCTTTGCGGACCACGGACATAAAGTTATCGTCATACTTATAAATCGTCACACCAATGCGGGTATCAGCAGCGTGCGCCGCGGCACCGAATAACATGCTTGCCATCACGGCAGACAGGGTTAACACCTTCTTATTCATGGTATCTCCGGTTTTATTATGCAGGGTAGTTCGTATGGAAAAAGTCGGCGGGCAGTGTTACCGAAACGTTACTGCACGACGAAATTTATTCTTAAGTAAAATTACTCTTCCGTGGTCGATAACGCTCCAGAGTGCGCTTTATTGCTTGTTTTCGGCTTTACTGCTATAGAAAAAGTGATTAATCACCGTGACGTAACTTTCGGCCTTTACAAACGCTGACATCATAGTCAGCGTAATGTTAATATACTGTGAAATCACTCACAGATTGAAAACGGTTACATCGGGTCATGAAATCAGTTAGTGACGGGCAGCACAGATTGCCGCTGAGCCACCGAATGACGTCGCACCAGCGTAGGCATAAAACAATGCGTTGCCGACGCATCAAGTTTTCCTGCCGCGCCCAGTAAAGCCAGTTCAGTCGCCAGTTTAGCCATGGAAACAATCGGGTAGCGAATGGTGGTGAGTTGCGGATCGGTGTAACGCGCCAGCGGAATATCATCAAAACCGATAACTGAAACCTGCTGCGGCACCGCAATACCGTTATCTTTTAACGCAGTGAGTGCGCCAGCGGCCATATTATCGTTATAGGAAAACACCGCCGTCAGGCCCGGATTGCGCCCCAGCAGTTCAACCATTGCGGCTTCCCCACCCTGCATATCCGGCGACCCGGTACCTATCCAGCTATCAGGTGCCGTGATGCCCTGCTCGCGTAATGCGCGTTGCCAGCCTTCACGGCGCAGGTCTTCATCTTCAATCTGATGGCTGGAGGCAAGATAACCAATGCGCTGGTGACCATGATTCAACAATGTGCGCGTCGCCATGACGGCACCACTCACATTGTCCAGCCCCACGCAGCGATGCGCATATCCCGGCACGATGCGGTTAATCAGCACCATTCCCGGAATGTGATCCATAAAATCACCCAGCTCGCGATCGCTAAGGGCTTTTGAGTGCACAATAAGCGCGCTGCACCGCTGGCGGATCAATACCTCAATGGCATTACGCTCTTTTTCCGCTTCATGGTAGCTGTTGCCGATAAGGACATATTTTTGCTGCAACTGGGCAATGGTATCGACGGCTTTTACCAGCGCGCCAAAAAAGGGATCGGAGACGTCCATCACCACCACCCCGATGGTATCGCTCACCTGCGTCGCCAGCGCCTGCGCATTGGCGTTAGGCCGATAGCCCAGCGCCGCAACCGCTTTCATTACCGTCTCGCGCGTTTCCGGGCTGACCAGCGCGCTGTTATTCAGAACGCGAGAAACCGTTGCCACCGATACGCCCGCCTGACGCGCCACGTCACGAATGGTGATCATCGCCACCACCCTGCTGTGCATTGCTGCCATTCATAGCCAAACCCTCTGTCTGGGAAGAGCGCTATTCTGGCAATGAATGCACCAGCACTACGTGAAGGAGGTCACACGGCTGGAAACGGTTACATCCGTTTTGTTAATGATTGTGATCCAGATCGTTATCTGAATGTTTTACGTAAGGAAACACCGGAGGCGCGTGCAGTAAGCTGACGCCACAGCCATTCGAGTGGCCCCTGGCGAAAATAACGCAGCCACAGCAGCGAGAAGACAATGTTAACCAGCCAGACCGGCACGACAAATGCCAGCAGCGTCAGGCGGTCAAATTTCATAAACAGATCAAACCGATAGAACAGCGTGGTGCAGATAAGTGTTTGTAGAATGTAGTTTGAGAGCGCCATCCGCCCGACGCAGGCGATAGCGATGACCAACCTGGAGTGACAAATTTGCGGCCAGTAGCCCCACGCCAGCGCCGCATAGCCCAGCGTTTGCAGTGGCGCGCTCAGTTCGCGTGGTGCCTGTAACAGAAAAGCACACCAGCGATAATCCCATCCCAGTTGCCACTGCGCGACAATCGCCGGCAGGTTGATCAACATGCCGATAGCAATCAGCGATGCGCCGGTGCGTCGGTAATGTCGCAGGCTAAATTGCCCTTTCAGCCAGCCGCTGCGCATCAGCGCCGCGCCCATCAGCATCATCCCCGCCAGCTGCCAGCCATACTGTGCGCCAAGCGCCAGCAGATTCGCGGACAACATATCTACCCGGTTGCTGATTGCTTCCCTGCCGCCGTTCACCTTCCAGAAGTGTTCATAAAGCAGCGTGGAGGCATCCGGCACCCAGGAGCGGCTCTGGCCCGAGTCGGCAATCAGCCCCAGCAGCACCAGCAGGCCGACGCCCACCAGATACAGCATCGCCCCGGTCTTAAACAGTGATTTCACATCGCGCGCTTCACGGATTAAACGCCAGCTGATTAATCCAACCAGCGCGTAGGCCAGCAGAATATCGCCATCCCAAAGGAGCAAACCGTGAATAAAACCGAGTAAAGCGAGCAGCGTTAACCGCGACTGGATCCAGCGTTTACCGCGGGGCATAAGCAGTTGCAACCCGGCACCAAACAGCAGCGCAAACAGCGTGAGGAATTTGACCTGCGCAAAGAGGTCGAGCACCGCCCAGGTCCAGGCATCGCTTGAGGTGATATCGCCATACCAGGCGGGATTAAGATAGGCGGCTTTGGGCAAGCCAAAGCCGTTTATATTCAGCAGCAGGATACCGAGGATAGCCACGCCCCGCACAAAATCCAGGGTGACATTTCGTTCCATGTATCCTGCCCCGCTTAGTTGTGGTGGCGTACGGCGCGCAAGAATTCCTGACGGGTATTCTGGCTGGATTTAAACAGGCCGCCAAGCGACGTCGTGGTGGTCGCGCTGGTGGCATCGCGAATACCGCGCGCTTTCACGCAGTAATGCACCGCATCAATGGAAACCGCCACGTTGTTGGTCCCGAGCAGGGTTTGCAGCGCGGTGAGAATTTGCTGCGTCAGACGCTCCTGCACCTGTGGGCGCTGAGCGAAGAACTGCACGATACGGTTGATTTTGGACAAGCCAATCACCGACTCTTTCGGGATGTACGCCACCGTTGCTTTACCATCGATGGTCACAAAATGGTGTTCACAAGTGCTGGTGAGGGTGATATCGCGCACGGTCACCATCTCATCAACCTTCATCTTGTTTTCAATGACGGTGATTTTCGGGAAATTGGCGTAATCGAGGCCAGAGAAAATCTCATCCACATACATTTTGGCAATGCGATGCGGGGTTTCCATCAGACTGTCATCACTCAGATCGAGATTCAGCAACTGCATAATCTCGGTCATATGCCCTGAAATCAGACGCTTACGGGTTTCATTATCCATTTCGCGCACCGGCGGGCGCAGCGGCGTTTCCAGTCCACGGGCCACGAGGGCTTCATGAACCAGTGCAGCTTCTTTACTCAGTGATGACATCTTTTCTTTCTCCAGCAGGTGGGGCGCTCCGCCCTTCATGGGGCAAAGTTTGCACTTATTGTGCGTGAGGCCGCGCACATAATCCAGTATTCGTAACGATAATTATTGCAATTGCTGCTGCCTTGCATGCTCCGGTCGCCATACCAGCACGCCGCCGATAAACAGCGCCAGCGCCGCGACCCCAAGCGCTGGGTCCAGGCGATGCGTAAGCCAGGTCGACAGTGCCGAGGTCATTGGGCCAACCAATTGACCTACGGCATAGCCGGTAGTCAGCAATCCGGCCATATAGCGTGAGTGACGCGGCGCCAGCTCCCGACCATATAACAGCGAAAGCTGCACCGCGCAAAGGAAGCCGCCGCCCACCAGCGCTGCGCCCAGGGCTAAGCCCGGCAAACCAGGTACCAGCCATGCGAACAACACGCCAAGCCCCTGTAACCACAATACCACCGCCAGACGGTGGTGGCTCTGCCCCACATGACGCATCGCAATACTCAGGGCGATACCGATAACCGACGCGAGGCCAAATATCGGCCAGACAAACTGCGCAAACAGGCTACCGGGAAAACGCTGCGCGGCCATTTGTGAGAGAAAGGTCGCAGGCAAAATATAGCCGAATCCTGCCAGGCTGTAGCTCCAGACCAGACGTTTAAGGTCGGCGGTGAGATGCAGCGGCTCGGGCTTTATGCCCGACGGATGCAGCGCGCCAGGACGCGGCAACCAGCGGACGACCAGTATAATCAGCACTAACGCCAGCAGGCCGTAAAGCAGCCAGCCCTGCGACGCGGCAAGCGACTGAGAGTGGATCCACACCGCCAGCAGGCCGCTGAGGGCAATCCCCGCCCCCGGCCCGGCGAACACTGCGGCGCTCAGCCCGGCATGGCCCAACTGCGCAAGACGCTCGTTGGTCCAGGCGGCGGTTAGCACCAGCGCCCAACCGCTCATACATCCCAGAATCAGGCGCAGCACACCGTGTAGCCAGGCATTATCGGCCCATGCGGAAAGCAGCGTGAACACCACCGCCCCGGCAATGCCCAGATACAGGCGCGTCTCGACGTGACGCTGCGCGCGCATGGCATCCCACGCGCCAATCAGATAGCCCAGATAGTTCATCGCCGCGACCAGCCCGGCACTGGTCAGCGTGAGCTGGTTGTCGGCAATCATTAATGGCACCTGGGGCGTAAAGGCAAACCGCCCTATCCCCATGATAACCACCAACACCGTAAAGCCACTGAATGCGATTCGTAAGGCCATACCGCCTCAATTGTTAACAATAAGTTATACGTATGATGCGACATATCAAGACGATGCGGAAGTGAAAGTTACTCAACGGCGATGAATTATCTGTATGATGATCCCAGTATTTCTGATTTTGAATATAAGGAGCCTTGCATGGAATTGCTTGAAGAACATCGTTGTTTTGAAGGCTGGCAACAACGCTGGCGGCACGACTCCACTACGTTGAACTGCGCCATGACGTTCAGCATCTTTTTACCGCCAACGAATGGAACAACGCCGCCACCGGTACTTTACTGGCTGTCGGGTTTGACCTGTACGGACGAGAACTTTACCACTAAAGCCAACGCGCAACGCGTTGCCTCCGAGCTGGGGATGGTGCTGGTGATGCCCGATACCAGCCCGCGCGGCGCGGATGTCGCGAATGATGACGGCTATGATCTGGGCCAGGGCGCGGGTTTTTATCTGAACGCCACGCAGCAGCCGTGGGCAGCACATTTCCGGATGTATGACTACATTCGCGATGAACTGCCAGCACTGATTCAGGATAAATTTAATGTCAGCGATCGCTGTGCTATCAGCGGACACTCAATGGGCGGGCACGGCGCACTGCTGCTGGCGCTGAAGAATCCGGGCAAATATGTCAGCGTATCGGCGTTTGCACCCATTGTGAACCCCGGCAATGTGCCATGGGGTAAGAAAGCGTTTACAGCGTATCTGGGCGAGGATCAATCCGCCTGGCCGCAGTGGGACAGCTGTGCGTTGTTACATGCCAGCCAGGCTGACGCGGCAACACCGATGCTCATCGATCAGGGCGACAGCGACCAGTTCCTGGCCGATCAATTGCAGCCTGCGGTATTCGCGGAGATCGCACGACAAAAAGACTGGCCGCTAACCCTGCGCATTCAGCCGGGTTACGATCACAGCTACTTCTTTATTGCGTCGTTTATTGAGGATCATCTGCGCTTCCATGCGCAGTATTTGTTGAAGTAAGCGTGGGTTGCCGGATGGCGCTAACGCTTATCCGGCCTACGAGTGTGTGCGGTCGGTGGATTTACCCGAATACACATAACCCGTAGGTCGGATAAGGCGTAGCCGCCATCCGACATTACCGCTACCGCACCATCAGAAGCGGTAATCCACCGCCATAAAGTAGCGACGACCATCTTCGTTATAGCTGTAGTCATCACGACTCAGGTCTTTATCCCCCAGGTTCAGCACACCCGCACGCAGCTTAACGTTTTGCGTGGCCTGCCATGCGCCGCCCATGTCCCACGTCGTGTAGCCGCCCGGTGTTTTCGAGGTTGCGCTCACCGCACGCTGTTCACCGTTGTAACGCGCCGCCAGATAGAACGACCAGTCCTGTACCGGCGTCCAGTCTACGCGACCGTTAGCCGTATGGAACGGCAGCTCCTGCAACGGTTTATTCCCGCCATTACTGAGATCGCGACCATCGTTATAGGTGTAGTTCAGCGTCACTTTCCACTGCTCGCCAAACGGGACTTTCAGCTCGGTTTCCACACCCTGAATTCGTGCTTTATTCACGTTGTAATAGGCGAAAATTGGCTTGCCGCTGGAATCAAAGCCGACAAAGTTGGAATAGCCAGGCGCTGCGCTGACATCAGAAGTACGCGCAATGTTGATCATATCTTCCACATCGTTGCGGAAGGTGGTCACGCTACCCTGCACGCCTTCCAGCCAGCCCTCTTCACCCTGATAGTAGAGGCCGATTTCCCAGCTTTCGCTGGTTTCGGGTTTCAGGTCAGGGCTGCCGACGATACGGCAGCCGCCACGGCAGGAGTTGGTCGTCCAGTCCGGGCTCAATTGCAGCAATGATGGCGCTTTAAAGGCCGTCGCCCAGCCGCCTTTCACCGTAATGGTATCCGTCGCGCTATACACGAGGTAAGCACGCGGGCTCCAGTGATCGCCATAGGTTTCGTGATCGTCCATACGAATACCGGTGGTCAGCGCCAGCGGTTCCAAAATACGCCACTCATCTTCAATAAACAGCGCGTACTGGCTGGCTGACGTTTCGCTGCTGGTTCCGCCGGTCAGGTTAACCGGATCTTTCAGTTTGTCGTGTCGCCATTCCCCACCGAACGTGATCAACTGGTTGATAGCGCCTACCGGCAGCACATATTTACCGTCAATGGTGTTGCTTTCCGAGGTGATCGGGCTGCTGTTGCCGGGGTTCTTGTTATCGACTTTTTCACCGTAGAACTTCAGCTCGCTGTTACCGACATCCCAACGACCGTTATGACTCAGGGAATAGTTTTGACGCTCAAGACGGTTCTGATCCAGCGAATCTGAATTTCTGTCCTGACGGTCAAAACCGTAACCGGCGGTGATATCCTGATTATCCGTGGGTGTCCAGGCAAATTCGACGTTGGCATCGCGGCTGGTGAAACCTTCGATACGCGGCGTTTCACCGGTGGCGCTGGTGGTGGACGATTCCTGCTTATCTTTCTCACGTTTGGAGAGGCTACCAAAGGCTTTCACCCCCAGTACGCCATCCACCAATGGGCCGCTGGTAAAGAACTGGCCGTTGTAAGTATCGCCGCGATCGCGGTTTTCCTGAATGGTGGTATCAGCCGTGATGCTGCCCGTCCACTTCTGACCAATTTTTTTGGTGATGATATTCACCACGCCGCCCAGCGCATCGGAACCGTAGAGCGAAGACATCGGCCCGCGCACCACTTCGATACGCTCGATGGAATCTGCCGGGATCCAGTTCAGATCGAAGTCGTTATGGCGGAAAACGGCATTGCGCGAATTCACGCGTTTGCCATCGATAAGAATCAGGGTGTAGCTGCTGTCGAGGCCGCGAATACTCACGCCCTGGCGGTTATCGCCTTCATTGGTGAGCTGTACGCCCGGCACTTCCTTGAGGATATCTTTCAGGTTTTGCACCGGCTTGCGTTGCAGATCTTCCTGAGTGATCACGCTGATACTGGCGGGGGCATCTTTGACGCTCTGCTCGGTTGCAGCAGCGGTGACGACCATTTGTTCGCCTTCAGTGGCGGCGGTAACCGGCAGCGCCAGTGACAAAGCGGACACGCAGAGCCCGCCCCGGACGAAGGGGTTTAACCTGAACATTCCAAATCTCCATGAGGTGAATACGTAATTATTTCAAAAGGGTATTGCTCACACTGACTGCTTCACGCTGCTGACCTTCAGCGCTTATTTTTTTATGCAGATGTGGCTGTCGCCTCTTGTCGGTCACGATTTACCGTAAGAGAGGGAGTGGCTTCATCCAGTATTAACGCGGGTGATGATAAAGAGAATGATAACAATTATCAATTAAGTTATTTAAAGTTATGTCAATATGTAATCGTTTAATTCTATCAATACGGGAATAATCTTAGGCGGGATGTAATTTAGGGTAAAAAAAAGCCCTCTTTGCGTGAAGAGGGCTTCTTAGACAGCGGCGCTAATTATTTCTTAAAGCGCTCCGGGAAGTGCATTTCGCTGTAGCGAACGAAGCGTGTTCCACGGCTCAGCTTGTAGCCGAACCAGATAATCAGGAACAGCGGGATACCGATATAGGTAGCTGCAACGCCGCCCCAGTCGATGGTATCGGCCAGGAACGCTTCATAGTTCTGGCCCAGGGTGATAATCAGGCACAGTACGAAAGCGAAGATCGGCCCCAGCGGGAAGAACCCGGAACGGTACGGCAGATCGTTAATATCGTGCCCCTGCATCACATAACCGCGACGGAAGCGATAGTGACTGATGGCAATCCCCAGCCAGGCGATGAAGCCCGTCATCCCGGAGGTATTCAGCAGCCACAGATAAACGGTCTGGTTACCGAACATAGAGGTCAGGAAGCACAGACCCGCAATCACCGTGGTCGCGTACAGCGCATTACGCGGCACTCCGCCTCTCGACAACTTAGAGAAGATGCGCGGCGCTTTACCGTCGCACGCCAGGGTATAAAGCATACGCGTTGATGCGTACATCCCGGAGTTACCCGCAGACAGTACCGCCGTCAGGATAACGGCGTTCATCACCGCAGCCGCAGAAAGCAGACCCGCATGCTGGAATACCAGAGTGAACGGGCTAACGCTGATGTCTTTAACATCGTTACGCAGCAGGCTCGGATCGGTGTAAGGAATAATCAGGCTGATAATCAGGATCGCGAACACATAGAACAGCAGGATTCGCCAGAACACCTGACGCACCGCACGCGGAATGTTTTTCTCCGGATCTTCAGACTCACCCGCCGCGATACCAATCAGCTCGGTGCCCTGGAAGGAGAAGCCGACAATCATTGCCACGCCGATCATCGCCGACAAGCCACCGGCAAATGGCGCATCGCCGGTTGTCCAGTTGCTCCAGCCTACTGGCTCAACGCCTTTGAAGATGCCGACAATCATCATCACGCCCACAATGATGAAGATGATAACGGTGGCGACTTTAATCAGAGAGAACCAGTATTCCGCTTCGCCGAAGCCTTTTACGGAGATGTAGTTGAGCAGGAAAATGACGCACAGGAACAGGGCGCTCCAGATCCAGCCCGGCGTATCCGGGAACCACCAGCTCATCACCAGCTGTGCGGCCACCAGGTCAACGGCGATAGTCACCGCCCAGTTGTACCAGTAGTTCCAGCCCAGCGCGAAGCCGAAGCCTTCTTCGACATAGTTCTGGCCGTAGGTAGCGAACGAACCGGAAACCGGCATATATGCCGCCAGTTCGCCCAGACTGGTCATCAGGAAGTACACCATCAGGCCAATCAGAATGTATGAGAATAACGCCCCGCCGGGGCCTGCTGCGGAAATGGTTGCGCCTGATGCGACAAAAAGACCTGTACCGATTGAACCGCCAATGGCGATCATCGTCAGGTGACGCGCCTTGAGTTCGCGACGGAGCGCGGGCGCTTGTGTGGTTTTAGTTTCGGAAACCATTTGAAAATACTGTCCATCCAAAAATTGAGGCGCGATTGTAGCAGACGAAAAGCCTGTCTTCTGGCAGAAATGCGCAGTTATAAGAGACCTTCATGATGAACGGCCAATTATAAGTAAAGCAGCACATGCTGTTACTGGCGAGTTTCTCGCCAGCTGGCGACAGTCTATGAAATGGTGCAGTACGAGAGAAAGCGCAGTAACGCATTAGAAAGATGCTTTTGCCGATGATGAATGCGCCACAGCGTGCGATTCAGCCCCGGTAACGGCACCGTCACTTCCACCAGCTTTCCGCTTTCCAGTTGTTCGGCAATCACCCGGCGTGACAGACAGCTGATACCCAACCCGTGGCGCACCGCATGTTTAATGGCTTCGGAGTTGCCAAGCTCCATTCCCAGGCGGAACTGCGGTAAATGCGAGAGCAGAAGATAATCGACAATTTCGCGGGTACCGGAGCCTTTCTCGCGCAAAATCCACGGCTGTGCCGACAGACGGGCGAGAGTCACCTCCCCTTCCAGTAGTGGCGAATCCGGTGCGGCAAACACCACCAGCTCATCTTCCAGCCAGGGCTCCGCCACGATATCCGCTGAATGACACGGCCCCTCGATAAAACCGATATCGACGCGAAAATCCGCCACGGCATTAATGGCATCCTGACTGTTGCCGACGCTAAGCTCAATCGGCAAATCAGGGAAATCCCGGCGATAGCGGCCGATCATTTCCGGCAAAAGATAGTTACCAATGGTGCTACTGGCGTAGACGCGGATTGCCCCGTTATCTTCGCGGAACAGTTGCTCAATTTCGGTAGCCTGCTCCAGCAATGCCAGCGCGCGCGGATAAAGCAAACGCCCGTGCTCGTTTACCACCAACCGTTTACCGACGCGGTCGAAAAGCTGCACGCTGAGTTGCCCTTCGAGATCGGTTAACGCCGCGCTGACCGCAGACTGCGACAGCGCCAGCATCTGCGAGGCCTGGGTGGTGGAACCGCTTTTGAGTACTTCCGCGAACACTTCAAGCTGTCGCAGCGTGATATGCATATCTTTCCTGCCTGTTCAATCGGCGCTTACCAGTTATTACGATTAATTATAAATATATAATCAATTTTATCTTTAAACCAGTACGGCGTAATCTTTTGCCCAGACAAAGGAGAAGGTTATGGCAGAAATCACATTACGCGAACCTCATCGTACCGTAAGACATTATCTCCCCGGGCTGGCGCTCAGCGCGGTCATCACCGGGGCAGCACTGTGGGCCGGGAGCATTCCCGCTATTTCAGGCGCAGGCTTCAGTGCATTAACGCTGGCTATCCTGCTGGGGATGGTCATCGGTAACACGGTTTACCCTAAAATCTGGCAGCCCTGCGACGGCGGCGTCCTGTTCGCCAAACAGCACCTGCTGCGGCTCGGTATCATTCTTTATGGCTTCCGCCTGACATTTTCGCAAATTGCTGAAGTGGGCGTCAGCGGGATTGCCACGGACGCCCTCACCCTGACCAGCACCTTTTTACTGGCCTGCTGGTTGGGTCAAAAAGTGTTTGGTCTCGATAAACACACCAGTTGGCTGATTGGCGCGGGTAGCAGTATCTGTGGCGCGGCGGCCGTACTGGCGACGGAACCGGTAGTAAAAGCAGAAGCGAGTAAAGTGACCGTGGCAGTGGCGACCGTCGTTATCTTCGGTACGCTGGCTATCTTCCTTTATCCGGCAATGTACCCGCTGCTGGCACACTGGTTCAGCCCGGAAACGTACGGCATCTATATTGGTTCAACCATGCACGAAGTGGCGCAGGTGGTTGCTGCGGGTCATGCGATTAACCCGGAAGCTGAAAACGCGGCGGTGATTTCGAAAATGCTGCGCGTGATGATGCTGGCTCCGTTCCTGCTTATCCTGGCAGCACGCGTAAAACAGCTGGCGCCGGCGGGCAGCGGCCAGAAAAGCAAAATCACTATCCCCTGGTTTGCGGTGCTGTTCATTGTGGTCGCGATTTTCAACTCCTTCCACCTGTTGCCGAAAGCCGTAGTGGATGTGCTGGTGACGCTGGATACGGTATTGCTGGCGATGGCGATGGCGGCGCTGGGCTTAACCACCCACGTGAGCGCACTGAAAAAAGCGGGTGCAAAACCGATGCTGATGGCGCTGGTGCTGTTCATCTGGTTAATCGTCGGCGGTGGCGCAATTAACCTTGCGGTCCACGCCCTGATGGCATAATCCATCACGACTTCTCCCTGTTAACCCGCTATGATTACGGTTTGCTTTCCCCTCCTCTGGCGGGTTTAACAGGAGTCGTTATGAAATACATTGGAGCGCACGTGAGCGCCTCCGGCGGCGTAGCCAACGCCGCCATTCGTGCAGCAGAATTAGAAGCGACCGCTTTCGCCCTGTTCACCAAAAATCAGCGCCAGTGGCGCGCCGCCCCCCTCACCACAGAAGTGATTGATGATTTCAAAGCGGCCTGCGAAAAATACCATTACACCGCCGCGCAGATCCTTCCCCACGACAGCTATCTGATTAACCTTGGTCATCCCGTGGAAGACGCGCTGGAAAAATCTCGCGAAGCCTTTATTGATGAGCTCAGCCGCTGCCAGCAGCTTGGCCTGACGCTGCTGAACTTCCACCCGGGCAGCCACCTGATGCAAATTGATGAAGATAAGTGTCTGGCGCGTATCGCTGAATCCATCAACATCGCGCTGGCGCAAACCGAAGGCGTGACCGCCGTGATTGAAAACACCGCCGGTCAGGGCAGTAATCTCGGTTTTAAATTCGAACATCTTGCAGCCATCATCGACGGCGTAGAAGATAAATCCCGCGTCGGCGTCTGCATTGATACCTGCCACGCCTTTGCCGCCGGTTACGATCTGCGTACCACTGACGAATGTGCAAAAACCTTTGCCGAATTTGAACGTATCGTGGGCTTTAACTACCTGCGCGGGATGCACCTCAACGATGCGAAAAGCGCCTTCGGCAGCCGCGTTGACCGCCATAACAGCCTCGGCGAGGGCAATATTGGCCACAACGCCTTCCGCTGGATTATGCAGGATAACCGTTTTGACGGTATTCCGCTGATTCTGGAAACCACAAACCCGGATATCTGGGCGGAAGAGATTGCGTGGCTGAAAGCGCAGCAGGTTGCTGAAGAGGTGGCGTAAGCATGATTGACAGGGAGAAGCAGATCCTCAACATCCTGCGCCGTAACCCGCTTATTCAGCAAAACGAAATCGCCGACATTTTGCAGGTGAGTCGTTCACGCGTCGCGGCGCACATTATGGATCTCACGCGCAAAGGGTTAATCAAAGGTAAAGGCTACATCCTGACTGAACAGGATTACTGCGTCGTGCTGGGCGCAATCAATATGGATATTCGCGGGGTCGCTGATATCCATTATCCGCAAGCGGCCTCTCAGCCAGGCGATATTCGCTGTTCTGCCGGAGGTGTGGCACGTAATATCGCCCACAATATGGCACTGCTGGGGCGGGATGTTCATTTACTCTCGGCGGTGGGCAGCGATTTTTATGGTGATACGTTGCTTGAGCAAACGCGTCAGGCCGGCGTGAATACCCAGAACTGCATTCGCCTGCATGGGCAAAATACCTCAACCTATTTATCCATTGCCAATCCGCAGGATGAAACGGTCCTGGCCATCAACGACACGCATTTACTTGATGCGCTAACTCCTCAACTTCTCAACGCCTCGCGGGAGCTGCTCACACATGCAGGGGTGATCCTCGTGGACTGCAATCTAACGCCACAAGCGCTGGAGTGGGTCTTTACGCTGGCCGGAAATATTCCGGTATTTGTTGATACCGTCTCAGAGTTCAAAGCGGAAAAAGTTAAAAGCTGGCTGGGCCGTATTCACACGTTAAAACCGACACGCAGAGAACTCGAGATCCTGTGGGGGAACGCTATCAATAATGATGAGCAGCTACGTTATGCTGTTAACGATTTGCACGCTCAGGGCGTACAGCGCATCGTCGTATGTCTGGAAGACGAGTCGGTCTTTTGTAGCGAAAAAGAGGGTGAAGCCTTTGCGCTGACGCCGCCTGCGCATCCGGTGGTGGACAGTTTTGGCGCTGATGATGCACTGATGGCTGGGCTGCTTTATAGCTTCCTCGACGGAAGCGAGTTCAGGGACGGCGCACAATTTGCCGTTGCCTGCGCGGCCTTAGCGCGTGCCAGCATCAGTATCAACAACCCAACGCTCTCAGTGGACAACGCCTGGTATCTGCTAAAAAACAGCGCACAGTAATGTGCGCTGCTAACAGTTTTTATTACCCAAGGCTAATAAAGAAACCCGCAATGGTCGCACTCATCAGATTAGAAAGCGTTGCCGCGGCGAGCGCTCTCACGCCCAACTGCGCGATTTCCGGTGCCCGCTGCGGGGCAATTGCCGAAAAGGCCCCGACAACGACGCCAATCGAACCGAAGTTGGCAAATCCACACAGGGCAAACGAGATAATGGCAATAGTTTTAACGTCCAGAGTTCCGGCGGCCTGTAAGTAGGGTGAAAAACTCAGATAGGCGACAAACTCGTTGATTGCCAGTTTCTGCCCAATCAGGCTACCTGCAAGCGTAGCATCACTCCAGTCAACACCCATAATCCATGCCAGCGGTGCCAGCACATAGCCAAAAATCCCTTCAAGGGATGCATGATCAAAACCAAACCAACTGCCAACGCCCCCGATAATGCCGTTCAGCAACGCGATAATCGCCACAAACGCCATTACGACTGTCGCCACACCGGCGGCAATCTTCAGCCCGGTCATGGCCCCGCTCGCCGCCGCTTCAATAATGCTTTTTGGCGGTGTTTCGGTAAAGGAAAGATTCTCGAACGTTACCTGAGACGCCTCCGTCGCCGGGCTCATCAATCTGGCGAACAGTATGCCACCGGGGATTGCCATTAATGACGCAGCCAGAAGATAGTCAATGGGCACGCCCATTCCGGCGTATCCGATCAACATCGATCCGGCAATCGAGGCCATACCGCTGCAGATAGCGGTAAACAGTTCATTGCGGTTCAACTTCTCAATAAACGGCTTCACGATCGCCGGGATCTCATTCTGGCCGAGGAAAATCGTTGTTACCGCGACAAAAGATTCAACTTTGCTGATATTCAGTGCTTTCTGGAAAATACCGCCAAGAATACGGATCAGCAATCCCATTACGCCGATGTAGTAAAGCAGGCTTATCAGCGCAGTCACAAAGATAATGGCGGGCAAAACACGGAACGCAAAGACAAACCCGGCTCCATCAAAAAGCACATCCATCTTGGGCCCAACCAGTGAGCCAAAAATAAATGCACTCCCGGCATCGCTGTAGGACATCACTTTATGAACACCCATTGCCGCCTGCTCTACCAGCCATTTTCCTGGCGGGAAATAGAGCATGATGCCACCGATGGCAATCTGCAAAGCCAGCGCCGCCCCCACTGTGCGCAGACTAATCCGTTTTTTATTCACCGAGAGTAAAAACGCAATGATCAGGAGTACCGCCATTCCCAGAACACTTCTCATAATATCCATAATGAATACCCTTACCTGGTAGAAAACCTGGCACAGGCCAGGTTTTCAAAAACAGAGTGACGGGCGACAGCCTCCTGCCCGATGCTGATTTACTGCAAACGCTGATACTCTTTGGCAATTTCGCAGGCCAGAATCGCGTTATTAAAGACCAGCTGAATGTTGGATTTAAGACTATCGCCGCCGGTCAGTTCAGCAACGCGCGCCAGCAGGAACGGCGTGCTTTCTTTCCCGACAACGCCCTGCTGTTCCGCCTCGGCCACCGCGCGATCAATGGCCGAATTGATCTGCTCTTCTGGCATGGCATATGCCTGAGGGATAGGGTTGGCGATTACCAGACCACCGTTCAGGCCGGACTGCCATTTTACGGCCATCGCTCGTGCGATTTGCTCCGGTGTATCCAGACGAATACTCACCTCGAACGGGCTGGTACGACAGAAAAAGGCGGGTAACGCTTTTGTTTGATAGCCAATAAGCGGTACCCCAAATGTTTCGAGATACTCAGTTGTTAAGCCCAGATCAAGAATAGATTTCGCACCGGCACAAACCACCGCAACATTGGTATGGGCGAGTTCCTGTAAGTCGGCAGAAATATCAAAGGTATGTTCGGCACCACGGTGAACACCGCCTATCCCTCCTGTGGCAAAAACTTTAATACCAGCGAGAGCGGCAATAATCATGGTTGACGCAACGGTGGTCGCACCATTTATTCCGGCGGCCACAACAAAGGGTAAATCACGGCGACTTACTTTGGTTACGTTGTGCCCTTCACGACCTAATAATTCAATTTCCTCCTGGCTAAGCCCAACTTTCATGACTCCGCCGATAATAGCAATAGTGGCAGGAACCGCACCGTGTTTGCGGATTGTCTCTTCCACTTCAATGGCTGTTTGTGCATTTTGTGGAAATGGCATTCCATGGGAAATAATCGTCGATTCCAGTGCCACGACCGGTTTGTTATCCGCAAGCGCTTGCTTAACTTCCGGTGAAACCTGTAATAAATCAGATGAAATATTTAATTCTGACATTCTTTTTTCTCCACTAAAGCTAATACGTTAGAAAACGACAATTCAGGGTTATTGGTATATTCAGAGGAGAGCGCCATTGAGGCACACCCTTGGGAAAAACGAACGGATTCAGGTAATGAAAAGCCTTCGTGCCAGCATGCAGCAAGCCCCGCCATCATGGCATCTCCGGCTCCCGTAACGTTCACGACTTGCGTTTTCAGAGGTGATGACCAGCCAGATTCACCCTGCATATCACTGTAATAAACGCCGTCGCCCCCCATACTCAGAACCAGCCGTTGTAGGCCTTGTTGGTGGAACCATGCCGCGACAGCAGGGACATCCTGGCGTGAGACAAGAGGTATCCCACTCAATGTTTCCGCTTCAAGTCGGTTCGGTTTTAAGGTATGGATGTGAGGGAGCCAGTCACGGATTTTCACGCACTTCCACGCTGATACCGGATCGACAAAAATCGGCGTTTCACCTCGATTTTCCATTATCCACGCCAGGGCCGCCTCGCTAATGTTGCAATCAACAACGATGACGCGTGCCCCCCGAATAAATTCCCGATGGTGCGCCAAAAATTCTGGTGATAAGCATTCAGAGATGCTCATATCATTAATAGCAACCAGCATTTCGCCGGTATTATCGAGAAGAGAAAGATAACTGGAGGTACTTTCATCAGAAACTTTCAGGCATTTATCTACATGCACACCTGATAATTCTGTTTGCATAAGCAAAGACTTGCCATAAAAATCATCACCGACAGCCGTCAGAAGCCAGGAGCTTTTACCGAGCAGTGCAATATTATGGGCAATATTCCTACCCACGCCCCCCGGGGTAAACCTTATCTTTCCGGGATTTGAATCAGCATAATTCAATTGATTCTGCGAATATCCAGCGACATCCATGTTCGCAGAACCAATCGTAACAATATAATTATCTTCAAGCATAGAACGCCCCCGGACATATTCGTCCTTTTCATGCAGAGTTCGTTATTAACGCCATAAAACACATTCATTAAACACATGTTCACTATTGAACATGTGTTTATCCTGGCCAGGTATGAATGTAAAGTAAAGCTATCGACAGGAGCGTTATGGAAGAGATATGAAGTGAATCACAAATATATTAGCAATATGCGTTTTGCAGTAACAAAAGTGGGATTAAGGACACAAATATTTGAGGCATGAAAAAGGGCGAAGATAATCTCCGCCCTTTTTAACAAGAAGATAAAACCTTACGCCGCTTTCGCTACCCCTTCCGCGTCAGCGCGTTTCAGCACCGCGTAGGACAAGCCCGCCACCAGCGTACCCGCCACAATCGCCAGCAGATAACCCAGAACCGGAGTGATTGCGCCAGGGATCAGCAGAACAAACAGACCGCCGTGCGGCGCCATCAGTTTTGCGCCCACCGCCATGGAGATAGCGCCGGTGATTGCCCCGCCGACGATACAGCATGGCAAAACACGCATCGGGTCACGCGCCGCGAAAGGAATTGCCCCTTCAGAGATGAAGCACAGACCCAGCACCAGTGCCGCTTTACCACCTTCGCGCTGTCCTTTATCAAACTTGTTACGCGCAACCAGCGTGGCAACGCCCATTGCCAGCGGTGGCACCATGCCTGCGGCCATAATTGCCGCCATCGGCGCGTAGGTTTGCGTACTGAGCAGACCAACGCCGAACGCATAAGCCGCTTTGTTCACCGGGCCGCCCATGTCGGTACACATCATACCGCCGAGGATTGCGCCCAGCAGGACCGCATTCGCCGTGCCCATGGTTTGCAGCCAGTGCGTCAGGCCTGCCAGAATACCGGCAACCGGTTTACCAATCAGGTAGATCATCGCCAGACCGACGATCAGGCTGGATACCAATGGAATGATCAGAATCGGTTTCAGCGCTTCCATGCTCGGCGGCAGTTTCAGCTTCGTGCTGATGGCTTTCGCCACGTAACCGGCCAGGAAGCCTGCAATGATACCGCCGATGAAGCCAGACCCGGTGCTCACGGCTAACATACCGCCAATCAGACCCGGCGTCAGGCCAGGACGGTCAGCAATTGAGAAGGCAATGAAGCCCGCCAGCACTGGAACCATCAGGGCAAAGGCTGAACCGCCGCCGATTTGCATCAGCGCAGCCGCCAGCGTGTCTGGTACTTCGAACGCTTTGATACCAAAGGCAAAGGAGAGCGCGATACACAGGCCGCCCGCCACCACCATCGGCAGCATGTAAGAAACGCCGGTCAGCAGGTGGCGATAAGCGCCGCCGCCCTCTTTCTTGGCGCTGGCCGCAGCCTGAGTTTGACCGGTCGGTTGATACGGCTTCGCTTCGGCAACAGCTTTATCAAACTCCTGCGCCGTTTTCTTCAGCGCCAGACCGGTCGAGGTGCGATACATCGGTTTACCGGCGAACTTCGCCAGGTCCACTTCGATATCCGCCGCCACGATAACCAAATCGGCCTGCTCAACTTCTTCCGGGGTGATGGCATTGCCTGCGCCCACGGAACCACGGGTTTCAACCTTCACCCACATACCGCGTTTTTTGGCTTCAGTTTCAATCGCTTCTGCCGCCATAAAGGTGTGCGCGACACCGGTCGGGCACGCGGTTACCGCCACGATGCGTTTTACCGCGCCGGAGGTTGTCGGAGCCGCAATGGCAGGCGCTTCGTAAGGCAGCGCATGGCCTTTCGCTTCGCCCAGGAACAGTTCCGGGTGCGCGACTGCGCGATTGATATCGCCCAGATACACTTTCTTCCCGGCCAGCGCGCTGTCCGCCGGAAGAGCAGAACCCAGCACAATCACCAGTTCCGCATCGTTCGGGTTATCAATCAGTTCGAGCTTTGCTTTTTGCGCCGCCGCGCCCAGCAGGGTTTTCGCCATGTAGGCGCGAGCCTGTCCGAGTCCGGCATCAATAATCAGCAGCGTTCTCATGATTTCTCTCCTGCTGTTAATTAAACGGTTGTAAGTCAACGCGCGCCATCATGGCCGCCAGCTGGGTACGGTCGGTAATGCCGACATTGCTCTGGCTGACCGCCAGTGCCGCCACCGCCGTCGCCAGACGCAGTGTGTGCTCGCTGGATTCACGCATCAGCAGGCCGTAAATCAGGCCACCGACCATGGAATCGCCTGCACCAACGGTGCTGACCACTTCCACTGACGGCGGCTTAGCAATCCACTCACCGGACGCATTCACCCACAGCGCGCCTTCTGCGCCGAGGGAAATCACCACATGGGCGATACCTTGTTCTCGCAGGGCGTGAGCCGCGTCGATCACGTCTTTCATTTCCGGCAGCTTGCGACCGGCCCAGATTTCCAGTTCGCGACGATTCGGTTTGACCAGCCACGGTGCTGCTTTCAGGCCCGCCACCAGCGCTTCACGGCTGCTGTCGAAAATGATGCACGGGCACTGGCTGCGCAGACGCGTCATCCAGTCGGTAAACGCTTCCGGGCTGACGCCCGCTGGCAGGCTGCCGCTTACGCAAACCATGTCGAATTGACCCAGCCAGCTCAGGGAGTCGTTAACAAAACGTTCCCAGTCTGCGGCAGTCACGTCGAAACCAGAGAAGTTGAAGTCGGTGACTTCGCCGTCTTTTTCCGTCAGCTTAACGTTAATGCGGGTACGGCCCTGCACCACCTGAAAGCGGTTAGCGATTCCAAGTTCGCTGAACAGTTGCTGAAAACCGTCCTGATTATCTTTCCCGAGGAAACCACCGACGGTGACATCGATGCCCAGATCCTTCAGCACTTTTGCAACGTTAATCCCTTTACCTGCGGCGTGCAGGCCGGTAGTACGTACCAGGTTAACTTCGCCACGTTCAATTTCTGGCGTGAAGCCAACCAGATCGTAGGCCGGATTCAGTGTGATTGTTGCAACGCGTCTGCTCATTTATGCGCCCTCCCCGAGGCCAGAGGCGATCGCCTCTCCAATTGCGTCCAGTGCCTGACGAGCATCGTCCCCCTGAGCGGTGAAGCGCAGGCGATGGCCTTTCTTCACGCCAAGTGCGACGACTTTCATCAAACTACGACCGTTCGCCGGTTTACCGCTGCCATCAAGGTTGGTGACGGTGATATCACTGCTGAACTGTTTGATTGTATTGACTAACATAGTGCCCGGACGCGCATGTAAACCATGCTCGTTGCGCACCACAAATTCTTCGCTTAATACGTCTTCCGCTGCCGCGTCGTCGCTGGTCAGCAGCGCCAGCACGGTGGCGGCATCCGCTTTCAGCAGACGTTCAGCTTTATTTTCCAGCAGCAGATTGCTCAGGCGGCTGAGCACGGCAGTCGGTTGATCGTCAGCCATTGCCACGGTAATCAACATCGCGGCCTGAGATTCGCCAACGCTGACCGGGTTCGCCGCACGGCTAACCGCCACGGCGCTACGCAGGTTGCCGTTTACGCCATCGCTCAGCCAGATACCCTGACCGAGATTCAGCGGCTGTTCGTTAATAGCGTGCGCGACAAAAGCGCTATCCACCGCTCCGGCCTCTTTCAGACGCGCGGCGTTCAGCGCCTGCAACGTCACCAGGTCGTTTGCCGCAACATCCAGCGACAGGGTGTCGTTATCAAGCTTCAGCGATTCGCTCTGCTTTTCGCCCATCAGCAACGCACACAGCTCTTCAGCGGCGGTGGCGCTTTTCAGCTGTTCAGCCACGGAATCATCGCTCAGCACGTGCGTCAGCTGACGCAGCAGACCCAGGTGTTCATCTGAGCTCGCGGCGATACCGATAGCCACATATGCCGTTTGCCCTTCACCCCAGGTCACGCCCTGCGGAAACTGATAAACCTGGACGCCGGTTTTCAGCACCTGGTCGCGCGTGTCGGTAGTGCCGTGCGGAATAGCGATGCCGTTGCCCAAGAAAGTGGACGTTTGTTGCTCACGCGCCAGCATCCCGGCGACGTAGCCTTCCGCCACGTTGCCCGCACTGACCAGTGCTGAAGCAACCTGCCGAATAGCCTCTTCTTTATCCGCGGCCTGCTGACCGGGATGAATATCCTGAACAGATAACTGGAACATGGTTCTCCTCTCCTGCTGAATTGAATCGTTTCAGCTAACATGAGAAAAAAGGCGTCACCTTATGCCAAAATAAAGGTCAGATGACGCTGAAACGTTTCAATTGAGTCTGTCCCTTTCTTAACCAGCCTGCAAGATAAGTTGAATTTCTGATGTTTAAAGTTAGATCTACAGCACATTTTATTAGCATTAATACCACAACTGCTGACACCTTAATCAGCTGAAGTTCAGGCGTCAGCAAACGTCAGCTTGAGTGAGAATTATTTTGAAATGGCTTTTTAATTTTTATGTGCGGAATTTGATGTAGATGACTGTTCATTTTCTGAGTGGCGACGTAAACTCCCGCCTCCTGTCACGCTAGCGATTAAGAGATATGCAAAACAGTTCTGCCGCCGCCCCCCGACGTTCGTTTGATCTCACCTCATCGTCGTTTCTGATTGTTGCGTTTTTAACCGGTATCGCCGGGGCGTTGCAAACGCCGACCCTGAGCCTGTTTCTGACTAATGAAGTCCACGCGCGTCCGGCGATGGTTGGCTTCTTCTTTACCGGTAGCGCGATCATTGGCATCCTGGTGAGCCAGTTTCTGGCCGGGCGTTCCGATCGCAAAGGCGATCGCAAAAGCCTGATCGTGTTTTGCTGCCTGCTGGGCGTGCTCGCCTGCGTGCTGTTTGCCTGGAATCGTAACTACTTTATTTTGCTGTTTGTCGGTGTTTTTCTGAGCAGCTTTGGCTCCACCGCCAACCCGCAAATGTTCGCTCTTGCGCGCGAGCATGCGGATAAAACGGGGCGTGAAGCAGTCATGTTCAGCTCTATTCTGCGTGCGCAGGTGTCACTCGCCTGGGTTATTGGCCCGCCGCTGGCCTATGCGCTGGCGATGGGCTTTGGCTTTACGGTGATGTATCTCAGCGCGGCGATAGCCTTTATTGTCTGCGGTATCATCGTCTGGTTTTTACTGCCCAGCATGCATAAAGGTAAAGGCGCCACTGCCGGACACATAGAAGCGCCGCGCACTAATCGCCGCGATGCCCTGCTGCTGTTTACCATCTGCACGCTGATGTGGGGCACCAACAGTCTGTACATCATTAATATGCCGCTGTTTATTATTGAAGAGTTACATCTGCCGGAAAAACTGGCGGGCGTGATGATGGGTACGGCGGCGGGCCTCGAAATCCCAACCATGTTGATTGCCGGATATTACGCTAAACGCTTCGGTAAGCGCTTTTTAATGCGTATCGCCGCCGTAAGTGGGTTGCTGTTCTATGCCGGAATACTGACGGTACATACACCGGTTTTACTGCTTGGTTTACAGCTTCTTAACGCAATCTACATTGGTATTCTCGCCGGTATTGGCATGCTCTATTTTCAGGATCTGATGCCGGGGCAGGCCGGTTCAGCGACCACACTGTACACCAATACCACCCGCGTCGGCTGGATCATCGCCGGGTCGCTGGCGGGCGTCGTCGCGGAAATCTGGAGTTATCACGCGGTGTTCTGGATAGCGCTGGTGATGTGTGTCATCACCAGCGGCTGTCTGATGCGTGTGAAAGACGTTTAATACTCTTTAAATGCCAGCTCAAGGCGGGCCAGCAGCGGTTTAAAGAGGTAACTCAGGAAGGTCCGCTCACCGGTTTTTATCGTGACGCTTGCCGGCATACCGGCTTTAATTTTGTAATCACCCAGCAGTTTTACGCCTTCTCGTGAGACCTGAACTTCCGCCAGGTAATACGGCTGCTGGGTGGCTTCATCAATTAAGCGATCCGCCGAAACGGTCAGCACGCGTGCAGGCACCGACGGTAATAACGCGTGGTTTAGCGCCGGAAACAGAACATCCACCATTAATCCGGGCGCCATTTTATCAATCGCGTGCACCGGTATACGCGCGTCAATTTGCAGAGGTTGCCCGGCCGCAACAATATCCATCAGATGTTCCCCTGGCTGAATCACCCCGCCGACGGTACTTACCTTCACATCCAGCACCGTGCCGTTAATCGGCGAACGAATTTCCGTATTATCCAGCTCGTGACGGGTTGAAATGCGTTCATCCTCAAGCATTGAAAGCTCTTTTTGCTTCGAGGTTAATTCAGACTCCACCTCCTGCAAGTATTCATGCCGCACCTGGTAGAGTTTGATTTTGATTTCATTTTGCTGCGACTTCAGTTTGGCGATATTTAAAATATCCTCGGATATGCTGCCTGAGATTTCCGCCGCCTCCCGCTCCAGCACCAGCATCTGGGCTTTGGGATAATAGTTTTTCTCACTCAGAGAACGAATTGCACCGAGTTCACGGCTGATAAGGCTAAACTGATGGTCGCGGAATCCTTTGACTTTGTTCAGGTTATTTATCTGCCCGACCAGGCCTTCCAGGTTTTCCTCAAGCATCGCCACTTCGTCCTGAACGGTTTTGCGCCGGGTTTCAAACAAACGCGCCTGCAGCTGGCGGGCCTCGACGAGGCGTTTACTTCCTGAGAACTGTTGAGTCAGCGATGCGTCAAGAACGATGGCTTCTAACCCATCTCGCTCCGCAAGCAGGCGTTCTTCAATGGTTTTTGCTGACAAATATTGCGCGCCCAGCGCGCTGTAGCGCATCTCCAGCGGCGTTTTATCCAACCGTACCAGCACCTGATCTTTCTTAACCGTATCGCCTTCCTTTACGTCGATAGCCGTCACGCGGCCACCGCTCAGGTGCTGAAGCGTTTTCCGGTTGCTGGAAACGGTGACCGTGCCATCAGCCACCACCCCTGCATCGAGTGGCGCTTTTACCGACCACAGCAAAAAGCCGCCGACACCGAACAGTATGACCACAAGCCCTCGCAGCAACGGCGGCCAGATGCGGGTATCAACGCAGTCATCGTCGTTTACGGAATTCTGCTTTTTCATTTTCAGGCCTCGCGTTGGTCGTTATTAGCAGACGGTTCAGCCATTTCAGCCACCGGTTTTAGAACGTTAGCCTGACGGAGGCTGGCAAACACCTGGTCACGGGTACCGAACTGCTGCATCGCCCCGTCGTTGAGTAACAACACTTTGTTGACCACCCCAAGCAGCGTCGGGCGATGAGAAATAATGACCGTGGTTTGCCCCTGATTGCGTAAGGTATTAATGGCTTTAATCAGCGCGAACTCGCCAGCATCGTCGAGATTGGCATTGGGTTCGTCGAGCACGATAAACGCGGGATTGTTATACACCGCTCTCGCCAGCCCGATGCGCTGACGCTGGCCGCCGGAGAGCTGATATCCACCGACGCCAAGCGGGGTATCATAGCCCTGAGGAAAGCGGAGGATCATTTCGTGAACGCCCGCCAGCTGTGCTGCCGCGACGATCTTTTCACTGTCCATCAGTGCAAAACGCGAGATGTTTTGCGCGATGCTGCCATCAAACAGTTCGACGTCCTGAGGCAGGTAGCCTATGGCCGGGCCGAGCAGTGCTTTATCCCACTGGCAGATATCCGCACCATCAAGGCGGACTTTACCGGATAGCGTACTCCATACGCCCACCAGCAGTTTCGCGAGCGACGTTTTACCCGAGGCTGACGGGCCGATAATCCCCAGCACCTCCCCGGCATCGAGCTGGAAGGAGATATTGCGCAGCGTCGGCGAACTCAGCCCCGGAGGCGCGGCGAACACATTTTCCACGCTGATTTTGCCCGTCGGGCGCGGCAGGGTGAGCACCGCTTTCGGCGCGGGATAGCTTTTCAGTAAGGTGGCCAACTGCTGCCACGCGCCGCGAAACTGCACAAACTGTTTCCAGCTGCCAATCACCTGCTCAACCGGGTTCAGCACTCGCCCGAGAATGATCGACGCGGCGATCATCAGGCCTGGCGTGATTTCCCCCTTAATGACCAGCAAGGCCCCGGCCCCCAGAGCGACCGATTGCAGCAGGATACGCACAAATCGGCTCAGGCCGCTTAAGTGCGCCGTTTTATCCGCAATCTGCGTTTGCAGAACCAGCACTTTATTGTGTTGCTCCAGCCAGTGATTTTTCAGCGTGGGAAGCATACCCATGGCTTCAATCGCGTCCGCATTTTGCAGTTGCTTATTGAGCTTGCTGCTGTTATTCACCGTCAACGCGTGCGCCTGCTGAATCACGCGTTTGGTAGAAATCTCTGAAAACAGCGTTAACGTGAACAGAATAATAATCCCTCCGACAGAGAGATAACCCAGCAGCGGATGTACCAGAAATGCGATCAATAAATAGAAAGGCGTCCAGGGTATATCTAACAATGCAAAGAGGCTATTGCCGGATAAAAACTGGCGCACCTGATCTAATTCCGCCAGCGCCTGCGCGGGGTTATTGTCGCCAGCGGTTATTTTGCGCTTAAACGCCGCGTTAAATACCAGTTGGTTGAGATTCACATCCAGCCGATTGCCGAGGCGCACCATCACGCTGGCGCGCGCCGACTCAATCAGGCCAATGACGATATACAGACCAAATATCAGTAAGGTAAGCATTAACAGCGTGGTGGTGTTTTTGCTGACCAGCACGCGGTCGTACACCTGCAACATATAAATTGCCGGTGCCAGCATAAGCATATTAATTACACAACTAAAAAACAGCAGCAAAATAAAAGTGGACCGAGTTCCTTTCAGCGCCCTGTTCAGTTCTGATTGCGTATGCTGGCCCGACATAGTCTTCTCCTTATAACCGGTTATTATCGGATGAATGCCTTAAGCGTTATCAGAGAATAAAATCACCGACGCTCATGGTATTGGCACTCACCCCATCCAGTGTGATGACGTCGTTTCCGATGGTGATGGTGGCATCCCCGGCAACGGTCGTGACACGAACCTGATTCGCAAAGTTGGTGATGTTTAACAACCGCAGATCGATGAAATCCTGCCCACCTGCCGCATTGCTGTCGAAACCGGAGATAAGGTCGCGCCCAAAGCTTGCAGAGAAAGCAAAGGTGTCATTGCCAGCATCCCCGTTCATGGTGTCGTTTCCGGCACCGCCGTTAAGGATGTCATTACCTGCGCCGCCCGAGAGAACGTCGTTACCTGCACCACCCAGCAGCGTATCGGTACCGCCGTCGCCCTGAAGGGTATCGTTACCGTCGCCGCCGTCCAGGCGATCGGTGCCGTTCCCCCCTCGCAGCAGATCGTTACCGCCAAGCCCGGAGAGCGAATCGTTGCCATTTCCGCCGGTAATGGTGTTGGCCAGCGCGTTACCGGTCCCGGTGTAGTTCCCGTTGCCGGTGAAGACCAGTTGCTCAACGTTATCGGCCAGCACATAACTGGCGAGGCTGGTTTCCACCACGTCCGTTCCCGCATTGACGCCTTCGCTAACCACGTCGCCCAGGTTATCCACAATGTAGGTATCATTACCGGTTCCACCAGACATGGTGTCGGCATCCAGCCCCCCGTTCAGCGTGTCGTCTCCGGCTTCGCCTTCCAGGATATCCCGGCCCGCGCCGCCATCGAGCGTGTCGTTTCCGGCACCGCCTATCAGCGTGTCATCGCCCCCCAGCCCTGACAGCACATCACTACCGCCCTCGCCGCGCAGAATGTCGCTTCCTGCGGTACCGGTGAGGTTGTTAGATTGATTGTTGCCAACGTTGAGATCGCCGACCACCTGCGTTGCCGCAGACGTCAGCACGACCGGCGGGTTGCCTTCGTCGTCACGGACGGTGACCACCACCTGTAGCGTCCGACCAACAACCGTCTGGGTCGGCGTATAGGTCGCGGCGGTTGCGCCATTGATGTTGACGAAGCCGTTGCCATTGCTCATTCGCCACTGGTAGCTGAAGTTACCGCCGCTTAGGCCGTCAGCGTCCGCAATCCCGGAGACAATGGCGGTCAGCGTCAGGCTTTCGGTTGGCGTCAGGTCGTTAATAACCGGCAGCCCCATGGTGGGTTGGTTGCGCGGCGTAACGGCCTGAGTGGGCGACGAGATAATCCGCTCGGCATCGCCCATCCGGTCGGTGAAGCTGGCGACGACGCGTAACTGCGCGCCCTGTAACCCGTTAGGTACACGGAATTCAGGGCCAGTCGCCTGATCTAGCCATTGCCCACCGCTCAGTGCCTGCCACGTCAGGGTGACCACGGTCGCTGCGGCAATCCCGTTACCATCACGTAAATTCGTGAGGTCGGCGCGCAGTAAATCGCCCTGCGAAGGCGTGGTGTCGCTGATGGCCAGACTCCCGGTCGCTGCCTGCGCGGTGACCCACAGTTGCTCGCCATCACCAAACTCCACTTTTTCGATGTTGAGCAGGCGGTCAACGCCATCATCGTTGACTATCCCGGCTGCGGGTGTGGCATGGTCCACTCTCAGGCTGCCATCCGCCATGCGGGTAAAGAGGTAATTACTGCTCAGGTCTCGATAAACCGCAATGTCCGTTTCCGTGCCTGCGCCTTCACGCAGAATTTCGCGCACCATCGTAATCTGGTTCGGTTTCAGGGTGCCCGCCAGCATGTAGGATTTCAGCTCGTTCAGGCTATCGGCGCTGGTGACGCCCGCCAGGCCGCTTACCGCCAGACGGACATTCAGCCAGGCGTCGCCATCGATAATGTCATCGCCAGCCTTACCCATCATCCGGTCGCTGCCACCGCCGCCGAGCAGAATATCGCCGCCGTTATCCGGGTTAAACACCACCGCATTTGGATTGTTGCTCCGTGTCCCCCCGATAATGCTCTGCAACCCGCTGATGCGATCGACCCCTTCCTGAGTCAGGTTGTTTGACAACGGCACACCCTGAACAGGTGCAGTACCAATAGGTTGCTCTGTCCCGATCAGCACGTCGTTGAACTTCCAGCCTGATAGCCCTTCTACGAGGTCGAAGCGGTCTCGCAGAATAAACTCCTGCTGGTTTACGAAGATAGGAATGCCGAGATCCGAGTTCGCCCCATTAGGATCGCCCTTATGGATAGCCCAGTCGAACCCGGCCATGCCGTTGTTACGCTGGATACCGGCACCCTGCACCATGATGTCGTCACCCGCTTCGCCATCGTAGTCGGTGTCGTTGCCCTGACCATTGAGAATGTCGTGGCCGATGATGGTGCTGTTGAAGAAGAGCTCAGAGTTCTCCCCGGTAAGGCTGTCAAAGCCATCACCGCCCTCCAGCCAGTCATCGCCTTCATTACCCAGCAGGGCATCGCCGCCAGAGCCGCCAAGCACGAAGTCATTATCACGCCCGGCGAAAACTTCCTGTGCATCTTCGCCCACCGACAGGAAATCGCTGCCGCTGCCGCCAAAGATCAGATCGTTCCCGTTACCGGAGAAGATAACGTCATGGCCTGCGTCACCATGCAGGAAGTCAGCCCCGCCGATAGGCGTATTGGTGTCGGTAATAATGTCGTTACCATCGCCCCCGTGCACCACGTCAGCTTCATCGCCGCCGTCCAGACGGTCGTCTCCGCCATCCCCCCACAGGCTGTCGATTCCTTTACCGCCGATAAGCGTGTCGTTCCCGGCGGAGCCGCCGAGCACCACGTGTCCGTCACCGGAGTATTTCAGGTAAGCGCCGTCGGCGGCACCGTCACCATTCACATCCGTTGTGGCGGCACGACGTACCAGCAGCGGCGTCAGCAAATCTTTCAGCGGGTTGCCCCAGGTCGGGTCCGCATCCGTTTGCAGCGCGCGATTCACTTCGAAGATGAAGTCCGGCGTCTGGAACAGGTGAGCCGGAAGATGTGACGACCCGGCAGCGCCCAGGTCGCTGTTACGCATCACCAGCGCCGAGAAGGAGTTCGCTTCCAGCTCGTTGAGCATGTTCAGCCCCTGAGTACGGCTCAGGTAGTAGAAACGGTCACCGTCCTGCAACATCTCCATCTGGGTTTCAAAGACAAAGTTGAAGGTTGAGCCGAGCATACCGCCAAACTCATTTTTCCGCTCTGCCAGGCCGCCAATCCAGAAATCGACATTATTCAGACCTGACTCTTTTGTCGCCCAGTCGCCGGTGCTGTTGAAGAAATCCATGGCATCAGCGGGTGGCGAGGTCGTGTCATCGCCAAAGAGCAGGAAATTCACCGCCGCGCGTTTGCCCTCAATGGTTGACGCGGCAAGGATCGACTCATGCTGACCGTAGGCCGCCATAAAGTTGATTATTGACGCCGGGTTTTTCAGGAACGAGGCAAAATCTGCCCAACTGGTATAAGGCCGCAGCTGACTGTTTCCGCTCAGTTCATAGAACTGTTCACGCGCCTGATTCAGGGTTGGCATCCCGGTTTCACGCCCACGCGCGATATTCAGCGCGCCTAAATCCAGCGGTAAACCCACCAGGTTGTTACGTAGCGCATCGGTAATAAATTCATCGATTTCGTTACCGACCTGCCGCGACATTCCGCGCACAATAGCGCCAATCGCCTGGTCGTCAGAAATGATTTGTCCGTTGAATTCATTAAACGCTACCGGGTTCAGGAAAGCCTCAATCAGGCCGACATCATCCCCCTGCATTGCCATATTGGTACGATCAACGGTTTCCGTCAGCATCGAGTGACCAAAACGGTAGACCACGTGGGCAAACTCGGCAAAAATCGCCGGGTTAATATCCGCGCTGTTCGAGAAGACAAACGGGTCGATCGCAGGCTGCACGGTACGGCCAAACTCTTCGAAAACAAGGTGCTGATACTGCATTTCCGTGGCGAAGCGCGCGGCCTGGAACAGGTATTCGCCGTTCCATTGCAGTGAATTAAGATTCGCCGGAATCGCGGTTATCTGATGATCCGGCATCAGCCACTGGTTAATGAGATCGACATCGTTGGTTGCCAGCAGCGTATTTTTGTACTCTTCCACCAAACGGTTGTGTTCGCTATGGAATACAGAGTGCACCGCCGTTAAGCCGATGTTTTCATTCCCGCGCCCGTCGCCGGTGATAAAGTGGCGGGCAAGGAGTTCGTCATCATATGTGCCTGCGACCGGCGCACCGCCAATAGCGGTATCGGCATCAGCCGTAAGCCCTGCGGTGGGTACCGCACTGTGCGCGATATCATCAAGGAAGGCGTGCCCGGTGCGCAACGTTCCCGCAGGAAGCGGCCCACCGTCTGCCTCAAACAGCCCGCCAGTGGTAACAATTTGTACCTTCCCATTTTCACTCAGGATCAAATTACCGTAGCGGTCCGTTGCCAATAATGGGACATTAAAAACATCCTGATCGGTTAATTTAATCCCCAGCAGCATTTCTGCCTGCTGTTTAACATCCGCCCAGGTCGCCAAACCACCGTTGGCACCTTCTAATAAATGACCGGTTGGAACCGGTTTCCCATCCACCATGACATATTCACGAATAAAGATTTGGTGGGAGGGATGAGAGGTATAGGTTTGGTTCTGATCAATAAAAGGCGTAGTCAGGTTAACGGTATTATGATTTTCATCAACCTGCGATCGCGTAAGAACCATGAAGTTGGTTCTGGAGCCTGGAACAAATAATGGGTCATCTTCCTGAAGCGGAATAAATACAATACCATTACCCGCTTTAGGGATTAAGTCCAGACCATGGTCAAAGAATTGGCCAAAGAACGTCATCCAGCCATTAAATGCCGGGGATAAACCGATATCGGGTGAGAGGTTAGGAATGGATAAACTGCCATTATCCGATACCGTTCCGCCGCCAGGAGAACCCGAAAGTTCTTCATGCGCCTCAACCGCCGCCGGGTTAGAGTCGGTTTGATCTGAGATCAGGTTACTGATAATACGTGGATCTGCATCAATAACCGTTGCGCCATTCAACTGGGTGTAGCTGGTCAATGCGTCGGCATCCGCCCAGTTGATAGCCGTCAGCCTCGGCATGGTTTGATCGGCAGAACCATACAGTTCCTGCCCCGGCAACAGGTTGTTCCAGGAACCATCGACGGTGCGTATCCCATAGGGTAACAGAGGGCTGGAGACGAGGTCGCGCAGGAGATCGCCATTGATACTGCCATCAGCATTGGTTGCTGCTTCGGAGATCTTGATTTGCTTCAAAATAAATTCAAGATCGTGCAGTGTGACGGTGAAATCATATTGTGAGGCCATAACCATTACCTCTTTATTAAATATAAAGTTTTGCGCTTTCCCTGCCGTGTTTAATGACAGGCGGAAAAAGAGCGAACTGGAGTAGATAAAATCAATTATCTGTTTACTATTACAATTTCCCTTTTGTCATTGATGAATATCTTTTGAACCCAAGATAATAATTGAGAGGTAAGCGTTATCTCCTGAAAAAATGCTTAAGTGAAACCGTCACATTTAATCAATAAATGCGATGAAAATTAAACGTACAGGCAGACTGAAGCCTCAACAGAAGTGAGTGCGTAAAAAAACAGTCATCACGTTAATATATAAAATTGGTATCGCTCATATTAATTACCAGACTAATATAGTTGCACTTCGTTATTATTGTAATATTAAATATGAAGGCTCCCTACTTTCTTAGTATCATACTTTTTCATTAAAAAAGGGCGATTAATACTAATTTTGTCATATATCTTTCAGAGCGCTAACTCAATGAGATTGAATCATTTTTCTGGTGAATATATTAATAGATGTTGTCGAGAAATATTCTCAATACAACGGGCGGGTTAATACACGCATTCAGCCATCACAATTCGAGTTACGGCAGCGTATCTTCTTCCAGTTTGAGCAGATAAACCATCGCCTCATCACGATGCGTTTTGCACATCTCGCGCACGGGTTGCAGCCCCCCACAAACCAGAGGACGTTCCGGCATGCCAAAAATCTTACACAGATTATTATCCGCAAGCTGGATACAACGGGTATTGGCAGGCTTACCATTTGGCATGCCAGGGATCGGACTGGAGATAGACGGCGCAATGCAGCAGGCCCCACAATCCGGGCGACATTCCATAATGTAGACTCTTATCAGGGGCGCAATGGCGCGCACAGTATCACCTTTTAGCGGAAGATAGCAAAACCCTTCAATTCCTCTTGCCTGAAAGGCCCGTCGCGAGTACTTTTACGCGATATTTTTGACACCCTTGTACACAGGATAATTGCAATGCCAAGAGCGAACGAAATTAAGAAAGGTATGGTGCTGAATTACAACGGCAAATTGCTGATTGTAAAAGATATTGATATTCAGTCACCGAGCGCCCGTGGCGCTGCAACGCTGTATAAAATGCGTTTCTCCGATGTGCGCACCGGCCTGAAAGTCGAAGAGCGTTTTAAAGGCGACGATATCCTCGATACCGTTACCCTGAACCGCCGCTTTGTTGATTTCTCCTACATCGATGGTAATGAGTACGTCTTCATGGATAAAGAAGACTACACCCCATACACCTTCACCAAAGATCAGATTGAAGAAGAACTGCTGTTCATTCCTGAAGGCGGCATGCCGGATATGCAGGTTCTGCTGTGGGACGGCCAGTTGCTGGCGCTGGAACTGCCGCAGACCGTTGATCTGGAAATCGTCGAAACGGCACCGGGCATTAAAGGCGCGTCAGCAAGCGCACGCAACAAACCGGCTACGCTGACCACCGGCCTCGTTATTCAGGTTCCTGAATACCTGAGCGCGGGCGAAAAAATTCGTATCCATATTGAAGAAAAACGCTATATGGGCCGTGCGGACTAATCGCGATGGCTTCGCCTGATGCGCTTCGCTTATCAGGCCTACAACGTCGGCGCAATTCATCAAATTGTTTTCACTTGTAGGCCGGGCAAGCGCAGCGCCCCCGGCAAAATGCAGAACCCGCATTAACGTAAAAAAGCCAGCTCAATGAGCTGGCTTTTTATATTCTAAAACCGGATTACAACAGGTCGCGGAACTTCGTTGCTTTCAACGCCATCTCAACGCCGCGTACTTCCGCCAGCCCTTTCAGACGACCAATCGCGGAATAACCTGGGTTGGTTTTCTTTTTCAGATCGTCAAGCATCTGATGGCCGTGGTCCGGACGCATTGGAATCGGACGCAAATCACCGGCTTTCTTACGGCGCTGTTCTTCAGTCAGAATCGCATCAACCACCGCAACCATGTTCACATCACCCTGCAAATGCGCAGCTTCGTGGAAGGTTTTCGGGTTGTCTTCACGGCAGGTGGAGCGCAGGTGCGTGAAGTGAATACGGTCACCGAAGGTTTCAATCATTTTCACCAGGTCGTTATCGGCGCGCACGCCATAAGAACCCGTACACATGGTGAAGCCGTTATTGATGCTGTCGACGGTCTCTTTCAGCCACTGCATATCTTCAATGGTCGAAACGATACGCGGCAGGCCCAGGATCGGGCGCGGCGGATCGTCCGGGTGAACCGCGAGGCGCACGCCCACTTCTTCTGCAACCGGCACAATAGCACGCAGGAAGACAGCCATGTTTTCACGCAGCTGATCTTTGCTGATGTGATCGTACTCAGCCAGACGCGCACGGAACTGATCAAGGGTATAGCCCTCTTCCGCACCCGGCAGGCCAGCAATGATATTGCGGGTCAGTTTTTCAACGTCCGCAGCGGTCATGGCGTCGAAATACGCTTTTGCCTGCTGCTGCTCTTCGGCGGTGTAATCGGCTTGCGCGCCTTCACGCTTCAGGATGTGCAGCTCAAAAGCAGCAAACGCGATTTGATCGAAACGCAGCGCTTTGGAACCATCTTCCAGCGTGTATTCGAGGTCCGTACGCGTCCAGTCAAGGATCGGCATAAAGTTGTAGCACACGGTATCAATGCCGCAGGTCGCCAGGTTGCGAATACTCTGCTGATAGTTAGCAATCCAGGTTTTGTACTCGCCGGAATGCGTTTTGATATCTTCGTGAACCGGAATACTTTCAACAACAGACCAGGTCAGCCCTTTTTCCGCCAGCATCGCCTGACGTTTTTGAATTTCTTCGACCGGCCAAACCAAACCATTCGGGATGTGGTGCAGCGCCGTCACGACGCCTGTTGCGCCAGCCTGACGTACATCATCAAGGGAAACCGGATCATTTGGGCCATACCAACGCCATGTTTGTTCCATCGCCTCAACCTCTCAACTTGTTATACCAATAAAATATTCGTTAATGACGACTACCATACATGTTTATTCGTAGTGGTCAAATACGGCCCCCGCAATGATTGATCTGGCTCACATTACCCGGATAAATTCGGCACACCAATTCAATTTGTTGTCATATAACTTTACACTGGCATTGTTAATTACTGGTTAATCGGACGTGTAAACAATGAAAACAATCGCCAACAGTACGCTCCCTGAGAATGTGCAACTGCCTCATTATGATAGAAAAGCACTGCGCTCGCGGATTGTGCATTTTGGTTTCGGTGCCTTCCATCGCGCGCATCAGGCTCTGCTGACTGACCGGGTGCTTAATGCCGAAGGCGGCGATTGGGGGATCTGCGAGATCAGCCTTTTTAGCGGCGACCAGTTGATGAGCCAGCTTCGCGCGCAGGATCATCTGTTCACGGTGCTGGAAAAAAGCGGCGACGGTAATCAACCGATCGTGATTGGTGCAGTGAATGAATGTCTGAACGCCAAACTGGATTCGCTGGCGGCGATTATTGAGAAATTCTGCGAGCCGCAGGTAGCGATTGTTTCCCTGACGATCACCGAGAAAGGCTACTGCATTGACCCGGCGACCGGGCAACTGGATGTGAATCAGCCACGCATCGCGCACGATCTCGGCCATCCGCAGGAGCCCCACTCTGCGCCGGGTATCCTGGTCGAAGCCCTGCACCGCCGTCGCGAACGCGGGCTTTCCGCTTTTACGGTTCTCTCCTGTGACAATATTCCGGACAACGGTCACGTGGTGAAAAACGCCGTGCTGGGCATGGCAAAACAGCGCGATCCAGCATTAGCTGAGTGGATAGCTACGCATGTCACCTTCCCCGGCACCATGGTTGATCGCATCGTTCCGGCGGCCACCGACGCGTCGCTTGCGGAAATCACCGATGAGCTGGGCGGCGTGAACGATCCCTGTGCGATCAGCTGTGAGCCGTTTATCCAGTGGGTTATTGAAGATAACTTTGTGGCGGGCCGCCCGGCATGGGAAATCGCCGGGGCACAGCTGGTTTATGATGTATTGCCGTGGGAAGAGATGAAGCTGCGCATGCTCAATGGCAGCCACTCGTTTCTGGCATATCTGGGTTATCTGGCGGGCTATCAGCATATCAGCGACTGCATGCAGGACGCCGATTTCCGCCTCGCGGCGCATCGTTTAATGATGACGGAGCAAGCCCCCACGCTGAAGATTACCGATGTGGACTTAGGCGCTTATGCCGACAGCCTGATTACCCGATTTAGCAACCCGGCGCTGAAGCATCGCACCTGGCAAATCGCGATGGACGGTAGCCAGAAGCTGCCGCAGCGCCTGTTGGATGGCATTCGCGTACACCTGGCACAGGGCACCGCGTGGCCGCTGCTGGCATTAGGCGTCGCGGGCTGGATGCGCTACGTCAGCGGTATCGATGATGCGGGTGAAAAAATTGATGTCCGCGACCCGTTATCGGAGAAGATCGCCCGGATTGTTGCCAACAGCCGTGATGAAGAGCGCGTTGTCGCTCTGCTAACGCTCAGTGAAATCTTTGGCACTGACCTGCCGGGCAACGCGACGTTTGTCGAAAACGTCCAGCAGGCGTGGCAGCGCCTGGTGCAAACCGGTGCGCGTCAGGCGATCATTACCACCCTGAATAGTTAACAATTTCTGCTTTTATGCGAAGAGAAATCATTTCTCTTCGCGAATTACTTCTCTTTTCATCGCCTTTTCGCCAGGATTAACGCAACCCGTAGCAACGTTGCAGATTTTTATTCTGGAGTTTTCGTGACAAAGACCAACCTGATAACCGGTTTTCTCGGTAGCGGTAAAACCACCTCCATCCTCCATCTGCTGGCCAATAAGCCCGCCGATGAGAAGTGGGCGGTGCTGGTAAATGAGTTCGGTGAAGTGGGCATTGATGGCGCGCTGCTGGCCGATAGCGGTGCGTTGCTTAAAGAGATCCCCGGCGGTTGTATGTGTTGTGTGAATGGTTTGCCGATGCAGGTGGGCCTGAATACGCTGCTGCGTCAGGGAAAGCCCGACCGCCTGCTCATTGAGCCCACCGGGCTGGGTCACCCCAAACAGATCCTCGATATTCTCACCGCCGCGGTCTATGAGCCATGGATTGACCTGCGGGCGACGCTTTGTGTGCTTGACCCGCGCCAGCTGCTGGATGAAAAAGTGGTTCTGAACGAGAACTTCCGCGACCAGCTCGCCGCCGCCGATATTATCATTGCCAATAAAGGCGATCGCGCGACTGCGGAAAGCGAGCGGGCACTGGAAAGCTGGTGGCAACAGTACGGTGGCGCGCGCCAGCGTGTGAATGCCACACAGGGTAATATTGATATCGCCCTGCTCGACCAGCCGCGCAGCAACCTCACGGAACTTCCCACAAGCGACGCACACTCACACGCGCACCCGGAGAAAAAAGGGCTCGCCGCGCTCAGTCTGCCGGAGCATCAACGCTGGCGTCGTAGCCTGAACAGCGGTCAGGGTTATCAATCCTGCGGCTGGATTTTTGACGCCGATACCACCTTCGACACGGTGGGCATCCTTGAATGGGCGCGCCTGGCTCCCGTGCAACGCGTCAAAGCGGTCATGCGTATTCCTGAGGGGCTGGTGCGAATCAACCGCCAGGGCGCAGATCTGCACATTGAAACGCAGAGCGTCGCGCCGCCGGACAGCCGCATCGAACTGATTAATGATGCGGACGCCGACTGGAATGCACTGCAAACAACTCTGTTGAAGCTCCGTTTAGCGTGAAAGGGCTAAGGTTGCGGTCGTTGTTGAATTATGGTGATGAAAAAATGAAGACGCGATATCCGTTAATCCTGCTGCTGAACGCTGCGGGCATAGCACTCTTTTTATGCTGGTTCCTGCCGCCCAACCATGGCGTCTGGTTTAATGTTGATTCCGCTATTTTTCACTTCTTTAATCACGGCCTCGATGAGAGCCGCGTTTATCAGTGGTTCCTCGCGATTACCAACAACCGCGCCTTTGATGGCTGCTCGCTGCTGGCGATGGGTTGCCTGATGCTTAGCTTCTGGCTGAAAGAGGATGCCGCTGGCCGTCGCCGGATTATTATCATCGGCCTGGTGATGCTGCTTGCCGCGGTGATTATTAACCAGCTGGCGCAGAATTTGATGCCGGTTAAGCGCGCCAGTCCAACGCTATTTTTCCCGGATACCCATCGGGTGAGCGATTATTTGCACATTTCGACCAAGGATGCCTCGCGAGATAGTTTCCCTGGCGACCATGGCATGATGCTGCTCATTTTTTCGACATTCATGTGGCGTTATTTCGGCAGAAAAGCGTTCGCCATCGCGTTGGCTATTTTCGTGATTTTTGCCTTCCCGCGCGTAATGATTGGCGCACACTGGTTTACCGATATTGCCGTCGGTTCTCTGACGGCGGTGTTGATTGGCATTCCGTGGGTATTGATGACCCCGCTCAGCGACAAGGCAATATCGCTTTTTGAGCGCTATCTTCCGCGTCTCAATATGGCTCGCTCCGAAAATAAATAACGGACGTTATAAAATTATCATCAGGGATCGTTTTCGATCCCTGATTTATTTCTGCCGATAAATCATTCTGAATTACGTTTCCCCTCAAGAATATTCGTCTTACGAATGAGTGAGTTGCCTATTTTTCAGGCTAAATTGACACTATTTTACGCATTCACAAATTTTAACTTTCTGTATCACAATTTCTTATAAGAAATCCTGTAAAACCACTCGCAATGCCCTTGTCAATCGGGTAATCTCAATCGCGTTTGCCAATAATGAGCAATTATTCTCATAGTGAATAATTTTGTGCGCCAGTCCACAGATCTGACTTTAAAGAATTGTCTCATTGTTAGCGTGTATTTAGTCTCAGACGCGTTTGGCATTTTTTATAACGACATTGTCGTTAAGGACTTCAAGGGAAAACACATAAAATGGTCAAATCTCAACCAATTTTGAGATATATCTTGCGAGCGATTCCAGCAGTAGCAGTTGCGGTTCTGCTTTCTGCCTGTAGCACAACAAAAGACACCGCCAGGAATATGCATTCTGAGACGCATGCTGTGGGCACCAACGATGCCTCGTCACTGCAAGCCTCTCAGGATGAATTTGAATCGATGGTCCGCAACCTCGACGTGAAATCACGTTTGATGGATCAGTATGCAGGCTGGAAAGGCGTTCGTTATCGTTTAGGCGGTGACACCAAACGCGGCGTTGATTGCTCCAGCTTTGTACAGCGCACCTTCCGCGAACAATTTGGTTTAGAGCTGCCGCGTTCTACGTGGGAGCAGCAGGAAACCGGTAAATCCGTTTCTCGTAGCCAGCTTCGCACCGGCGATTTAGTCCTGTTCCGTGCAGGTTCTACCGGTCGTCATGTCGGCATCTATATCGGCAACAATCAGTTCGTTCACGCGTCTACCAGCAGCGGTGTAACGATCTCCAGCATGAATGAGCCATACTGGAAGAAGCGCTATAATGAAGCGCGCCGAGTTTTAAGCCGCTCTTAATATCACTTGCTGTCAGTATCCCTTGATTGACCGCAAGCATAAGAAAGCACTGCTCTGGCAGTGCTTTTTTTTTCCAATGATTTGGCGAAGCCGATTTAAATAACCGAGACACGCATCCTTTATGCTAAGCCGTAAAACGCTGTTAAGCCGCCGAATCGCCATCACCAGCCTGCTGGTTGGCGTGTTTTTTGCCCTGTTGGCAGGCGGAACTCAGTTTCTTGTCTCTTACCACAAACGCACTGAGCAGTTTGACAATACCATCACCGAGCTGAAGACCTATCTCAATAGCTACTTTGGCGAAGTACTCAATACTATCGATACCCTGCAACCGTTAACCATGAGCTCGTGCGAGAATGTCTCCTCCGAGCTCACCTCGCGCGCCGCCTTTAGCCTCAATATTCGCGCCTTTCTGCTGGTAAAAGAGGGCCATGCGTTTTGTTCATCGGCCACGGGTCCGCTGGATATTGCGATTAAAGATCTGGTCCCTTCTCTCGACCTTTCACAAAACCAGGCGATGGCGATTCTACCCGGCACGCCCATGATGCCCCACCGCCCGGCGTTTATTCTGTGGGACCGAAGCCCACTGTTGGCCGACCGGGGCGTATTTACCTCCATCAACGCCAATCTGATGCCGTGGATACTGAATTCTTCGAAGCAAAGCCAGTACAGTGGTGTCGCGCTGGTGATTAATGGCAATACGGCGATCTCGACCTTTAACCACCAGCCCGTGCCGCTGACCAGCATTGAAAACAGGCCCATTCGTCAGGCGAAAATCAATGGCGTTCCGCTGGAGATTTATCTGTATGGCAACGAAATCGCCACGGATAATATGCTTTACTCATTGCTGCTTGGGGCGATGTGCGGCCTGCTGAGTGGGATTCTGTGTGCTTATGTAATGACGATAAGAATGCGGCCGGGTCGGGAAATTCTCTCGGCTATCACCCGGGGCCAGTTTTACGTGGTCTACCAGCCGGTGGTGCATGCCAGCGATTTACATATTGGCGGCGTAGAGGTGCTGATGCGCTGGACGCATCCGGTGGCAGGCAATATTCCACCGGACGCCTTCATCAGCTTCGCTGAGGGGCAAAATCTGATTGTCCCCCTCACCCGCCATCTTTTTGAATTGATCGCCAAAGATGCCCCCGCCCTGCAAAAAGTGCTGCCGCCTGGCGCAAAGCTTGGGATAAACATTTCACCAAGTCATCTGCATGCGGAGAGCTTCAAACAAGATATACGCCATCTGCTTGCCAGCCTGCCCGAAAACTATTTCCAGGTCGTGCTGGAACTCACCGAGCGCGACATGCTCAACGAGAAACAGGCGGTGAAACTGTTTGAGTGGCTGCACGGCGAAGGCATCGAGATTGCCATTGATGATTTCGGCACCGGCCATAGCGCGCTGATTTATCTTGAGCGCTTTACACTTGATTATCTGAAAATCGACCGCGGCTTCGTTAACGCCATTGGGATGGAAACGGTCACCTCGCCAGTGCTGGATACGGTGCTGACGCTCACGCACCGTTTGAATCTGGTGACCGTCGCAGAAGGCGTGGAGACGCAGGAGCAGGCAACGTGGCTGCGCGACCACGGTGTGGATTTCCTGCAAGGCTACTGGATAAGCCAGCCGCTCACCCTGACTCAGCTTGTTGAAGCGCATAATGAGCCTGCGAAATATTTCACAAGCCGCTAAGGGTCAATTATGATTCAAGGACATCAGGAACGGATCATAAAGGGAAGGTAACCCGGTGATATTTGTGCGCATGTGTCTCGTGCTGTTGGCGCTGAGCAGTTTTTCCCTCGGCGCACAGACGATTAAAGAGAGTTACGCCTTTGCCGTGATCGGCGAGCCGAAGTATGCCATTAACTTTAATCACTTTGATTACGTCAACCCGGCTGCTCCCAAAGGCGGCACGATCACGCTCTCATCCATTGGTACCTTTGATAACTTCAACCGTTACGCCCTACGCGGCAATCCTGGCGTGCGTACCGAATCGCTCTACGATGCCCTCTTCACCACCTCCGACGATGAACCGGGCAGCTATTATCCGCTGATTGCCGAAAGCGCCCGCTATGCCGATGATTACTCATGGGTAGAAGTCAGCATGAACCCGCAGGCCCGCTTTCATGATGGAACGCCCATAACCGCCCGCGACGTCGAATTTACCTTTCACAAGTTTATGACCGAAGGGGTGCCGCAATTCCGTTTGGTCTACAAAGGCACGACGGTCAAAGCCATTGCGCCGCTCACGGTACGTTTCGAATTGGGTAAACCAGGTAAAGAGGATATGTTAAGCCTCTTCTCCCTGCCGGTGATGCCAGAGAAATTCTGGCGCGACCACAAGCTAAGCGATCCGCTCTCTACCCCACCGCTCGCCAGCGGCCCCTATCGCATTACCGACTGGCGGCTGGGGCAATATATTGTCTATTCGCGAGAGAAAAATTACTGGGGCGCGAATTTGCCCGTCAACCGTGGCCGCTGGAATTTCGATACGCTGCGCTACGACTATTACCTTGATGACAACGTCGCCTTTGAAGCGTTTAAGGCGGGCGCGTTCGACATGCGTAATGAAAGCAGCGCCAAAAACTGGGCCACACGCTACATCGGCAAAAATTTCGCCAGTGGCTATATCGTTAAAGAAGCGCAAAAAAATGAGGCCGCCCAGGACACACGCTGGCTGGCATTTAATATCCAGCGCCCCGTCTTTGCCGATCGTCAGGTACGCGAAGCCATCAGCATGGCCTTTGATTTTGAATGGATGAACAAAGCGCTGTTTTATAACGCCTACAGCCGCCCTGCCAGCTATTTCCAGAATACAGAGTACGCGGCACGCCATTATCCGAATGCCGAGGAACTCACACTACTTGCGCCGATGAAAAAGGACCTTCCACCTGAAGTCTTCACCACTATTTATCAGCCGCCAGTCTCAAACGGTGATGGTGCAAACCGCCAAAACCTGCTGAAGGCGGGCGATATGCTCACCCACGCGGGTTGGGTGCTGAAAGACCAACAGCGGGTGAATGAAAAAACCGGCCAGCCGCTGCGCTTCGAACTGCTGGTCGCCTCTGGCGGTAATAACCAGTGGGTGCTGCCGTTCCAGCGCAATCTGAAACGCCTCGGGGTCGAGATGTCTATTCGCCAGGTGGATAACTCTCAGTTGCTCAGCCGCTTGCGTAAACGCGATTACGACATGATGCCAAGCCTGTGGCGCGCCACGCCGTGGCCCAGCTCCGACCTGCAAATTTCCTGGTCATCTGAGTACATCAACTCAACCTATAACGCGCCCGGCGTCGCCAGCCCGGTCGTTGACGCGTTGATCAATCAGATAATCCAGGCGAAAGGTGACGAGAAAAAATTGCTGCCGCTGGGTCGCGCGCTGGATCGCGTCTTAACCTGGAACTTCTACATGCTGCCAATGTGGTATATGGCGGAAGATCACGTCGCCTACTGGGATAAATTCTCGCATCCGCCGATTCGCCCACTCTATGCCAGCGGCTTTGATAACTGGTGGTATGACGTCAATAAAGCGGCGAAACTGCCGGAAGCCCGGCGTTAAGGAGAAAATATGAGCGCTTATTTGCTCCGCCGCTTATTGCTGATTATCCCGACGCTGTGGGCAATCATCACGCTTAACTTTTTTATTGTGCAGATTGCCCCCGGCGGCCCGGTCGACCAGGCCATTGCTGCCGTTGAATTCGGTAATCCGGGTGGCTTGCCCGGTACGGGCGGTGGCGGCTCCGGCGGCGGTCATGCACGCGCGGGCGTGGGGAATATCGCCGACAGCCAGTATCGCGGCGGGCGTGGCCTTGACCCGGAAGTGATCGCCGAAATTACTCAGCGCTACGGCTTTGACAAGCCACTGCACGAACGTTATTTCAAAATGCTGTGGGATTACATCCGCTTTGATTTCGGCAATAGCCTTTTTCGCAATGCTTCCGTTTTACAGTTGATGAAGGACAGCCTGCCCGTTTCGATTACGCTCGGCCTGTGGAGCACGCTGATTATTTACCTGGTGTCGATACCGCTCGGTATTCGCAAAGCGGTACAAAACGGCAGCCGTTTCGACACCTGGAGCAGCGCGTTGATTATTATCGGCTATGCCATTCCGGCGTTTCTGTTCGCTATCTTGTTGATTGTATTCTTCGCTGGCGGCAGCTATTACGACCTGTTCCCGCTACGCGGGCTGGTATCGGCTAATTTCGACACGCTTTCCTGGTATCAGAAAATCACCGACTACCTCTGGCACATCACGCTGCCGGTGCTGGCGACGGTGATTGGCGGCTTTGCGGCGCTTACCATGCTGACCAAAAACTCGTTTCTTGACGAAATTCGCAAGCAATACGTGGTCACCGCCCGCGCCAAAGGCGTGAGCGAGCACAACATCCTGTGGAAGCATATTTTTCGTAACGCCATGCTGCTGGTCATTGCCGGTTTTCCGGCCACCTTTATCAGCATGTTCTTTACCGGTTCGTTGCTGATTGAAGTGATGTTTTCCCTGAACGGGCTGGGGCTTTTGGGTTATGAGGCGACCGTCTCGCGCGACTACCCGGTGATGTTCGGCACGCTCTACATTTTCACGCTGATTGGCCTGCTGCTGAATATCGTCAGTGATATCACTTATACGCTGGTCGATCCGCGCATCGATTTTGAGGGCCGGGGATGATGCCGTTAAACCCAATTAATCAGGCGCGCTGGGCGCGCTTTCGCCATAACCGTCGCGGCTACTGGTCGCTGTGGATCTTTTTGATCGTCTTCGTATGCAGCATGTGTTCCGAACTCATCGCCAACGATCGCCCTTTGCTGGTGCAGTACAAAGGCAGCCTCTATGTGCCGCTGGTGAAAGAGTACAGTGAACAAACTTTTGGCGGCCAGTTCGCCACCGCCGCCGATTACCAGGACCCGTGGCTGCGTAAGCAGTTGCGCGAAAACGGTTGGGTGCTGTGGGCGCCGGTTCGCTACGGTGCAACAACCATCGACTTTAATACGGACCTCCCCTTCCCTTCTCCGCCCTCCTCGCAAAACTGGCTGGGCACCGACGCCAACGGCGGGGATGTGCTGGCGCGTATTCTCTACGGCACACGCATCTCGATTCTGTTTGGCCTGATGCTAACGATTTGTTCCAGCGTGATGGGCGTCGCGGCCGGCGCGATTCAGGGCTATTACGGCGGTAAAATTGACTTGTGGGGGCAACGTTTTATTGAGGTATGGTCCGGCATGCCAACGCTGTTCTTAATTATTCTGCTCTCAAGCGTCGTGCAACCGGGTTTCTGGTGGCTGCTGGCAATCACCGTCCTGTTTGGCTGGATGGCGCTGGTCGGCGTGGTGCGCGCGGAATTTTTACGCACGCGAAACTACGACTATATTCGCGCGGCGCAGGCGCTGGGCGTGAGCGATCGCAGCATTATTTTCCGCCATATGCTGCCCAATGCGATGGTCGCCACCCTCACCTTCCTGCCGTTTATTTTATGCAGCTCAATTACCACGCTAACCTCGCTGGATTTCCTCGGCTTCGGCCTGCCGCTGGGTTCGCCATCGTTGGGCGAATTGCTGTTACAGGGCAAGAATAACCTTCAGGCCCCGTGGCTCGGCATCACGGCGTTTCTTTCCGTTGCCGTGCTGTTGTCGCTGCTGATTTTCATCGGCGAAGCGGTGCGCGACGCTTTCGATCCGAATAAGGCGGTTTAAGATGGGTCATCCTCTCCTTGAAATAGACAATCTTTCCATCGCCTTTCGCAATCAGGGCGTCACGCGCACGGTAGTCAGCGAACTCTCTTTACAGATAGACGCAGGCGAAACGCTGGCGCTGGTTGGGGAATCGGGCTCGGGAAAAAGCGTCAGCGCGCTCTCCGTTTTGCGCCTGCTGCCGCAGCCGCCGGTGAGCTATCCTGGCGGCGATATCCGTTTTCAGGGGCAATCTCTACTTCATGCCAGCGAACAGACGCTGCGTGGTGTGCGCGGCAACCGTATTGCGATGATTTTTCAGGAGCCGATGGTTTCACTGAACCCGTTGCATACGCTGGAAAAACAGCTTTACGAAGTGCTCTCCCTGCACCGGGGAATGCGCAAAGAGCCCGCGCGGGCAGAAATGTTAGATTGTCTGGACAGAGTTGGCATCCGTAATGCCGCTAAACGGCTGGCGGATTATCCGCATCAGCTTTCCGGCGGCGAACGTCAACGCGTGATGATTGCGATGGCATTGCTGACGCGCCCTGACCTGTTGATTGCCGATGAACCCACCACCGCGCTGGATGTGTCGGTTCAGGCACAAATTCTCACCCTGCTGCGCGAGCTAAAACGCGAGTTAAATATGGGGCTGCTGTTTATCACCCATAACCTGAGCATTGTACGCAAGCTGGCTGACCGGGTGGCGGTCATGCAGCAGGGCCGCTGCGTTGAGCAGAATAGCGCTCAGGCGCTGTTTGCCGCGCCGGTTCACCCGTATACCCGCAAGCTGCTCGACAGCGAGCCGTCGGGCTCTCCGGTTCCTTTACCGGCGGATGCCGCCACGTTGCTGACGGTGAACGATCTCAGCGTCGAATTTCCGATTCGTAAAGGCGTCCTGCGCCGCATTGTCGATAACAATCGCGTGGTGAACAACGTAAGCTTTACCCTGCGCGCGGGCGAAACGCTGGGGCTGGTTGGGGAATCGGGTTCAGGTAAGAGCACCACCGGGCTGGCGCTACTGCGGCTTATTGCCTCCAAAGGCGAGATTCAGTTTGCCGGAGAAATGCTACAGGGCCGCAGCCGTGAGCAGCTCCTGCCGCTGCGCCATCGCATTCAGGTGGTCTTCCAGGATCCGAACTCGTCGCTTAACCCGCGTCTGAACGCGCTGCAAATCATTGAAGAAGGTTTACGGGTACACCACCCGGCATTGTCGGCAATCGATCGCGAGCAACGCGTGATTCAGGCCATGCAGGAAGTGGGGTTAGATCCCGACACGCGTCAACGCTATCCGGCGGAATTTTCCGGCGGTCAACGTCAGCGTATCGCCATCGCGCGGGCGCTGATCCTGAAACCCGAATTGATAATTCTTGATGAACCCACGTCATCGCTCGATCGCACCGTTCAGGCGCAGATACTGGCATTATTGAAGGGATTGCAGAAGAAGTACCGGCTGGCTTATATCTTTATCAGCCACGACCTGCACGTGGTACGTTCGCTGTGCCATCAGGTGATTGTGCTGCGACAGGGAAAAGTTGTCGAACAAGGTGAGTGCCAGCGCGTTTTCGCTGCACCAGAGCAGGATTACACCCGCCAGCTCATTACGCTGAGCTGACGGTCAGAACGGATTATTGCCGGAGAACGTTTCGGCAATCGCCACGCCAAAATTTTTCAGACGACAGGTTGCGGCACACTCGTCCTGGCGTTTAACAAACAGGCACGGCTCCCCTTCACACTCGAGTACGGAGCTTTCCAGCGAGATATCTGACAACGCCTGGCTTAAGGTATGCATCACCGGCCAGGCATTATCACCGTCCGGGCTCAGCAGCTTAAGGGCCACCAGCGCATTTTCGTTGCTATCGCCACTTTGCGGAATCGGTTCAACTCTTGAACCTGCAAAACCCGCCGCCCAGCGATAGTCCTGCGGCAGTCGATGTACTATTGAAAGCTGTAATGTGGTCACGTTCTTTTCCCCGGAAGCAATTTACTTCACAATTATTTTACATCCATATTAACACATTGTTGACAAATCGTCCTGCATCCAGAAAAAACGCCTGCAACTTACGGCTTGTTCATTGACTGAGTGATTATTTTTGTCGCGACAAGCGAATTGGGTGATGCTTTTCGGCGCTATATGTACCCGTTTCTGTGATCTAACACAACCTTTTTATCTACAACAATGTGACTTTTTACATTATTAGATTTTACATAAAAGAAACATACATAAGTACCATGAATAGTACTTCGGTTGATATGCATCAAAAAAAAGGGGCGAAAAATCGCCCCTTTATCAAAATGTTTGTACTACGCGCACTTTCGCCGACGGCTGGCGTAGAGCAGGAAAAAGAGCGAGCAGCTTGCACACAGCCCAATGGAGAGGATCATCGGCCAGGCGGAATTGAAGGTTGCCAGCGACAGCAGCGCGCCAATGATAGCGCCAATCCCGAAACGGAAGGTTCCGGCAAGCGACGACGCCGTACCTGCCATATGCGGGAACTCGTCGAGAATAACCGCCATCGCATTTGAGGAGACCATCGACACGCAGCCGACAAATACCGCAATGCCCAACACCAGCGACCAGAATCCAACGTCCAGCAGTGCGCACGCCACCATCCACACCGCCATGGCAAACTGCACAAACAACCCGGCGCGAAACATATTTAACGCCCCGACCCGACGCACAATGCGGCTGTTGATGGTGGTCATGATGAACAGGAAAACGATATTCAGCGCGAAGTAGTAGCCAAAATGCTGGGGCGAAACATGGTTAAGCTCAATATAAACAAACGGCCCGGCGCTCAAAAACGAGAACATCGCAGCAAAGCTAAAACCGCTCGCCAGCATGTAAGAGAGCACGCGTTTATGGCGGAACAGCGATGCGAAGTTGCCCAGCACCGTGCGCATATGAAACTTCTGCCGCTTTTCAACGGGCAGCGTTTCCGCGATAAAGAACCAGATAGCCAGCGACGCCAACAGTGCAGCCACCGCCAGTATCCAGAAGATCGCCCGCCAGCTAAACCAAACCAGCACTGCCCCACCGACCATTGGTGCCACCAGCGGCGCAATCGTCGTGACCAGCATGACAAACGACATCATCCTTGAGAACTCTTCTTTAGGATAAATATCGCGCATCAGGGCGTTAATCACCACGCTCGCCGCCGCAGCCGCCAGGCCGTGGAAGAAGCGCATCACAATGAGCTGATCGATGCTTTTTGACAGCGCGCAGGCAATGGCGGCAACCGCAAAAATCAGCGTGCCGCCAAGGATAACCGGCTTGCGACCAAGGCTATCGGCCATCGGCCCGTAGAGCAACTGGCCGACAGCAAACCCCAGAATATAGGTGCTGAGGGTCATCTGCGCGCTACCGGCCGGTACGCCAAACTGTTGTGAAATAACCGGCAGCGCCGGAAGATACATATCAATAGAAAGCGGCATCAGCATGGCCAGCAGGCCAAGGATAAACACGATATTGAATGACGAAGGCTGCCTGGATGTCACAAGTTACCTCAATGTTAGCGCGGCGACAGGCCGACGCTGGCGATTTCTTCTTCGGTTAACGGACGGTATTCGCCCGGCTCAAGGTCGTCGTCGAGCGCAATCTCACCGATACGTTCGCGATGCAGCCCCACCACGTGGTTGCCCACGGCGGCGAACATACGTTTCACCTGGTGATAGCGGCCTTCGCTGATGGTCAGTCGAACCTGCGTCGGGGTAATCACTTCCAGCACCGCCGGTTTGGTAAGATCTTTCTCGTTGTGCAGCTGAACGCCTTTGGCGAACTGCTCCGCGGTATCGTCGCTGACCGGGTTTTCCAGGGTCACGAGATAGGTTTTTTCGCAGTGGTGACGCGGTGAAGTGATGCGATGCGACCACTGGCCGTCATCGGTCATCAGCACCAGACCGGTGGTGTCGATATCCAGACGACCGGCAGCATGCAGTTTGTGCGCTACGGGTTCATCAAGGAAATAGAGCACGGTAGGATGATCCGGGTCGTCGGTTGAGCAGACATACCCTTCCGGTTTGTTGAGCATAAAGTAGCGCGGGCCGTGCTGCTGGGCCAGAGGGTTGCCCTCGTAAGCCACCTCATGTTCAGGAAGCAGTTTAAACGCCGTATCTCGCACAATTTCGCCATCCACGGTGATGTGGTTGCCGCGGATTTGACGCCCGGCAATAGCACGGCTGACGCCGAGTTGCTGAGCGATAAACTTATCAAGTCGCATGAAAATTTTTAGCCTGTATGATGCCGGGTGTCGGGCAACGCGCCCGAAAAATGGAGTAACAACAATGATCAAGTATAACGGGGTTGTTATACCACTCAAGAGAAAAGATTCGTGGCATACTAATCGCGAGCAAAACCAATAAACGAGCCCCATGACTTTTACACTTCGCCCCTATCAGCAGGAAGCCGTCGACGCCACTCTTAACCACTTTCGCCGCCATCAGCACCCTGCCGTAATTGTGCTGCCCACCGGCGCGGGCAAAAGCCTGGTGATTGCCGAACTGGCAAGGCTGGCGCGCGGGCGTGTGTTAGTACTTGCCCATGTTAAGGAACTGGTCGCACAGAACCACGCCAAATATTGTGCACTGGGTCTTGAGGCCGATATTTACGCGGCGGGTCTGAAGAAAAAAGAGAGCCACGGCAAAGTGGTGTTTGGCAGCGTGCAGTCCGTCGCGCGTAATCTCGACCATTTCAAGAGTGAATTTTCGCTGTTGATCGTCGATGAGTGCCACCGCATCAGCGATGACGACGACAGCCAGTATCAGCAAATCCTCGCCCACCTGAAGAGCGTAAACCCAACGGTACGCCTGTTAGGGCTGACCGCCACGCCATTCCGCCTGGGAAAAGGCTGGATTTATCAGTTCCACTATCACGGTATGGTACGCGGCGACGAAAAAGCGCTTTTCCGTGATTGTATTTATGAACTGCCGCTGCGCTATATGATCAAACACGGCTATCTGACGCCACCCGAGCAGCTTGATATGCCGGTGGTACAGTACGATTTCAGCCGCCTGCAGGCTAACAGCAACGGGCTGTTCAGCGAAGCGGATCTTAATCGCGAACTGAAGCAGCAAAAACGCATTACGCCGCACATTATCAGCCAGATTGAAGAGTTTGCTCAGGACCGCAAAGGGGTGATGATTTTCGCCGCCACCGTTGAGCACGCGCGCGAAATTACCGGCCTGCTGCCAGTCAACGATGCGGCGCTGATTACCGGCGAAACGCCCGGCCCGATGCGTGATGAACTCATCGATGCCTTCAAAGCGCAGAAGTTTCGCTATCTGGTGAACGTATCGGTATTAACCACCGGCTTTGACGCTCCGCATGTCGATCTTATCGCGATCCTGCGGCCAACCGAATCAGTGAGTCTTTACCAACAGATTGTCGGACGCGGCCTGCGCCTGTCGCCGGGAAAAAAGGACTGCCTGATTCTGGACTACGCCGGAAATCCTCACGACCTTTACGCGCCGGAAGTCGGCGCGCCAAAAGGCAAAAGTGACAACGTACCGGTCCAGGTTTTCTGCCCCGGCTGCGGCTTTGCCAATACCTTCTGGGGCAAAACCACCGCTGACGGCACGCTGATTGAACACTTTGGCCGTCGCTGTCAGGGCTGGCTGGAAGATGACGAAGGGCACCGGGAACAGTGCTACTACCGCTTCCGCTTCAAAAACTGCCCACAGTGTAATGCGGAAAACGATATCGCCGCCCGCCGCTGTCGGGAGTGCGACACGGTGCTGGTCGACCCGGACGATATGCTGAAAGCGGCGCTGAAGTTAAAAGATGCGCTGGTGCTGCGCTGTAGCGGCATGGTACTTCAGGACGGCGCGGATGACAAAGGCGCGTGGCTGAAAATCACCTACTACGATGAAGACGGTGCCGATGTCAGTGAGCGCTTCCGTCTGCATACACCGGCGCAGCGAACCGCCTTTGAACAACTCTTTATTCGCCCGCATACCCGCACGCCCGGCGTGCCGCTGCGCTGGATAACACCCGCCGATATTCTTGCCCAGCAGGCGCTGTTGCGTCATCCCGATTTTGTGGTAGCCCGTAAAAAGGGGCAGTTCTGGCAGATGCGCGAGAAGGTTTTCGACTACGAAGGCCGCTTCCGTCGCGCCAATGAATTGCGCGGATAAGCGTCCTTTTGATTGATACGACGCGCATTTAAGTATAAAATGCCGCCCGCTTTCACATCCGTGAAGCAGATCATTTGCCTGCTGCTGGGTCGCCTGTAGCAGGAATAATTAAGAGAGATTTAAATGTTTACTATCAATGCAGAAGCACGTAAAGAGCAGGGTAAGGGTGCGAGCCGCCGCCTGCGCGCAGCTAACAAGTTCCCGGCTATCATCTATGGTGGCGAAGCTGCTCCGGTTGCAATCGAACTGGATCACGACAAACTGTGGAACATGCAGGACAAAGCTGAGTTTTACGCAGAAGTTGTTACCATCGTAATCGATGGCAAAGAAGAAAAAGTGAAAGTTCAGGCTGTTCAGCGTCACCCGTTCAAGCCAAAACTGTCTCACATCGACTTCGTTCGCGCGTAATCGCTGACAAGTTGTGAAAAAGCCCCGCTTGCGGGGCTTTTTTGTGGGCAGCGTTTATTTACCGCCAACGCGACGCTGAAGCTGATCGCGCAGGTTCGGCGGCGTGCCTTTAATGGTCAGCGTATCCGTTGCCGGATCCCAGAAAATGCGCTCGCCCAGCAGCAGAGAGTCGAAGTTAATCGTCAACCCGCCACCGCTACCGGCAAACTTCGTCAGCTGACGCAAAGTACTGCGGTCCGCCGGGAAGCTCTCTTCCAGTTCATAGCCTTTTTCTGCCGTAAACTCGCTAAAGCTCACTTCGCTAACGCCGGAAATCTCTTTGGAAAGGGATTCCAGTTCAATCTCTTCGCCCGCCTGCAACTGCTCGTTGCAGTAGTCGTAAACCTGCTTACGCACGGTCTGACGCTCGTTTTTATCGAGCTGTGCTTCGGCGGAGAAATCATCCAGCGCCTGCAACAGGCCGCGGTTTTGCACTTTGGCATTCAACCCTTCGCTGGCACCGAGGAAATCCATAAAGAAATCCGCGACTTTACGCCCTACTCGCCCTTTCAGGAACGTCAGGTAACGGGTCGATTCCGGGTTGGTTTCCCACTCGGTTAAATCAATACGCGCCACGATATCCGCATGATTGATATCGAGATAGTGCGTAGAGCTGATATCCAGCTGTTCATTTACACGCATGCTGCTGAGATTATTCAGCACAGCCACCAGCAGGTATTCCACCGCCAGATAGCGATAATGGCAAAACAGCACGATGCCGCCGTCCGCAAACGGATATTTTGCCAGCTCATCGCGCAGACGACCGGTCGCCGCCCGGCTGAACGCCAGAAAATCTTCTTCACCCTGGCGCTGCAGACGCAAGGCCTGCGCCAGCTCGCTTTCTTCGTTAAACAGCCCGTAGGCCTTATTTTTAGCGCTGTAGACCCGATGCAGTTCCGCCATCATCTCTTCGACGGGCGCAGTGGGCTCCAGCAGCGAATCACGCAGTACCAGTTCAAGCGTCTGCTCATCGCGTTTGATAAGCTGGTGCAGCGCAATCTGGTCGATATCCAGACTCATGTTAAACTCTCCTTTTAGATCGGGTGTATTCAATCACCCCTTAGGCTGCTGTGCAACTTGCTCTTTCTTCCAACGCCTAATCCTTTCGTCCATGAGGAAAGGATGACGTTTAAGGCGAAAAAATGCGGAAAAAATGCTGGTGCTACGGTAATATATTGCCCTTCCATATATAGACAGATTTGATTTATGCCACAACAATCCCGCTACAGTGATGAACACGTTGAACAACTGCTCAGTGAACTGGTCAACGTACTGGAACAACACAAGACTCCAACAGACCTCTCTTTGATGGTTCTGGGGAACATGGTGACGAACCTGATTAACAGCAGCGTCGCCCCGGCTCAGCGCCAGGCTATCGCCCGCTCGTTTGCTCAGGCGTTACAGTCTTCTATTAACGACGACCCGGCGCACTAAGGGATACACACAACAGTTTATGGTGACTCATCGTCAGCCCTACCGAGAAAAAGTCTCCCAGATGGTTAGCTGGGGGCACTGGTTTGCTATGTTCAACATGTTGTTGGCCATGGTGCTCGGCAGCCGCTATCTTTTTGTTGCCGACTGGCCGACAACGCTTACCGGTCGCGTTTACTCGTACCTGAGCCTTGTCGGGCATTTCAGCTTTCTGGTGTTCGCCGCCTATCTGCTGATTCTCTTTCCGCTGACGTTTATCGTCGGCTCGCAGCGCTTAATGCGGTTCCTGTCCGCGATTCTGGCGACAGCCGGAATGACGCTGCTGCTTATCGATACCGAAGTTTTCACCCGCTTCCACCTGCACCTTAACCCGGTGGTATGGGAGCTGGTTATCAACCCGGACCAAAACGAAATGGCCCGCGACTGGCAGCTGATGTTTATCAGCGTGCCGGTGATATTGCTTATCGAAATGCTGTTCGCCACCTGGAGCTGGCAAAAGCTGCGCAGCCTGATGCGCCGACGCCGCTACTTCCGCCCCGTCGCCTGGCTCTTTTTTGTGGCCTTTATCAGCTCGCATGTGATGTACATCTGGGCGGATGCCAACTTCTATCGCCCGATTACCATGCAGAAAGCGAATCTGCCGCTCTCTTATCCAATGACCGCGCGCCGCTTCCTGGAAAAACACGGCTTGCTGGATGCACAGGATTACCAGCGTCGTCTGGTTGAGCAAGGCGATCCGGAAGCGGTATCGGTGCAGTATCCGCTGAGCGAACTGCGCTACCGTGATATGGGCGCGGGGCAAAACGTCCTGCTGATCACCGTCGATGGCCTGAACTATTCACGCTTCGAAAAACAGATGCCTTCTCTGGCCCAGTTCGCCGGTGAAAACGTCAACTTTACCCAGCATATGAGCTCGGGCAATACCGCAGACAACGGCACCTTTGGCCTGTTCTACGGCATTTCACCCGCTTATATGGATGGCGTGCTCTCGGCGCGTATTCCGGCGGCGCTGATAACCGCGCTGAACCAGCAGGGTTATCAGCTGGGTCTGTTCTCATCCGATGGCTTCAACAGCCCGGTTTACCGTCAGGCGCTGCTTTCGGACTTCTCACTGCCGCCAAGTAAATCGCAAAACGACGCGCAGACGGCAAATCAGTGGATTAACTGGCTGGGCCGCTACGCGCAGGAAGAAAACCGTTGGTTCTCATGGGTATCCTTTAACGGTACCAACCTCGACGACAGTCAACAGCAAGGCTTCACCCGCCGCTATGCTGCCGCCGCCGCCGATGTCGATACACAGATTAACCGCGTGCTGAGCGCGCTGCGTGATTCTGGCAAACTGGATAGCACGGTGGTGATTATTACCGCAGGTCACGGCGTGCCGCTGGGCGATGAACGCGAGCAGTTCGACTGGTCACGCGCGCGTCTACAGGTACCATTGGTCGTCCACTGGCCGGGCACCCCGGCGCAGCGTATCGACGCCCTGACCGAGCATAAAGACGTGATGACCACCCTGATGCAGCGTCTGTTGCACGTCAGTACGCCAGCAAATGAATACTCGCAGGGGCAGGATCTCTTCAGCGCCACGCGTCGCCACGTTTGGGTAACCGCTGCGGATAACAGTACGCTGGCGATTACGACCCCGCGCTTTACCGTTGTGCTTGACCACAATGGTCATTACCAGACGTGGAACAGCGACGGCGAGAAAGAACGCGAGCAAAAACCACAGCTGAGCCTGCTGCTGCAGGTACTGACTGAGGAAAAACGATTCATCGCTAACTGATTGATTACTTATGCATCAATCGCGCATTCGCTGACTTGCAATCAGCAACGAAAAGGGTACTATTGCCTCCACGTGTCGGCACGTAGCGCAGCCTGGTAGCGCACCGTCATGGGGTGTCGGGGGTCGGAGGTTCAAATCCTCTCGTGCCGACCAAAAAGATTTTCTGATACGTTTTTAAACGTTCAGTACCCCTTAAGAACCCGCATTCTCTCTGAGTTTGCGGGTTTTTTAATGCCTGTTTTTCGCCTCTCTTCCCAAAATGTGCCCCCGCTCACCAACTCCGCCTAATGCACGGTTTGTCCTGTTTTACGTCATTTCTGTCCGTTGACTGAAAAGGGCTTCCGGCATGATATGGAGCCTCGAGTTTCATACCAGTCCGCCAGAGGCTGGAATCACCTGCTACCCGAGGATAAAAACAATGAGCCATCAGGTCACCCTACGCTTTGAAGACGGCGCGACGCATTTTATTCAATGTCTTACCGGTGAGTCTGTCGCCGATGCGGCGCTGCGTGCAAAAATTGCTATTCCACTCGACTGTCGCGACGGCGTATGCGGCACCTGCAAAGCCACCTGTGAATCGGGTCAGTTTGCGCTCGGCGATTATGTGCCAGACGCACTCTCCGACGATGAAGCGAAAGCCGGACACGTGCTGACCTGCCAGATGCGGCCATCCAGCGACTGCGTGGTGCAGATTGCCGCTACGTCTGATGCGGCGGGTATCAGCAGCACGGCTTTTACCGGGCGTATCACCGCCTGCGAAGCGCTCTCCCCCACTGCAATTACTTTCTCGGCGGAGCTGGAAAACCGCAGTGCTCTCCGCTTCCTGCCGGGTCAGTATGTCAATGTACAGGTACCTGGCAGCACACAAACGCGCTCCTACTCATTTAGCTCAGGCCCTTCGGCAAACGAAGTGTCCTTCCTGATCCGCAATGTTCCGCAGGGCTTAATGTCCAGCTATCTTCGCGAGCAGGCCAAACCCGGCGACGCCATTACCTTTCGCGGGCCGATGGGCAGTTTCTACCTGCGTCCCATCGAACGCCCGCTTTTATTCCTCGCGGGCGGCACGGGGCTCGCGCCGTTTTTGTCCATGTTGGATAAGATCGCTGAAGAAGGTGATATCACGCAGCCGATCCAGTTGATCTTCGGCGTCACCCACGACGAGGATCGGGTTGAACTGGCACGGCTTGAGGATTACGCCCGTCGCCTGCCGAATTTTAGCTATCTTTGCACGGTCGCCAGCCCTGAAAGTTCGTCGCCACACAAAGGCTACGTCACGCAACATATTACTGCCTCGCAGCTTAACGGCGGCGATGTCGATATTTATCTCTGCGGGCCGCCGCCGATGGTGGAAGCCGTGCGCGACTGGCTGGCTGCGGAAGGCGTTAAGCCGCGTAACTTCTACTATGAGAAGTTTGCCGGGGCCGGGCAGGTGGTGCAGACGGGGGAAGAACACATTGCTCCGGAGGACGTCGATGACACGTTTGATCTGCGTCTGGCGCTGGAGCTGGGTGCGGTACAGCTCACCCTGGGGCGCTTATCAGGCACACAGTTGCTTGAATTCCGCCGGCTGGCCGATGCGACCGCACCGTTTGTTGTCGGTAAGCGCTTTAGCGATGTCACGCGCTACGCGCAGGCCAATCATGCATTTCACCTGTTCCTGATTGAAGCATCAGGAAACGCGCCGCTGATTACCCTCTATAAGCAACTCGCGGTACAGGACTACATTGGTCGGGCACTGCGGGATGACATTGAAATCGTGGGCGATATTGTTCAGCAACATCGTGATCTGGTTAGCGCGTTTGAGTATGGTGACATCAACGCCGCGCGTGAAGTGATCGCCCAACACGCCCTTCATTCCAAAGCGACCATGAGCCGCGCGCTGGGCAAGAAATCCGCGTCTGCTGCCTTAGCGCCCGCCCCGCAACCGGAGCCCGCACGCTGCCCGTTCGCAGCAATGGCTGAACAGCCGCCCTACTCTCATGAGCTGAGCTGGCCACAAGAACTGCAACCCTTCAAAGTGGTGGACGACGGTTCGCAGGGCGATCCATACGAACATTATCGCTGGATGCGCGAGCATGCCCCGGTGTTGCGCTGCCAGTCTGCCACCTCGGATGTCTGGTTCCTGTCGCGCTACGATGATGTCTGGCAGGCCATTCGCAACCCGAAACTCTTCTCATCAGAAGTGGTCAGCCCGCCGCCGCTCACTTTTCTGACGCTGTATGATGCGCCCGATCATACGCGCCTGCGTAAGATTGCTCAGCCCTCCTTTATGCCGCTGGCCATTGAGCCGTTTGCCGCCGAGATCGAGCGCCGCGCGGAGGTATTAATCGATGCGTTGATCGCCAAAGGCGGTGGCGATGTGGTGGAAGAGTTTGCCATTCCGCTCAGCATCGCCACCATCTCAGCGATGATCGATGTGCCGAATGAAGACGAAGAAAAGATGAAGTTCTGGTCGGACGAAACCTTCAGCTACTTCGGTCGCCTGGCGCGTAACGCCCCCGGCACCGGCACCGATGAACAAAGCGCGATGGCCTTTTTTGCCTATCTGAAAGAGGCCATGGAGCGACTTTACCTCAGTAATAGCCAGTCGATTGGGGGACATATCGCCCGCATGTGGAAGGAGGGGTTACTCAGTGAGAAAGAGGCTAAAGAGCTGTGCGCCTTCGTCTTTATTGCCGGGCACGACACCACTACCATTCTGGTTGCGAATGCCTTTCGCATGTTCGCGGAACATCCGCATCTGGTGCAGCGTATTCGCGAAAACGAAGCGGATGCGGATAAATTTGTCGAGGAGGTGGCGCGCTATCGCGGGACGGTGCAACGCGTCAGCCGCATGACCACCGAAGCCACCACTGTGGCTGGCGTTGAGTTGCCCAAAGGCGCGGTGGTGCGATTGTTGCTCTCGTCCGCCAATCGCGACAGCCGTAAATTTGCGGCCGGCGATACGTTTAATATCGACCGTGATACCACCGGTCATTTGGGTTTTGGCAACGGGATGCATAAGTGTCTCGGCCAGCCGCTGGCGAAGCTTGAAACGCTGATCGCCACCCGACTGGTGGCGCGTAAAGTCTCAGCTATTGCGCTCGATCCCGCGCAGCCTATCGAGTACGTTCGTGGCAATAATCTGACCAACTCCGGGCCCGCGCATTTGTTTGTGAAGCTGCGTTAATCAGCCAGACCGGCTTTCTTGATGGAAGCCGGTTTTCTCTGCGATAACCGCCCCTGCTCTTGCAGGCGATACTCCGTGGGCCGCAGGCCGGTTTGCTTGCGGAAGAAGCGGCCAAAATAGGCTTCATCACGAAATCCTAATTCCGCCGAGATTTGCTTGACGCTAAACGAGGAGTAGACCAGCAGACGCCGCGCTTCGTGCACCGCACGCCGATCGATGGCTTCAATCGCCGAAATACCAAAGGCTTCGCGACAGATTCGCGTCAGTTGCCCGGTGGAAATTCCCATTGCCGCCGCATAATGAGCCACGGGTTGCCGCTGTCGACAACGTTCATCCAGTAAAGTACGAAAACGTTCAATCCTGGCGACCAGCGCCGCCCTTGCAGGATTGCCCGCCAGCTCCGCTTTTTCACTCAAACGCGCGATCTGCACAAACAGCGCAATGGTCAGCGCCAGCCCGGCGGTGTATTGCCAGCGCTCGCTGTTCTCCGCTTCCCGGCCAATCGCGTCAAAGAGCGTTTCAAGACGCACTCCGCGTCGATGAGCGACGTCGACGGTCAGCATCGCGGGTGTACGCACAAAGTCCAGTAAATCCGGGGCGGCAGTCAGCGCGACCGATTCGATTGCCGACTGCGCCGTGGTGATGACATGACCATCAACATCGTCGCGAAAACGAAATCCGTGTACTGCGCGAGCGGGAACGACGACCAGGCACGGTGCGTGAAAGGCCCAGACCTCGCCGTCAATGGTAGCTTCGCCGCTGCCGTGCGTAACATACAGCGTCTGAATCAGAACATCGTGGAAATGGGGCTCGATATCAAAACCAAAGCGGCTGGCGCGTGAGGGAATGCGCTCATAATGCACCATATCCAGCGACGACTGCCCGGCCTCTGCGCCATAGAGCGCGTAGTTAGGCAGCGCACGACGACACGGCCAGTCAATTAACATAGGTCACCCGGAAGTCTGCATGAAAGACTCTTTTATAGGCAGGATTTCCGCATCCCGCCTGCCAGAGTGTCTAAAACCTCGATTCAGCCCCGTATTTCGTGAAAGACATCCTTCAGCGCCAGATGCTGCAACAGCATGATGGTTTTCCCGTCCACAATTTCACCGCGCGTAATCGCCGCCAGCGCCTGTTCAAAGGGCCATTCCAGCACCTCAATGTCTTCGCCCTCTTCCTCCAGCCCACCGCCGTCACCGGTACGGTCGCGCTCGCTATATTCCGCGATGAAAAAGTAGAGTTTCTCCGTGACCGAGCCGGGGCTCATATAGGCTTCAAAAACTTTTTCCAGGTGGCTCACTTTAAAACCGGTTTCTTCTTCGGCCTCCGCCATAATCCGCGCTTCCGGCGACGCTTGATCCAGCAAACCCGCCGCCGCCTCGATCAACAAACCTGAATGGCCGTTCACCGAAACCGGGAAGCGAAACTGTCGGGTCAGCACCACGCTTTTTTTCTCGCGGTTATAGAGCAGAATTGTGGCGCCATTGCCCCGGTCATAGACCTCGCGATTTTGCGTCTGCCAGCTGCCGTCGCGGCGCTGTATATCGAAGGTATATTTTTTCAGTACGTACCAGTTATCGGAAAGAAGCTGTTCCTGAACGTTGCGAAGGTGTGGCGTGTTATTGTGCATTTTTATTCCTCAGGTGAATGACAAAAACGATAATGTCATGCACAATCGTGCAACATCAAGAAAAAACGCGAAGAGAAATATTCATGCTCGCCAGCCAACGTAAAAAAATGATCCTCGAACTGCTTGCGCAACATAAGCAGGTTTTATCCAGCGAACTGAGCCAAAAGTTCATGATCTCAGAGGACTCTATTCGGCGTGATTTACGGGAACTGGCGGCTGAAGGACTGTTGCAGCGCGTTCACGGTGGTGCGCTGCCCGCATCAGCCGCAATAGCGCCAATCGAAACACGCAAAAACGTGCAAAACCGTTCAAAGCAGAAAGTGGCAGAAAAAGCGGTAAAACTGATACAGCCAGGTCAGGTGGTGATGATTGATGGCGGAACCACCGCACACGAACTGGTGGCGCGCATACCGCAGGATATCGCTTTTACCGTCGTCACTCACAGCCCAGGGATTGCCGTCAGTCTGGTCGATCACCCGCTGGTTGAGGTGATCGTCATCGGCGGGAGATTGTTTAAACATTCGGTTGTGACCGTGGGATCGGCAATGATCGATGCCATCAGCCATATCAATGCCGATCTGTTTTTTATGGGAGTGACGGGCATTCATGCCAGCGCAGGCTTTACCACGGGTGATTACGAAGAAGCCTGTGTGAAACGCGCCCTGTCGCAGCGCGCGGCAGAAACAGTAGTCATGGCCTCGACTGAAAAGATGAACGCCGCTTCTGCTTTTGCCATCGGCCCGCTTTCCCTTGCCAGCGCGATTATCATCGATGGGGAACCCGATGCCGCGTTACGCGAAGCCTGTGCAAAACAGCAGATAGAACTGCTTTGATCCTGACAGCGAGAAACTTCGTTTTCGGATTAATACGCAAAACAGTTCACTACTCTTAATGCAAAAATCAGTAAATGGCACTTAACATTCACGACAATGATGATAATCTTGCCGATGAACTACTGATAAAAAGGATTCACAGTGAAAAACACATTTACGCTCGCTGCTTTACTACTGACCGCTGTTTCGCTTTCTGCCACGGCGGCAGAGCAACCGCTGGAAAAAGTTGCGCCTTATCCGCAAGCGGAAAAAGGCATGAAGCGCCAGGTGATTCAGTTACCTGCGCAGCAGGACGAATCAGCGCTGAAAGTTGAGCTGATGATTGGTAAAACGCTGGAAGTCGACTGTAACCGTCACCGCCTGGGCGGCAAGCTGGAAAGCAAAACGCTGGAAGGTTGGGGTTACGACTACTATGTCTTTGATAAAGTTGGCGAGCCGGTCTCCACCATGATGGCCTGCCCGGACAAAACGAAGACCAAACAGTTTGTTGCGGCGTATCTCGGTGACGACGGCATGTTGCGTTACAACAGCAAACTGCCGATCGTGGTCTACACCCCGGATAACGTGGAAGTTAAATACCGCGTCTGGAAAGCCGAAGAAGAAGTACATAACGCTGTAGAGCGTTAATAAAGTGGCCATGTTGATGCCAGATGCGGCGTGAACGCCTTATCCGGCCTACAAAATCATGCAAATTCAATACATTGCAGTTTTTATGTAGGCCTGATAAGCATAGCGCATCAGGCATTGGCAATCTACAAGAAGCCCCGACATTCGGGGCTTTTTATCATTTACAGCGCAATATCCGCCATCTCATTCACCACCACCGGCTGCGATTTAGTCTGCGGTTGCGGGGTTGGATCGGCATCACGAACCGGCACGTAGCTCAGCTCCAGCACTTCACTGGTGTGCGCCAGAGTCTCTTCAATCGCCTGCGGATGTTCGTTCAGGCGCGAGCCGTAAGTCGGCACTACGGCTTTGATTTTCGCCTGCCAGGCCGCGGTCTGCATTTTCTCATGGAATACTTTTTCCAGCAGTTGCAGCATGATTGGCGCAGCGGTAGAAGCACCCGGAGACGCGCCGAGCAGTGCCGCTACGGTACCTTCATCGTCGCTCACCACTTCTGTGCCCAGACGCAGAACCCCGCCTTTCTGTGCATCACGTTTGATAATCTGCACGCGCTGCCCCGCCTGCCACAAGCGCCAGTCGCCTTTCTGCGCCATCGGGTAGTATTCACGTAGCGCGGCGTGACGATCTTTATCTTTCTGAAGAACCTGGCTAACCAGGTATTTCACCAGATCGAAGTTGTCCATCCCGACGTTGATCATCGGCATGATGTTCGATTTGTTGATCGACGCCAGCAGATCCCACAGCGAACCGTTTTTCAGGAAACGCGTTGAGAAGGTCGCGAACGGCCCGAACAGAATGACGCGTTTACCGTCAATCACGCGGGTATCGATATGCGGCACCGACATCGGCGGCGCGCCAACATCGGCCTGACCATACACTTTCGCCAGATGATGATTCACCACGTCCGGGTTTTCGCACACCAGGAACTGGCCGCCAACCGGGAAGCCAGCATACTCTTTCGCCTGCGGAATTTTGGTCTGTTGCAGCAGTTTCAACGCCGCGCCACCCGCGCCGATAAAGATAAATTTGGCTTTAATCGTGCGTTTCGCGTGGCTGTTATTGGCATCGGAAACGGTGATGGTCCAGCTCTTGTCTGCATTCTGACGGAAACGACGCACCACCGTATTGAGTTGCAGATTGAAGTTTTTATGCGCCTGCAACGAGGAAATCAGCTGGCGGGTGATCTCGCCGTAGTTCACATCGGTACCGGCTTCGGTGCGCGTCGCGGCGATCTTCTGCTGCGGATCGCGCCCTTCCATCACCAGCGGCGCCCACTCTTTAATCTGTTGATGATCTTCTGAGTAGCGCATACCGCGGAACAGTGGATTCTGCTGCAGTGCACGGTAGCGCGCGCGCAGGAAGTTGACGTTCGCATCGCCCCAGACAAAGCTCATGTGCGGAACGGTATTAATAAAGGATTTCGGCTGCGTGAGAACGCCGCGTTTCACCTGATGCGCCCAGAACTGACGAGAAACCTGGAACGCTTCGTTGATGTCGATAGCTTTTTCAATGCTGACGGAACCATCCGCTTTCTGCGGCGTATAGTTGAGCTCCATCAGCGCGGAGTGGCCGGTGCCTGCGTTGTTCCAGCCGTTGGAACTCTCTTCCGCGACGCTTTCCATTTGCTCGACCATGGTGATCGACCAGTTCGGTTCCAGCTCTTGCAGCCAGGTACCCAGCGTAGCGCTCATAATACCACCACCGATCAACAAAACATCCGTCTCGTGTATAACGCGGGAGTTGGTTTTGGCCACATCAGAAGCAGTATCGGAACCCGCTTTCTGTGCATTGGGTACAGCTGTCTTTTTCTTCATTGTAGGGAGGCCTTACTTGAGATGCGATTTGTTACACGCAGGTAAAAACAATTCGTGGGTATACGGTATCACCAGCAACATAAAATTTAAATATTGTTTAAATTTTAAGTTGTGTTTTGAGACCTGTTATCAAAATGTTTAATAAATGTATACGTCAATTAAATTTTTGTATTGGCATTCTGTGACATAGAGCGGTAAACTGCTCCGTTTTGTGATAAATAGCACGAAAGTACGGCTTATAGAAAACCGGCTATCGATAACCAATGAAGATCCCATGTCAGACACCCCTTTTGCTCCCCAGGATGGCCGCATCCTTTCCGTAATGCGCTCGCCCAAACTGCTGCTGCGCGAAACGCTGGCTGGCGTCATTACCGCACTGGCATTGATCCCCGAAGTCATCTCCTTTTCCGTGATTGCTGGCGTCGATCCCAAAGTCAGTTTGATTGCCTCGGTGGTGCTGTGTCTGGCGATGTCATTTCTCGGCGGGCGTCCGGCGATGGTGACTGCCGCTGCCGGTTCTGTGGCGCTGGTCATCGGGCCGATGGTGCATCAACACGGCGTCGGTTACATTCTGCCCGCCGTGGTGATGGCTGGCGTGATTCAAATTCTGTTCGGCCTGTGCGGTATGGCACGGTTGATGCGGTTTATTCCGCAGCCGGTGATGACCGGTTTTGTCAACGCGCTAGGGGTGCTGATCTTCTTCGCCCAAGTGCCGCATTTCTGGAGCCGTAATCCGCTGATTATCGCGCTCTTCGTCGCGACCCTGCTGATTGTGCTGTGGGCACCGCGGGTGATTAAGAGCGTGCCATCACCGCTGATTGCCATCGTGCTGTTAACCCTTTTCACCATCACCAGCGGCCAGCTACTGCCCACCGTTGGCGATGAAGGTTCGATGAGCGGTGGCCTGCCCGGCCTGACGCAGTTACTGGTGCCGATGAATCTCGACACCCTGAACATCATCTGGCCCTGCGCGCTGAGCATTGCGTTTGTCGGGTTAATGGAGTCGTTGCTGACGGCAAAGCTGGTCGATGATTTGACCGCGACGCCGTCAAACAAAGCGCGCGAAAGCGCCGGGCTTGGCATCGCCAACATTCTGGCCGGTTTTTATGGCGGCATCGCGGGCTGTGCGATGATTGGTCAGACGATTGTCAACGTCGAGATGGGGAAAGGCCGTAGCCGCGTTTCAACAATCATGGCAGGCCTCGTGCTGCTGCTGTTGGTGACGGCGTTAAGCAAGGTTATGGCTGACATTCCAATGTCGGTACTGGCCGGAATTATGGTGATTGTGGCGTTCAAAACCTTTAGCTGGCACAGCGTCCAGCCTGCAACGCTGAAACGCGCCCCGTGGCCGGAGACCATGGTGATGGTGATAACGGTCGCGGCAACCGTCAGCACCGGCAACCTGGCGATTGGCGTGCTGGCGGGCGTGGTCAGCATGGCGCTGATCCCTGCCCGCCTGAAAGAAAAGCTTGCGGTTAAAGCAGAAAAATCGTCGCCAGCCCAAGGAAAATAAAGAAGCCGCCGGTGTCGGTGATTGCGGTGATCATTACGCTGGAGCCTACCGCCGGGTCGCGGCCAAACTTCACCATGATCATCGGGATCAGTACGCCCATTAGCGCCGCAACCAGCAGGTTCAATACCATCGCCAGCGTCATCACCGCACCCAGGTGCGGGTCGCTGTAGAGCAGCCAGGTGACGCAGCCCATGATCCCGCCCCACACCAGGCCATTAATCAACGCCACGCCCATTTCACGCAGGATCAGAAACGAGAAGTTACCCGGCTGGATCTGCTGTAGCGCCAGCGCGCGCACGATCATGGTAATGGTCTGGTTCCCGGTGTTACCGCCAATTCCTGCGACGATCGGCATCAACGACGCCAGCGCCACCAGTTGTGAGATGGTATGTTCGAAGCCATCGATGACGCGCGAAGCAATAAATGCGGTGCAGAGGTTGATCGCCAGCCACGCCCAACGGGTTTTCACCGCTTTGGTCACTGGCGCAAACACGTCCTCTTCGGCACTCAGGCCACCCATGCGACGCAGATCGCTATCCGTTTCTTCGTAAACCACGTCAACAATCTCATCGATGGTCAAACGTCCCATCAGTTTGCCCTGCTGATCGATAACCGCGGCGCTGACCAGGTTGTCACGTTCGAAGGTACGGGCCACCTTTTCCGACTCTTCTTCCGGGTGGAAAGCCACCGGTTCGGATTCCATTACCGCTTCAACGGTGCTTTGTGCCGGGCTGAGCAAAATGGTGGTCAATTCCAGCTCGCCAACCAGCGTCATATCCCGCCGCGTGACGAACAGTTTATCGGTGTTTTCCGGCATTTTTCCGAGCCGCCGCAGGTAGCGCTGGACGGTCGCCAGCGTCACTTCCGGGCGTACGGTAATGACTTCGAACTCCATGATCGAGCCAACGCGATCGTGGGCATAGTTCATCACCTGACGCACGCGGGCGCGCTCGGACGGCGGGAGTGTTGCCAGCAGGCGTCCGGTTAAATCGCGCGGCAGATGCTGAACCAGGTAAATCTGTTCATCGATGTCCAGGGTTTGCAGTGCATCGAGCAACGCCCGGTCGCTCATATCGTCAATGAGGTCGTCCCAGACGTTCTCCGATGCTTCAAGCAACACTTTGCCGCGCTTGTCATCTTCCACCACGTTCCATAACGCGTGACGCTCATCGGAGGGCAATGCCTCCAGAACGTCCGCCAGGTCCGGGCCAGGAAGATGTGCCACCAGCGCGCTGACTTCCGCGAGGTCGTCAATCAGGGTGCTCTCATCATACTGCTCGGCGAGCGTCAGTTTGCCCAGCAGAACGGAGGTAATGGCTTTATCGGTGGTTAATAGCCAGATAAGACGCGCGCGCTCTTCATCACGCAGCTTCGCGCTGTTTTTCATTATTGCGGACATTGCCGGTCATCCTTTCGGTCATCTGAATGCCCGGCAGGTAGGCCGGGAGCATTAAGCATAGCGTGGAGAAATGTAAATAATAATAAACAGCATTTTAATACCCATGAAAAAAGCGGCGAATGCCGCTTTTTTCATCAGGTTATGCCGTTCGGGCGACCGCATCGCGCGAGGCGGCATCGCGTTCCTCACCGGTCAACTCACTCAATTGACCATTGCGCATCTCCAGCAGACGATCGGCATGGATGAAGTAGTGGTCGTCGTGGCTGATAGCAAAGACCGTTTTACCCATCTGTTGCATCAGCGGAAGCAATATTTGGTAGAACTCACGGCGGAAGTGCGGATCCTGATCGGCGGCCCACTCATCCAGCATAATGATGTCTCGCTCTTCCGCTAATGCCAGCAGCAGCGCCACGCGCTTCTTTTGCCCTTTCGAGAGTTTAAGGTCAAGGATTTTGCCGTTTTCCAGCTTCACCTTATGCCCCATTTTCAGCTGTTCCAGCCACTTATCCACCAGCGCCGGGTCGGCCTGTTTTCCTTCCGGTCCCAGCAACTGGTCAAACAGCCAGACGTCAGTGAAGACCGCTGAGAACAGCTTACGGTAATCTTCCGGTTTGTCCGCCGCCAGCGGTTTACCGTCCAGCAGAATCTGCCCTTTAACCGGTTGATAGAGCCCGGTAAGCAGCATCGCCAGCGTCGATTTACCGCTACCGTTGCCGCCAATCAGGAACACCAGTTCGCCGCGATGGAGCGTCAGATTGATCGGGCCCACGGCGAAGGTGTTGTCTTCATAGTGAAACTCCACATCACGCAGTTCGAGCGTTTGCCAGTTCGGATACGCTTTCGGCACCGGAAATTCCGCCTGGTAAGGCGCAAGCGAGAAGGTGTTGAGTTTTTTGAACGCTACCTGCGCGCTGAGTAACGTCGGCAGCGCGCCAACGGCCGACAACAGCGGCGTGCGCAGGAACAGCAGCGTCAGCGAGTAGGTCGCCGCCACGGCGGTATCCGCCCAGCCCAGGCTGTTCGCCATCCAGAAGACCAGGCCGATAGCGCCCAGCATCATAATGTTCGACCAGTTCACAGCGCTCAGGTGGAAGGTGTCGGCGCGCACGATATGGTGACGGTAGCTTTTCGCGTCAGGAATATAGAGCTGATTAAAGACATACTCTGCGCGTTCCCGGTTGAGGGTGAGCTCTTTGCGCCCTTCCAGCACGGTCTGATAATCCTGATACAGCGCATCTTCCGTCTCACGCAGAATCGCCATATGTTTGTAGACCCGCGCCACCAGCACAAACCCGCCCCAGATGGTCACCGCCATCCACAGTGCGGTCACCAGCAGCATTTTGGTCGACAGAAATGCCAGGTAAGCGGCGGAGCCAAAGGTCAGGATAATCCCCTGCACCAGTTCCGGCAGACGGACGAAAGCGATGGTGATCGCCCGTACATCGCTGGTCAGGCCCGCCAGCAGCGCCGCGCTGCCGAGTTTTTCGATGCGTTCAACCTGGGTGTCCAGAATACGTTTAATGAATTCGCTGCGCAGACGGTAAACAAAGTGATGTCCGAGCGTGGTCAGCGCCAGCTGCGAACCCAGCGTAACCGCCATCAGCAATAGCAGCAGCCCGAGAAACTCTGGCAGCACTGTCAGTGACATATCTACCGTAGTGATTAAACGCAGGTTAATGAAGGCAATCAGCCCAATCCCCAACGCCGCGCTCAGTAAACTCAGCGCCATAACGGCAATAAATGGCCAGCGGTACTGGCGCCAGACAAGCAGGAGAAGTTCCATAAAACAGCAACCCGGAAAATAAAAACAGCGTGCAGTGTAAACTGCCGTACGAGTACATCAAGAATAATTCTTATTTTTATTCTTTATTACCTGCATGACGAAAGGTGAGGTTATAGCGCAGTGGGCCAACCTGTGGATGGTGACCCGGTTTGAGCGGCTGAATACCATGATAAAAGAGGCGCGATTCGCCGCCCCACACCACCACATCGCCATGTTCCAGCAACACGCGCTGGAGCGGATCGTTACGCTTCAGGCCGCCAAACTGGAACACAGCGGGCAAGCCCAGCGAAACCGACACAATCGGCGCGCTCAGCGTGGCTTCGTCTTTATCCTGATGAAGCGACAGTTTCGCGCCCGGAAGGTAGCGGTTAATCAGGCAGGCGTCCGGCGAAAAATCGGCATAGCCCGCCAGCGTCGCCGCCTCCAGCGCCAGGCTGCGGAACACATCCGGCATGGACGGCCAGGATTTGCCCGTCAGCGGATCGCGCGGCGTGTAGCAGTAACCGTGCAGATCGGTGCTCCAGCCCAGCGGGCCGCAGTTGGTCATCGCCACCGACATGGTATAGCCGCCGGGCGTCACCATCTGGCGAAACGGTGACAACGCGGCAACCTGTTCAATCGCCGCCAGCAATTCGCTGGCCTGGCTTAACGCCTGGCGACGAAGGATGATGGAGCCCGCCGCCAGCGGTTCCTGCCAGGGGGCTTCATCAGCAAAGAGATCGAGCATTATTTCCCTCCGGCATTTTTCTCATCCGCCAGCAGCGCCGCTTTGCGCCCCACGCCCCAGCGGTATCCCGACAGGCTACCATCTTCACGCACCACCCGATGGCACGGAATAACGATCGCCAGTTTGTTCGCCGCGCAGGCACCGGCCACCGCACGCACGGCTTTCGGGTTGCCAATGGCGGTGGCAATTTGCTGATAGCTGCGCGTTTCACCCAGCGGAATCGCGCGCAATGCCTGCCAGACTTGCTGCTGAAAGGCGGTGCCGCGAATATCCAGCGGCAAATTCAGCGGCAACTGTTGATCATCCAGCCGCCTCACCACCTCATGAATTTGCTGATGAAAAGCCGGGCTGCCCTGCTGCGATTGCGCCGAGGGGAAAAGTTGCTGAAGCTCTGTCGTCAGCTGTGCATCGCTATCGCCCAACAGCACGGCGCAGATGCCACGCGTGCTCAGCGCTATCAGGCAACGTCCGAAACGGCAATCTTCCAGCGCATAATGGATAACGGCCTCTTCACCACCGCGTCGATACTGTTTTGCCGTCATACCCAGAAGCCGATCGGCATGGCGATAGTAGCTGCTGCTGTCCGGAAAACCGGCATTGAGTACGGCATGGGTCACCGCCTCGCCTTCCGCCAGCGCTTCACGCAGGCGCCGGGCGCGCCACGCTTGCTGCCACGCTTTTGGCGTGACGCCGGTGACCGACTTAAACAAACGGTGGAAATGGTAGGGACTGAGAGCTACCGCCTCGGCTAACGTGTCCAGGGTAACGGGCACATCCTGTTCGAGCATTCGGCAGGCTATCGCCACTTTGTTCACTTTTTGCAACTGGGGATCGAGCGTATCCGGCTGGCAGCGTTTACAGGGGCGAAAACCTGCCTGCAGCGCCGCATCAGCATCAGGATAAAATTGCACATTCTGGCGCAACGCATGGCGCGCTTTGCAGGAGGGGCGACAAAAAATACCGGTGGTGCGGACCGCAAAGACAAACTGCCCGTCGGCTCCGGCATTGCGCTCAAGCACCGCCTGCCAGCGGCGCTCATCAGTATGGAAAGTGTGAGATGTCATATCAGGCTCCTCCAGTAAGTGTACGACGACTTTGCCCTGGAGGAGACAGCAAAAAACCGGCAATCTTGCTTTTTAATTTTTACCGTTTACCAGAAACGCTTTGAACTGCGGCGACATCCAGGTGGTGAAGTTATCACCCTCTTTCATGATCATATACACCGCGAGCCCCTGCTCGCGCACCACTTCTTTGGCTTTTTCCGGGCCGAGAACCATCAGGCCGGTATCCCAGGCATCGGCTTCCAGCGCCGTCGGCGCAATCACCGTCACGGAAACCAGTTTGTGGGTAATGGGTCGGCCGGTTTGCGGGTCGATAACGTGAGAGATTCGCTGACCGTCCAGTTCGTAGTAGTTGCGATAGCTGCCGGATGTGCTGATCCCGTGACCATTGATATCGACAATCGCCTGTACGGCGTTCTCTTTATCAGTCGGTTTTTGAATCGCCACGCGCCACGGGCGGCCTTCCGCATTCATGCCGCGGCTCGACAGCGCGCCGCCAACGGACACCAGATAGCGCGAGATCCCCTCCTGTCCCATCAGGCGCGCAAGATGATCCGCCGCATACCCTTCGCCAACGGTCGAGAGATCAACATAGAGTTCAGGGAGATCTTTTTGCAGATACTGGCGACCTGCGGTGTTAATCACCGTCAGGTGTTGTAAGCCGGTTTTGGCTTTTGCCGCATCGATTTGTTCCTGCGTCGGCGTACTGACTGGCTGTTTATCCGGGCCAAAGCCCCACAGATTCACCAGCGGGCCCACGGTAATGTCCATCGCACCCCGGGTTTTTTGCCCGATACGCAGGGATTCGGTGACGATATCCGCCATGGCTTCGGTGACCGGCCACGGCGCGGTGCTGGAAGAGAGGTTAAAGCGCATCAACGCGGAGTCGTTTTTCCACGTCGAGAGTAGCTGGTCATCACCATCAAGCTGTGTCTGGATTTTTTCGCGCAGTTCATCGGCGCGTTTTTTATCGATATCCACCACGCTCACGCGCCAGAAGGTGCCCATTGTCTTGCCTTCGAGCACCGTTGCGGTTTCTTTTGATGGCGTGGCAGTACTGGCATTATCGCAGCCAGCAAGCAGTAACGCGACGCTCACCAGGGCCGCACGTAAGATATTCATTTCCATCCGGTATTATTTCTCCTGCAATGCGCGCAAGAGTACACCAATTATCTTAAACAAGGCATAAAAAAAGGAGCCTTTCGGCTCCTTTTTTGCAGGTTCGCAGTCGATTAGAACTGGTAAACCAGACCCAGTGCTACGACGTCATCGGTAGAGATGCCAGCAGCGCGGGTGAAGGTGTTGTCATCCAGCAGGTTGATTTTGTAATCAACATAGGTAGACATGTTTTTGTTGAAGTAGTAGGTCGCACCAACATCAACATATTTAACCAGATCCTGGTCGCCGAAGTCGCGGCCACCAGCAGCTACGAGGTCTTTGCCTTTAGACTGCAGGTAAGCAACGGACGGACGCAGACCGAAGTCGAACTGGTACTGTGCAACCACTTCGAAGTTCTGCGCTTTATCAGCGTAGCCACCGAAGTTCGTGTCATTGTTAACTTTGCCGAAGCGAGTTGCGTTGTAAGTCTGGGTGTACTGCGCGGCCAGATAGATGTTGTTCGCATCATATTTCAGACCACCGGTGTAGGTAGTCGCTTTGTCACCACGACCAAAGGCCGGGTTGGTGTTCTGAGCATCAGTACGTTTAGAGCTGGCAATCGCACCACCCACGCTGAAGCCTTCGCCGATGTCATAAGACAGGGAGCCGCCGAAGCCGTCACCGTTCTGTTTCAGATCGCCACGACCGTTGTTAGTCGTACCTTCGCCGCTTACGCTGCCGTTTTTACCCTGGTACTGCAGAGCAAAGTTCAGGCCATCAACCAGACCGAAGAAGTCAGTGTTACGGTAGGTTGCAACGCCGTTAGCACGAGACTGCAGGAAGTTGTCAGAACCGTAGGTGTCGCCGCCGAATTCCGGCAGAACGTCGGTCCATGAAGTGATGTCGTAAACAACGCCGTAGTTACGACCGTAGTCGAAGGAACCTGCATCACCGAAGCGCAGACCGGCGAATGCCAGACGAGTCCACGCCTGATCGCTGGAATCTTCAGTATTGTTCGCCTGAACGTTGTATTCCCACTGGCCGTAACCGGTCAGTTGGTCCTGGATCTGAGTCTCGCCTTTAACGCCGATACGCATGTAGGTCTGGTCGCCGTCTACGCCGTTGTCATCGGAGAAGTAGTGCAGACCGTCGATTTTACCGTACAGATCTAATTTGTTGCCGTCTTTGTTATAAATTTCAGCCGCATTTGCTGCGCCCGCTACCAGCAGTGCTGGTACCAGGAGGGACAGTACTTTAACTTTCATGTTAATAACCCTCTGTTATATGCCTTTTTATATGCCACTGCTTACTGGTCAACCCTCATTAACCAGTCGGCAAACCCATTGTGCTGCAAAATGCAGAATAATCCAACACCAAAATGATACTAAAACCTTAAAGGTGTTTCATTTATCCATATAGGTGTTTCAAAATGTAAATTCTACGGAACTTTTTTTCGCACAAATGGGTAAGAAAAATAGCACGGATAAACAAAGAGTTTTGAAATAGTCTTTCATAATCAATGAATTAAAATTGGTTACAGGTATAGCACTGAATGGTAAAACAAAAGTTTCACCCGCAACTAAAATAGATATCGCTATCATCATTAACTTTATTTATTACCGTCATTCAGTTCTGAATGTCTGTTTACCCCTATTTCCACCGGATGCATCGCATCCGGTTTTTTTTACCTTTCTTTACGTAACTTTAATCCCCACATGCTAACTCTCGTGAATTATAACGTTCATTAATTAATCATCCGCAAAATCCATAACAAATTACTAACATAATTTCACGTGATAATTTCTTGTTAATTCATGCTGTTTTTACCTAACGCAAATGCGGTTTTACCTCTCCATCGCCTTTTTATTCCTCGCATTTTTCTCCCTTTCAGGAGCTGAAAACCGCTGAAGTATGGCAATTGGCACAGTTCCCTTTATACTGCCTGCTGTACTCTCACCTGTTAGAGAGAATTTGACGTAGGTTCGCCGCGCAAAACAGGTTAAGACGTCCCACGCTCACCTATGTCTGAGCATATTCTCATTCAGATGCCGTTATGATGGGTTACACACGCCAATGAGTCAGTCTGACAAGAAAACGTCCGGTAAATTTTCCCTGCTGCCGGGCAGCATCACCCGCTTCTTCCTGTTAATGATCATCGTACTACTGGTAACGATGGGTGTGATGATTCAGAGCGCGGTAAACGCGTGGCTGAAGGACAAAAGCTATCAGATAGTCGACATGACCCATGCCGTGCATAAGCGCATTGATACCTGGCGTTATGCGACCTGGCAGATTTACGACAACATTGCCGCCGCCCCCTCTAGCGCCACGTCCAGCGAAGGGTTACAGGAAACGCGTCTTAAACAGGACGTCTATTATCTGGAAAAGCCGCGACGTAAAACCGAGGCGCTGATTTTCGGCTCCCACGACAGTTCGACGCTGGAAATTACTCAGCGCATGTCCACCTATCTCGATACACTGTGGGGCGCGGAAACCATCCCATGGTCGATGTATTACCTGAACGGCCAGGATAACAGCCTGATCCTTATTTCTACGCTGCCGTTAAAAGATCTCTCCTCCGGATTCAAAGAATCTACGGTGGGTAGCATCGTCGATTCGCGCCGCGCCGAGATGCTCCAGCAGGCAAATACGCTGGACGAACGTGAAACCTTCTCTTCCCTGCGCCGGCTGGCGTGGCAAAACGGCCACTACTTCACTTTGCGCACCACCTTTAACCAGCCGGGACATCTTGCGACGGTGGTGGCATTTGACCTGCCGATTAACGATCTTGTGCCACCGGCGATGTCTCTCGACAGTTTCCGCCTCGAACAGGACCCGTCGCAGAACGCCCTGCGTAGCCAGGATAAAGAGCCCAGTGATAGCGTCGCGATTAACTTCAACAGCTCGCGTATTGAGATCTCTTCATCGCTGAATTCGACCGGCATGCGTCTGGTGTGGCAGGTCCCGTTTGGCACGCTGTTGCTGGATACCTTCCAGAACATCATGCTACCGCTGCTGCTGAATATCGGCCTGCTGGCGCTGGCGCTGTTCGGTTACTCCACGTTCCGCCATCAGACGGGCCGCAAAAGCGCAGCTACCGCGCCGGTGTCTGGCGCTAATAACGAACTGCGTTTACTGCGCGCTATCAATGAAGAGATTGTGTCGCTGCTGCCGCTGGGGCTGCTGGTGCACGATCAGGAATCGAACCGTACGTTAATTAGCAATAAAATCGCCGATCATCTGTTGCCGCACCTTAACCTGCAAAATATCACCAGCATGGCGGATCAGCATCAGGGCGTGATTCAGGCCACTATTAATAATGAACTGTACGAAATTCGCCAGTTCCGCAGTCAGGTCTCACCACGGATGCAGATCTTCATTATTCGCGATCAAGACCGCGAAGTGCTGGTGAATAAGAAGCTCAAGCAGGCGCAGCGTCTGTATGAAAAAAATCAGCAGGGCCGCGCGGCCTTTATGCAAAATATCAGCGACACCTTAAAGCAACCGATCAAAACGCTGGCCGCCGAGGCCGCCGCGATAGACACCACTGAAAGCCAGAAGCTGGCGAATAATGCCGACCTGCTGGTCCGTCTGGTTGATGAAATACAGCTCGCCAATATGCTGGAGAATGACAGCTGGAAAGGCGCATCCACGCTCTTCTCGCTCCAGGATTTGATTGATGAAGTAGTGCCTGAAGTCCTGCCCGCAATCAAACGTAAAGGCCTGCAACTGCTAATCAACAATCAGCTTCCGGCCAAAGAGCAGCGTCACGGCGATCGCGATGCCTTGCGCCGTATTCTGTTGCTGCTGATTCAGTACGCGGTAACCACGACTCAGATTGGCAAAATCACGCTGGAAGTGAATGCCGATGAGTCTGCGGGCGAGCGCCTGACCTTCCGCATTCTGGATACCGGCAACGGCGTATCACACGGTGAAATTGATAACCTGCATTTCCCGTATCTGAACGACACCCAGTCCGATCGTTACGGTAAAGCGAACGCCCTCACCTTCTGGCTGTGTGACCAACTGGCTCGTAAGCTGGGCGGGCATCTGAATATTAAAGCGCGCGAATCATTGGGTACCCGCTACTCGCTGCACGTAAAAATGGCACCGCGCGAAGAGGACAGCGAGCAGGAAGAACGCCTGCTGGACGACGTGGTTGCCATGGTGGATATCACCTCAAACGAGATTCGCACCATCGTGACGCGTCAGCTGGAAAGCTGGGGGGCGACCTGCATCACGCCGGACGAAAGGGCGACGAGTCAAGAATTTGATATCTTTTTAACAGATAATCCGTCTAATCTTACTGCTTCGGGCTTGCTTTTAAGCGATGATGAAGCTGGGATACGCAAAATTGGCCCTGGCCAACTGCGTGTTAACTTTAATATCAGTAATGCTATGCAGGACGCTGTCCTTCAGCTTATTGAAGAGCAACTGGCACAGGAAGAGGTCACGGAATCACCTCTTGGCGGCGATGAAAACGCCGAGCTTCAGGCCAGCGGCTATTATGCGCTGTTTGTTGATACGGTACCGGAAGATGTTAGCAGGCTGTATACTGAATGCGACGCGCGTGATTTTGCCGCGTTGGCACAGACAGCCCACCGCCTGAAGGGGGTGTTTGCTATGCTTAACCTGGTTCCTGGCAAGCAGTTGTGTGAAACGCTTGAGCATGTCATTCGTGAGAAAGATGCTCCGGCCATAGAAAAATATGTCAGCGACATTGACGCCTACGTCAAGAGCTTGCTGTAGCAAGGTAGCCTTTATTATGAACAATATGAACGTAATTATTGCCGATGATCATCCGATAGTTCTGTTTGGTATTCGCAAATCACTGGAACAGATCGAATGGGTCAACGTTGTCGGCGAATTTGAAGACTCCACCGCGCTGATTAACAATTTACCGAAACTGGATGCACATGTCCTGATCACCGACCTTTCCATGCCGGGCGACAAATATGGCGATGGGATCACGCTTATCAAATACATTAAGCGTCATTTCCCAGGTATTTCCATTATCGTTCTGACCATGAATAACAACCCGGCTATTCTGAGCGCGGTGCTGGATCTGGATATCGAAGGTATTGTCCTGAAACAGGGTGCGCCGACCGACCTGCCTAAAGCGCTGGCCGCGTTACAAAAAGGGAAGAAATTCACCCCGGAAAGCGTCTCTCGCCTGCTGGAGAAAATCAGCGCGGGCGGTTATGGCGACAAACGTTTGTCACCAAAAGAGAGCGAAGTGTTGCGCCTGTTTGCAGAAGGCTTCCTGGTGACCGAGATTGCCAAGAAACTGAATCGCAGTATCAAGACCATCAGTAGCCAGAAGAAATCAGCAATGATGAAACTGGGTGTGGAAAACGATATTGCTCTGCTGAACTATCTCTCCTCTGTCACGCTTTCCCCGACAGATAAAGAGTAATGCTCTAAGAATGAATCCCCCGGCCAGCCGGGGGATTTTTTTATCTTATGATTCCCGCGTTTTTCTCACCCGCGCCGCATAGACTGCCAGTGTTTGCTTCAGCACATCCAGCGTCACCGGTTTTGACAGGCAGCTATCCATCCCTGACTCCAGGCAGCGCTGTTTCTCTTCCGCCAGTGCGTTGGCGGTAACGCCGACAACCGGCAGCGTCAGGCCAAGCTGACGGATACGCTGCGTTAAACGATAGCCATCCATGTTCGGCATGTTCACGTCGCTGAGCACAATATCAATATGATTTTTGCTCAGCACATTGAGCGCATCGACACCGTCATTCGCCGTCATACACTGATAACCCAGCGTACCCAGTTGATCCGCCAGCAGGCGACGGTTGATCGGGTGATCGTCCACCACGAGGATCATCATATCGTCATTGCTATCCACAGCCACTTCGTGCGCCGATGACGACTCCGCGTGATCCGCATTGCCCACTTTAATCCGGTAAATACGCCCCAGCAGGGTCATTAACTCGTGCGGGGAAACAATACTGTGCACCCATTCGCCCGGCGCGCGTTCGAGAGGAATGCCGATATGGCGACGACAGAAGATCACCGCCGCCCTGCCCGCCCACGGTTTCTCCAGATCATCGTCCGTGATCAGCAAATCATCCTGTGCCGGCTCTTCACCTTCGTAGCGCTGCACGTCCACGCCGTGCCATGTCAGCAGCGTTTCAATAAACTGATACAGAGATTCGTTGCGAATCGCCAGCCAGCAGCGTTTTTGCGCCAGCGCGTCAATCACCAGCGGCGCGGCATTCTGCGCGCCGTACAGCGGAATACGCACCGTAAACTGACTGCCCATGCCCGGTTCCGTATCGACGGCAATATCACCGTCCATCATGTTGATGAGCTTCTCACAAATCGCCAGCCCCAGCCCGGTGCCCTGGAAGTTGCGCTGCACGCCGGTTCCGACCTGGAAGAACGGGTCAAACAGGCGTACCACCTCTTTCGCCGGAATGCCCACGCCGGTATCACGGATGCTGATACTCAGGTAATCACCTTCACGCTTAAGATGCAAAATGATGCAGCCAATATCGGTAAACTTGATGGCATTACTCAGGATATTGGAGATAACCTGCTGCAAACGCATCGGATCGCCTAGCATCTGCGGCGGCACATTAGGCTCGATAAAGCAGTACATTCCGACCCGTTTACGCACCACCAGCGGCAGGTAGTTGGCGGTAATGTGGTTCATCACCTCTTTCGGCGAGAACTCGCGCGGCTCGATTTTTAGCTGTTCAGATTCAATTTTCGAGAAATCGAGAATGTCGCTGATGATCTTCAGCAGCAGGCTCGAGGAGTTGTTCATCGCCGTCACCAGACGCCCGACGCCTTTCGGTAACTCTTTGGTTTGCAACAAATCAAGGTTACCGATGATGCCATACAGCGGCGTACGCAGTTCGTGACTGACGGTGGCAAGGAACATCGATTTCGACTGGCTGGCCTGCTCCGCCGCCTGCGCCATCTCCTGCAACGACTCTTCCATTTTGACGCGCGAGCTTACGTCTACCAACACACAAATTGCCACGTTTTCATTGCGATAGCGCGAATGCACAAAGCTGATTTGCAGGTTGGTATTGTTACTGGTTAGCACATCGACAAAGTTAACCTGCTGGCCGCAGATAATCTGCGTTAAGCGCTGCCTGTCTTCGTGCGTCAGCATATTCAGGTAGTTATGCGCCAGTTCATTACTCAGTATATTGGTGCCGTCCTGGGTGCGCAGAATACAGATCCCGACCGGCGCGGAGGCAACGATTTTACGGTTGAACTGCTCATGCTCTTCCAGACGTTGGGCATCTGACTCGGCAGGAATAAATATCCGCCGCTCGTACATTCTCGCCATGGTGAACAGCGCTATCCCGGTCAGGATATTAAGCAGCACGGCGTTGAGGATCAGCATGCGGATGCGCTCAAGCACCAAATCCACCGGTACGGAGTAGACAATGCTCAGCGACGAGGGCGGCAGATTCTTTTTCAGCACCAGTTCGCGGAAGCCGCTGCTGTAGCCAAACCACGCACGCTCCTGCATCCAGCGCTGATCGATGCGCAGTTTGCTGTCCGGCCCGGTGAGGGAGATCAGCGAATCGCCGTTTTCATCAAGAATGGTGACACCAATCGGTAAACTCCCCGGCGTGAAGAAGTTTTCCATACGGATGGTTTGTTCAACGCCCAGCAACGCCTGCAAACGGTTTGCCAGATACACCGGCGTTAAGGCATAGAAATAGCCGACACCCGGTCGCGGCCCCTGGCTAATCCAGAACAGGTTGCTGCCGCTCTCATCCTGCGGCGCACTGCGGTACTTCACAATGCGGTCATGCAGGGTTTTCAGCGCCTGGTTACGTTCAATCGGCATATCCCGCAGGCCAAAGTTCGCCATGCACAGGTTTTCACTGCCAATTAAAAACACACGGTTGAGATCGTAGGCGGCGGAGAAATTGTCGCGCCAGTAACGCAGGAACCAGGAAAGCGACTCCAGCGAGCCGCGCCACGCATCGTCCAGCGCGGAACAATCTGAATCGGCAAACAGAGGCTCGAAGTCCGGGACTTCAGTATTATCTTTTATCGACGCGGGAGGCAGCACGCCGTTCGTTGCCGTAAGACGGTTTTCGGCAATGTACTTCAGTTCTTTGATGACATCCGACGTACGCTGGATATAGCGCTGTGCCTGATCGGAACTCAGGTTAAATTCCTGACGTATCTCTGACTCTTTCTGATGCAAGGCATTCACGATATAGAAAACCGATGCGAGGGCAATCAGCAACCAGAGTAGCAGCGCCAGCGCCCGGAACAGGTAGCGTGAGACTTTAAGCGTCGTACGAAAGGAGACAAGATATTTCAAAGGGGCGAAACTCCGCCATCAAAGGCTAACAGGATGTGGTTAAGGTAACGGTAAAACCCATTTGCCGCAACGCAGAAAAAAGGCCGGTTTATAACCGGCCTTTATTGTTGCGTCTCACGATTTACTCGTCAGCGTCGTCCGCTACGTCGTCATCGGTGTCCGTTTCCGGTGCGATTTCATCGTCACCTTCTGCGGCGCTGCCGTCGATGGCGTCGAGTTCTTCGTCATCAACCGGTTCAGCCACACGTTGCAGACCCACTACGTTTTCATCTTCCGCAGTACGGATGAGGATAACGCCCTGGGTGTTACGACCGACGATGCTCACTTCGGAAACGCGCGTACGCACCAGCGTACCGGCATCAGTGATCATCATGATCTGATCGCAATCGTCAACCTGCACCGCGCCCACAACGGAACCATTACGCTCGGTCACTTTGATCGAGATAACGCCCTGTGTCGCACGTGACTTGGTCGGATACTCTTCCGCCGCAGTACGTTTACCGTAACCGTTCTGGGTGACGGTCAGGATTGCGCCTTCGCCACGCGGAATGATCAGAGAAACGACCTTGTCCTCACCTGCCAGTTTAATGCCGCGTACACCGGTCGCCGTACGACCCATGGCGCGGACGGCGTCTTCTTTGAAGCGCACCACTTTACCGGCAGCAGAGAACAGCATGACTTCATCAGAACCGGACGTCAGGTCAACGCCAATCAGTTCGTCGCCGTCGTTCAGGTTCACGGCGATGATACCGGCAGAACGCGGACGGCTGAACTCGGTCAGCGCCGTTTTCTTCACGGTACCGCTGGCGGTCGCCATAAAGACGTTCACGCCCTCTTCGTACTCGCGTACCGGCAGAATGGCGGTGATACGTTCGTCGGCTTCCAGCGGCAGCAGGTTGACGATCGGACGACCACGCGCGCCTCGGCTGGCTTCCGGCAACTGATAAACCTTCATCCAGTACAAACGACCACGGCTGGAGAAGCAGAGGATCGTGTCATGGGTGTTGGCCACCAGCAGGCGGTCGATAAAGTCTTCTTCTTTAATACGTGCTGCTGATTTGCCTTTACCGCCACGACGCTGTGCTTCGTAATCGGTAAGCGGCTGATATTTCACGTAGCCCTGATGAGACAGAGTCACAACAACATCTTCCTGGCTGATCAGGTCTTCGATGTTGATGTCAGCGGTGTTCGCGGTGATTTCAGTACGACGGTTATCGCCAAACTGTTCACGCACCAGCTCCAGCTCTTCGCGGATCACTTCCATCAGACGATCGGCGCTGCCCAGAATGTGCAGCAGTTCGGCGATCTGTTCCAGCAGCTCTTTGTATTCGTCGAGCAGTTTTTCATGCTCCAGGCCGGTCAGTTTCTGCAGACGCAGATCCAGAATGGCCTGTGCCTGCTGTTCGGTCAGGTAATATTTACCGTCACGTACGCCGAATTCCGGCTCCAGCCACTCAGGACGCGCCGCGTCATCACCCGCACGTTCCAGCATCGCGGCAACGTTGCCCAGATCCCACGGCTGTGCGACCAGGCCTGCTTTTGCTTCAGCAGGCGTCGGCGCACGACGGATCAGTTCAATGATCGGGTCGATGTTCGCCAGCGCAACAGCCAGCGCTTCAAGGATGTGCGCACGGTCGCGCGCTTTACGCAGTTCGAAAATGGTACGACGCGTCACCACTTCACGACGGTGACGTACGAACGCGGAAAGAATATCTTTCAGGTTCATGATCTTCGGCTGACCATGGTGCAGTGCCACCATGTTGATACCGAAGGAAACCTGTAGCTGAGTCTGGGAGTAGAGGTTGTTAAGAACCACTTCGCCCACCGCATCGCGTTTCACTTCAATCACGATGCGCATACCGTCTTTATCAGACTCGTCACGCAGCGCGCTGATGCCTTCCACGCGTTTGTCTTTCACCAGTTCGGCGATTTTCTCGATCAGGCGAGCTTTGTTCACCTGATACGGAATTTCGTGCACGATGATGGTTTCGCGGTTGGTTTTCGCGTCAGTTTCCACTTCCGCGCGGGCGCGAATGTAAATTTTGCCACGACCGGTACGGTAGGCTTCTTCAATACCGCGACGACCATTGATGATGGCCGCTGTAGGGAAGTCCGGACCCGGAATGTGTTCCATCAGGCCTTCGATGGTGATGTCTTCATCATCGATGTAAGCCAGACAGCCGTTGATCACTTCCGTGAGGTTGTGTGGCGGAATGTTCGTCGCCATACCTACTGCGATACCGGAAGAACCGTTCACCAGCAGGTTAGGAATTTTAGTTGGCATGACGTCCGGAATTTTTTCCGTGCCGTCATAGTTATCCACGAAGTCTACCGTCTCTTTTTCGAGATCGGCCATCAGCTCATGGGCAATTTTCGCCAGACGGATTTCCGTATAACGCATTGCCGCAGCGGAGTCGCCGTCGATAGAACCGAAGTTACCCTGGCCGTCAACCAGCATGTAACGCAGTGAAAACGGCTGCGCCATACGGACGATGGTGTCATACACCGCGGAATCACCATGGGGATGGTATTTACCGATTACGTCACCAACGACACGGGCAGATTTTTTGTAGGCTTTGTTCCAGTCATTGCCCAATACGTTCATGGCGTAAAGTACGCGACGGTGTACCGGCTTCAGGCCATCTCGGACATCCGGCAGCGCACGGCCAACAATGACCGACATCGCGTAATCCAGATAGGAGCTCTTCAGCTCTTCCTCAATGTTGACCGGTGTAATTTCTCTCGCAAGGTCGCTCATCTAACCGCTATCCCTCTACTGTATCCCGGATTCAAAGGTCGCAAATTATAACACAACCGCGTAAAGACAGGTAAACCTATAGCGTTCTGCCAGAGCTTTATTCGCGTCGTTGTGCTGATATACTCGCGGTAATAATGAAATAAGGACCAGGAGTGCCCATGAATGCCGAAAAAAACACGTTAGCGCCCAACGTTGACCACGACGAAATCGCCAAATTTGAAGCCGTGGCTTCGCGCTGGTGGGATCTGGAAGGCGAGTTTAAACCGTTGCATCGGATCAACCCGCTGCGTCTGGGCTATATCGCCGAACGCGCTGACGGCCTTTTCGGCAAGAAAGTGCTGGATGTCGGCTGCGGCGGCGGCATCCTTGCCGAGAGCATGGCGCGCGAAGGCGCGGAAGTCACCGGCCTGGATATGGGCTTTGAACCGTTACAGGTCGCGCGTTTGCACTCGCTGGAGTCTGGCATTCACGTCGATTACGTGCAGGAAACTGTGGAAGAACACGCGGCAAAACATGCGCAGCAATACGATGTTGTCACCTGCATGGAAATGCTGGAGCACGTGCCGGACCCGCAATCCGTCGTAAAAGCCTGCGCGCAACTGGTGAAACCGGGCGGTCATGTTTTCTTCTCCACCCTGAACCGCAACGGCAAATCCTGGCTGATGGCGGTGATCGGCGCGGAATACATTCTGAAAATGGTGCCAAAAGGGACGCACGATATTAAGAAGTTTATCAAGCCCGCCGAACTGCTGAGCTGGGTCGATGAAACCGACCTGCGCGAACAGCATATGATCGGCCTGCACTACAACCCGCTGACCAACACCTTTAAGCTGGCCCCGGGCGTCGATGTGAATTACATGGTGCATACCAAAAATAAATAGTTGTCTGCCCGCGCCTGCGCGCGGGCCTTTTACCACTTCGCCGTAAACGAAAGATACCCCGCCGTCTGTGAGAAATCCTGCGTTCCCTTTTGCCACGCCACATTGGCGCGTAGCGACATGCGCGGGCTGAGCGCCGCCTGAATCCCCATTTTAACTTCACCGCGCGTATCGCCTGCCTCATCGGTTATCGTACTGCCATCTTCATCCAGCGTGGCCGCGTGCGGCTCGCGGAGATAATTGACATCAAGCGTCGGGATTATGTGCAGTGCGTTCGTCGAAGGAACACGCCATTCGCTGTGCAGACCCAGCCGCATTTGCACATCATCGCCCTGCGCCTGCGTAACCCGAGAGTGGTTGCTGGCGGTGAAATCCGCCTGCTTCACCCCCTGATAAATCACCTGCGCCTGCGGCTCAAGCAGAAAACCGTTGCCCAGCGGCCATTGATAGCCGCCTTCCAGCGAGGCCAGTACGCCGTTGCTGTGGTAGCGATCTTCCCCGGCCTGTGATTCAGACACCTGGTTATCAAACCACGCGTACTGCAACCAGCTGTCGAGCCACACGCCCTGCCGGTTAAAACCATGCTGCAACCAGGTTGCGGTGATGCCCAGGCCATAACCGTGGTTGCTGTTATCGGCGTGGGTTTGGGTGACCGTTGAGCGGCTTTCGCCCTGGTTATCGCTATAACCGCCGACCACGCCCAGCATCCACCGGCCATCTTCCCCCGTGAGCCGCGTTAAGATATTGCCGCTGAGCTGTACCGTAGAAAAATCCTCATGCTGCGCCAGCTGGTCGGCGAGCGTGCTGTCACGGCGACCTCCGACTACCCGCACATGCAGCGGTTGCCCATCCGCGCCCGCATGGTCGCGACGCTCCATCACAAACGCCTGATTTGCCGCGCGCAGGTTGTTCATATACCCCCCCGTTTTGGCATTGAGCACGGGTTCAAATGCGGGTGTTGGATCCGGCGTTGGGTCTGGATCCGGATCGGGAGGCGAAGGTGGTGCCGGGGGCGACGGCGGTGCGGGAGGATCTGGCGGCGTGGGCGGCGCAGGTGGTTCTGGTGGCGCGGGCGGGGCAATCTGCTGGGAGCGCAGATACCAGTCATTGTTATCTTCCACAAGGCTATAGTCGTACGCGCCCATATTGATATAGCCATTGCCCGCCAGGCTAAACTGCGCCGCATTCTGATAACTGCCAGAATCGGCCGTAAAATCGACCACTTTAATTCCTGTCGCCGTCGGCTGCCCTATGCCGGAAACCGGATCAATCACCACCGTCGTAGTGCCGGAGGTGTTACCGTTAAGCACCAGCATATCGCTGGCTGAATCATCACCATCCAGTTCGCTGTCCATCTCCAGCGTGCCGCCGCCGATATAATCACCGTTGACCGTCAGCGTATCGCCCGCCGTACCGTTCGCCATGCTGATGGTTCCCGTGGTATTGGTCAGATTGCCGTTCACCGTCACACCGGCCAGATTGGTGACGCTGTCGGTCTGGAGATTCGTGTCTAACGTACCGCTCAGCGTTACGCCGTCAGTGGCATTCACCAGCGTCCCCGTGCCGCTAAATATCGAGGCATCTAACGCGCTGGCGGTATCCTGATCGTTAAGGCGAAGCACGGTACCGTCGGTAATGTCGATGGTTCCGGCGGAAGTCGTGTCAATAGATTGCACATTCTGATCCATCCCGGTTTCAAAGGTCGCGCCCTCGCCGACCCACAGCGATGACGCATAGGGAATGATGTCTACCGCATCGCCTTTCAGTGTTCCGTCTTCCACCCTCACCGCCGACGTCGCCGTGCCGCTGGCGGTCAGTTCGAGTGTCCCAGTGCCGGTTTTGGTGAACGTGCTGGTGCTATCCTGCTGTGCGCCCGTACTGTCGGCCATCAGCCCGCCCCACTGGGTATCCACGCCGTCTTCCACGCGAACTTCTCCATCGGCGCGCATTTCGATATTGCGCGCATGACCCGCGGTTGCTGAGCGGGTATCGACATCGGCGGTCACATCCATTTCGCTGTGCTGCTGAGGGTTGGTAAAAATCAGTGAGCGGTTGTAATCGGTATTGCCCAGTTGTGTGTTATCACTGACCTCAAGAATGCCCGAGGCAATTTGCGTATCACCCAAATAGGTATTGTCGTTCGCCAGGCTCACGCGCTGGTCGCTGGCATTAATCACCACGTAAACACCGTCGCCAGCAATTTGCGTGTTCTCACCGCCGCTGATATCCACCACATCGTTTTGACCGATCACCGTACCGCCGCTGCCGCTGATTGCCAGGCCATCATTGGCGGTATTTTCGCCGTCATAGGTAGCGTAATCAGAGAGATCCAGCACGCCGCCGTTTAAGACAATCGACTGAGGATCAGCCTGCATGGCCTGCAAATCGTTTTGATCGCCCACCAGAGAAAGCACGCCGTTATCTTCCACCACTACATCGCCGGTTAAGGCCATTGCCGCTGCGCCTGCCAGGGTATAGCTGCCGTTTTGCGCGACGGTTAACTGCCCCGCACCTTCGATTGTGCCGCGGAATACGCCGCTGTTGACGGTGACATTTCCGCCCTCATCAATATGCAGCACGCCATTTTCAAACCCGGTCAGCGAGTGGACAAACGTCTGCTGCGTATTCCCCACATTCAATTCGGCCTGATTGTCGGCGTTAAGCGGAGTGCCTATTTGCAGCCCATAGCAATTCTGCGGATCGCTTTGACAATGGGTATCTCCGACATTCATGAGTGAATTATCGCGCCCTAACGTGACTTCCCCATTCTGGATAGTCATTTCACCGGTAAAATCGTTATTATCGGCATTGAGCACCAGTTCACCCGCACCGGTTTTGGTAATAAGCCCGGTGCCCGCAATCGAATCTATCGCACCGTCATTGGCGACGTCGCCAATCACCATGGTTTTATTAGCTGCAATATCAAAATCCACGCTGCTGTTGCCAACATACAGGAAACCGCCCGCTGCCGTTGAGGCGCTGCCGCTATATCCCTGTGCACTATTATTGTCATTTATCAGTACGCCCCCATTTTGCTGGTAACTTTCATCCAGTGAGATATCAATAATGTAGGGGTCACTCCCACTGTTGGTATAAATTGCACCGCCTTCCCCTTCAGCAATATTATTAGTAAAGCGGGTATTATTAATGACAGTTACACCAGAAAGATGCGATTTATCACTTTCATTATCCGTAACGTCCAGCGCACCACCATCGCCATCACTATAAGTGGTTGATGTATAGGCCTGATTATTATCAAATACATCATCGCTAAAATAGTTGCTGTTATTAATAGAATAAATTGCCCCACCTTTGCCATCGTTGGCAATATTCCCGGTGAAGAGCGTATTTGTGGCAATCAGATCCGCATCGCCGCTATCGTTCGTGCCCCCGGAATAGATAGCCCCGCCATAACCGCCCGCAATATTATTACTGAAGATCACATGGTCAAGATCAATCGTCGCGTTTTCTTTAGCGAAAATCGCCCCACCATTATTATATTCTCCGCTCACATGGTTGTTGGCAAAGAGTGTCATTCCATTATTATTTTTCGGTGAGGCGCTGAAGCTCGCCCCTCCGGCAAGAAAAACCGCCCCGCCGCTGGTATTTTCATTCGCATTCTGGAAGATGAGCCATTGGTCATCGGCTACGCGCCAGTTCGCACTGCCTCCCGAGAGGCTCTGGCGGCTGGCCTGACAACTGGTGATGACCTGGTCTCCCTGGCATGTCTGCACCGCCTGCGCCTGTATCGCTGGCCAGGCCAGCACAGGGGGCAGTATCAGCAGGTATCCTTTCCTTCTAAAAACTCGCTGTTTTTTATTTCGCATAATCCAAAACCGATGGGTCAATACAGAAAATCATTTAAAATCTAACTCGGAAATAAGCGAAACACAGATTTGTAAAAATAATAACGACTACAATAAGAATTACCGCACAACATTTAATTCTATTAAAAAAGAAATTAAGCAAATCTACACCGGAGAACGCAAAAGTCGAAAATAATATATGCAATTTTAATGTGCAGATTTCTTTTGCTCCGACAGTCAAACAAAATAAACATATTGTTAACATTTGCTGTTTAAGTAAACGGCTGATGAAAAATAACACACGCTTACATACGTTCATATTATGAACAACGGTAATGAGCATCACTTTTTCGCATCGAAAACAGGTTAAAAATCAATTTTAGTGATGCATAATGAACAGGCAGTAAATCGACTGGATCAATAAGCTGTGTTATTCAGGCGTTCAAGAAATCAGCGAACAGATATTTTTAACAAATTTTTCTCTTCCCATTGACTTTCCTGAACACCTTGTGTGACCTAAGTTGCGCCGGAGCCCGTTTTCTCCCCCTGACTTATCCACAATGTTATGCACTTGCAAGACACCCATTTTCACACTATCTTGCAGTAAATCGTAAACACACCCCCTATATATAGTGTTCGCCGTGACGTACCTCACTACAGGTTGTTCAGGCGGAACTATTGCGGAGATAACTCAAACAGGTACTACATACATGAATCAGAGTCTGCTGGTGACTAAGCGTGATGGCCGTACTGAGCGCATCAACCTGGACAAGCTCCATCGCGTGCTCGACTGGGCGGCTGAAGGTCTGGAAAACGTCTCTATCTCTCAGGTTGAACTGCGTTCTCACATCCAGTTCTATGACGGGATCAAAACTTCCGATATCCATGAAACCATCATCAAAGCCGCAGCCGATCTGATCTCCCGCGACGCCCCGGATTACCAGTACCTGGCCGCGCGCCTGGCGATTTTCCACCTGCGTAAAAAAGCCTACGGCCAGTTTGAGCCGCCGAAGCTGTTCGACCACGTACTGAAAATGGTTGAGCTGGGTAAATACGACAATCATCTGCTGGAAGACTATACGGAAGAAGAGTTCAAGCAGATGGACTCGTTCATTGTTCACGACCGTGACATGACCTTCTCTTACGCTGCTGTCAAACAGCTGGAAGGTAAATACCTGGTACAGAACCGCGTTACCGGCGAAATCTACGAGAGCGCGCAGTTCCTTTATATTCTGGTTGCCGCGTGCCTGTTCTCGAACTACCCGCGCGACACCCGCTTGAGCTACGTGAAACGCTTCTATGATGCGGTCTCCACGTTCAAAATCTCGCTGCCGACGCCGATTATGTCCGGCGTGCGTACCCCGACTCGCCAGTTCAGCTCCTGCGTGCTGATCGAGTGCGGCGACAGCCTGGATTCCATCAACGCCACCTCCAGCGCGATTGTGAAATACGTTTCCCAGCGTGCCGGTATCGGTATCAACGCCGGTCGTATCCGTGCGCTGGGTAGCCCGATTCGTGGCGGCGAGGCCTTCCACACTGGCTGTATCCCGTTCTACAAACACTTCCAGACGGCAGTAAAATCCTGCTCTCAGGGCGGCGTGCGCGGCGGTGCGGCAACGCTGTTCTACCCGATGTGGCATCTGGAAGTGGAAAGCCTGCTGGTACTGAAAAACAACCGTGGCGTCGAAGGCAACCGCGTGCGTCACATGGACTACGGCGTACAGATCAACAAACTTATGTACACCCGTCTGCTGAAAGGCGGCGACATCACGCTGTTCAGCCCGTCCGACGTCCCTGGCCTGTATGATGCGTTCTTCGCCGATCAGGACGAGTTCGAGCGCCTGTACGTGCAGTATGAAAACGACGACAGCATCCGCAAACAGCGCGTGAAAGCGGTTGAACTGTTCTCGCTGATGATGCAGGAACGTGCTTCTACCGGCCGTATCTATATTCAGAACGTTGACCACTGCAACACCCACAGCCCGTTTGACCCGGCGATTGCGCCAGTGCGCCAGTCTAACCTGTGCCTGGAAATCGCGCTGCCGACCAAACCGCTGAACGACGTTAACGACGAAAACGGTGAAATCGCCCTGTGTACGCTCTCTGCGTTCAACCTGGGTGCGATTAAAGATCTCAGCGAGCTGGAAGAACTGGCAGTGCTGGCGGTGCGTGCGCTGGATGCGCTGCTCGATTATCAGGATTACCCAATTCTGGCGGCCAAACGCGGTGCGATGGGTCGTCGTACTCTGGGTATTGGCGTGATTAACTTTGCGTACTGGCTGGCGAAGAACGGTAAACGTTACTCCGACGGCAGCGCCAACAACCTGACGCACGAAACCTTCGAAGCGATTCAGTACTACCTGCTGAAAGCCTCTAACGAGCTGGCTATCGAACAGGGCGCGTGCCCGTGGTTCAATGAAACCACCTACGCCAAAGGTATTCTGCCGATCGATACCTATAAGAAAGATCTGGATGCGATCGCCAACGAGCCGCTGCATCTGGACTGGGAAGCGCTTCGCGAGTCTATTAAGGCCCACGGCCTGCGTAACTCCACGCTCTCTGCCCTGATGCCATCCGAGACATCGTCGCAGATTTCCAACGCCACCAACGGCATTGAACCGCCGCGCGGCTACGTCAGCATCAAAGCGTCGAAAGACGGTATCCTGCGTCAGGTTGTGCCGGACTACGAACACCTGCACGACGCGTATGAACTGCTGTGGGATATGCCGAACAACGACGGCTACCTGCAACTGGTGGGCATCATGCAGAAATTCATCGATCAGTCGATTTCTGCTAACACCAACTATGATCCGTCACGCTTCCCGTCAGGGAAAGTGCCGATGCAGCAGTTGCTGAAAGACCTGCTCACCGCCTATAAATTTGGCGTGAAAACCCTGTACTATCAGAACACCCGCGACGGGGCTGAAGATGCACAGGATGACCTGGTGCCGTCTATTCAGGACGATGGCTGCGAAAGCGGCGCGTGTAAGATCTGATAATTATATTCCCCTCACCCCGGCCCTCTCCCTGAGGGAGAGGGTGAAAAAGCACCGAGCCATTCCCTCTCCCTCCGGGAGAGGGTTAGGGTGAGGGGGCATTAAAACCACAGGACACATTCATGGCATATACCACCTTTTCACAGACGAAAAATGACCAGCTCAAAGAGCCGATGTTCTTCGGCCAACCGGTCAACGTGGCCCGCTACGATCAGCAAAAATACGACATCTTTGAAAAGCTGATTGAAAAGCAGCTCTCCTTCTTCTGGCGTCCGGAAGAGGTTGACGTCTCCCGCGACCGCATCGATTATCAGGCGCTGCCGGAGCACGAAAAACATATTTTCATCAGCAACCTGAAATATCAGACCCTGCTCGACTCCATTCAGGGCCGTAGCCCGAACGTCGCGCTGCTGCCGCTGATTTCTATTCCGGAGCTGGAAACCTGGGTAGAAACCTGGGCGTTTTCTGAAACCATCCACTCCCGCTCTTACACCCATATCATCCGTAATATCGTCAACGACCCGGCGATTGTGTTTGATGACATTGTGACCAACGAGCAGATTCAGAAGCGCGCGGAAGGCATCTCCAGCTACTACGATGAACTGATCGAGATGACCAGCTACTGGCATCTGCTGGGCGAAGGCACGCATTCCGTGAACGGTAAAACCGTCACCGTCAGCCTGCGCGAACTGAAGAAAAAACTCTACCTGTGCCTGATGAGCGTAAACGCGCTGGAAGCGATTCGCTTCTACGTCAGCTTCGCCTGCTCCTTCGCCTTTGCGGAACGTGAACTGATGGAAGGCAACGCCAAAATCATTCGCCTGATCGCCCGCGATGAAGCGCTGCACCTGACCGGCACTCAGCATATGCTGAATCTGCTGCGCAGCGGCGTCGATGATCCGGAAATGGCTGAAATCGCCGAAGAGTGCAAACAGGAGTGCTATGACCTGTTCGTGCAGGCAGCCCTTCAGGAGAAAGAGTGGGCAGATTATCTGTTCCGCGACGGTTCGATGATCGGCCTGAACAAAGATATTCTCTGCCAGTACGTGGAATACATCACCAACATCCGCATGCAGGCGGTAGGTCTTGATCTGCCTTTCCAGACGCGCTCTAACCCGATCCCGTGGATCAACACCTGGCTGGTGTCCGATAACGTACAGGTTGCACCGCAGGAAGTGGAAGTCAGTTCTTACCTGGTCGGCCAGATAGACTCTGAAGTCAACACTGACGACCTGAGTGATTTCCAGCTCTGATGAGCCGCGTTATCCTTCGCATCTCTGGCACACAACTGCTGTGCCAGGATGAACACCCTTCCCTGCTGGCCGCGCTGGAATCCCACAATGTTGAGGTTGAGTATCAGTGCCGTGAAGGCTACTGCGGCTCATGCCGCACGCGTCTGGTTGCAGGCCAGGTCGACTGGCTAACGGAACCGCTGGCGTTCATCCAGCCAGGGGAAATTTTGCCCTGCTGTTGCCGGGCGAAGGGTGATATTGAGATAGAAATGTAAATGGCCGCCCGTTGGGCGGCCATTTCATTACAGCGCGTAGTAGTACGCTTTGACCTTCTCCCAATCCGCTTTCGGAATCGGATCGAGGTATTTTTCCAGCTGTGCGAAATCATGATGAATCGCTTTTTCGCGGCTCAGACGACGACGGCTTTTCTCCAGATCGAGGAAACCGGCTTCCACCGTCCCTTCCGTTTTCACATAGATATGACGAACGTAGCAGCAACCGTGTTGACGATTCACGCTGTGCATCTTTTTGAAGGCAACGGCGACGGCTTTCAGCATCGCTTCACGCACGTCGTCCGGAAATGGCGTGACCGCATGCTGGTGATACCAGTCACCGATGCAGATAAAACCTTTCATATCTTCAGTGACCAGCAGCGCGCGCCACTCGCCATCAATTTTCATCGCTTTGCCGTAAACGATCTTCGGCACGATAACGCCCGCTTTTTCCAGATCTTTAATCACTGCGATTTCACGCACAATGGTCGGGCGACCAAACGGATAACGCACCGAGCGGAACAGGTGCTGCGTCATACGCTTCACGTACAGTTTTTTACCATCACGCTCTACACACTGGACGCCACTCATTCCGTTTCGGCGGTAGTTCGGCTCTTCAACCCAGTCGCCTTCTGTTGCCCACCACTGATTAAATTCATCCAGCCCAGTTGATACTGCCATGACTTGCCTCGCCCGTTAACGCTTAAGAATATGCAAAGGAATAATCATATATTACCTTCGGCAAAGTTTTTAGCGTTTATCCGGCATTGCTGTGCAAATCAATCTGGCGTTTAACGTTTGTTTTCATCTGCGCACCATAGATGCCCCCGGCAATAACCACCAGCACCGCGCCACAAAGATAAATTGCACGATAGCCGCAGCCTTCCGCCATCATTCCCATAACGAAAGCCCCCAACGCCAGACCGGCATCCATTGCATTGAAAAACAAGGAGTTGGCGACACCAATTTTATGCGGTTCGACAGAACTGATAATTTGCGTCTGAAATACCGGCGTCACGGAACCATAGCCAATCCCAATAAGCGCCCCGGAAAAAATCATCATCGCGCTGCCATTAACGTAGCCCAGCACCACTAACCCCACGGCGAAAAAGGCAAGGCACGGATAAACCACGCACTTAGGCCCTTTCTTATCACAGATATTTCCGGTGAAGGTTCGGCAAATCATCAGGAAAATAGCGTAGCACAGCAGGAAATTACTGGCAGCAGACATCAGGTCGAGTTCACGTGCGTAGAGAGCCAGAAAAGCCGACACGCCCGCATACGAGAAGGTCATGAAGAAGGTCACCAGCGCGAACGGCAGCGCGGCGCGATCGAACATCGCCGCAAAGCCTATTTTCGGTTTCGCGCCATCCGCATGCTGAAGCACCGCCGGTACGTTCATGGTGAACGACAAAATAATGCCCACCGCCGCCACGCCTGCGCACAAACCAAACGCCGCGTTATACATCTGATGCTGCGCCAGGTTCAGCCCCACCCACGGGCCGACGACCATCGCCAGCCCCATTGCTAATGAGAAAAAGCTGATGCCCTCGCCACGTCGGGAGGCCGGTATCAGCCGTGCGGAAATGGTCCCTTTTACCGTAGTGATCACCCCAAAGGTGATACCATGAAGCACGCGAATAAAAAGCAACGCTTCAATCGACTGGCAAAAAGGATACAACGCACTGACGATAAAAAAGGCCAGAGAGGAGAGCACCAGAATTTTTTTGTTCGAAAATTTGCCGACCCACTGCCCGGAAAATGGGCGAATGACGATCGCGGCAGCTAAAAAGAAGGTAACCAGCAGGCCTGCTTTGCTCGCCGAAGCATGTAGTTGATCGGCGATATAAAGCGGTAATAGCGTAAGCAGCACATAGAAGACAAAAAAGATAATAAAGCTAATTATTGTTATCGCCCAAAAATCCTTCGTCCATAATTTTTCTTTCATATCCTGATAACCAAATAAATAGCATTTATGAATTATAAAAAAACATTCACAAAACAAATATATAAAGCATTAACGCCGTTTTGTGACACCGTGAAGAGAACCTATTTTAGGCGCGCTTTATTCTATTAGTAAAATTCATTGCTTTAATAATCAACAGTAGTAAAAACTAATGACAATAACCCAAATGACCGCGCTCCTTGCGGTGCTGGATTACGGCGGTTTTACCGAAGCGGGAAAACGCCTGTTTATGACCCAATCGGCGGTAAGCCAGGCCATCTCAGCTATCGAAGATGAGTTGCAGGTAAAAATCTTTATTCGCGAACGCGCGCGTGCCATTCGCCTGACGCCCGTGGGCGAGCGTATCGTCAGTCACTTTCGCAACGTGATGCAGGAAGTCAGCACCATCAAAGAAATTGCCGCGCTGGAAAAAACGCAGCCGGTAAGCTGGCTACATATTGGCTGTTTTCCCAGCGCCTGCGCCTGTATTCTTCCACCGATTGTCCGTTATTTCACGAAGCATCATCCGCATATTCATATTATTCCCCACGAAGCAAACGGCCCGGAAATTATTGATGCCGTACGCGCCGGAGAATTTAGCGCCGGGCTGGTGCATTTTCCGGTCACCTCGCTCTACTCTCACGCCGTCTACAAAGATAAATTCACCGTCGTCGTGCCCGCCGATCATCCTTTTGCCGCGCGAACCGCTCTTACCCTGGAAGACCTGGTGAATCAGCCGCTGATTATCAGTAAAGGGCGCTATGAGTTGACCATTATGTCGTTATTTCAGGCACGAAATATCACCCCGCAAATTCGCTACGAATTTAATCATCCCGGTACGGCAATCAGTTTTATTCGCCAGGGATTAGGGATTGCCTTATTACCGGAATTGACCTTAAAGGCGGTAGAACACACGCTCTGTTCCGTGCCTCTGGAACCCGATTTTTATCGCCATATTTCGCTTATCGCCCAAACGCCCCCCACCGAAGGAAGCCCGGTACAGTTGTTGAGCGATTGTCTGCAAAACCTGGTCGAAAGCCGCGCATTCTGACACCAATAAATGCTCGAAAACGAAAGTAATAAGTTCGAATGTGCGCAGAATCAAACAAATTCCCTACAAATTATGGCCTACTGAAGACAAGGATATTGTTATGTAGGGGCAGGAGAATGCAGCAATCAGGGGAGTACGATGCGATTATCATCGGCGGTGGCGCAACCGGCGCGGGAATTGCTCGCGACTGCGCGCTACGTGGTCTCAGGGTAGTACTGGTCGAACGCCACGACATCGCCACCGGCGCGACCGGGCGTAACCACGGTCTGCTTCACAGCGGCGCACGCTATGCCGTCACCGATAGCGAATCGGCCCGGGAATGCATCAGCGAAAACCGCATTCTGAGACATATCGCCCGCCACTGTATCGAACCCACCGGCGGGCTGTTTATCACCTTGCCGGAAGACAACCTCGACTTTCAGGCCACCTTTTTACAAGCCTGCGCCAGCGCAGGTATTGACGCGCAGGCGATTGACCCGCAGGAAGCGCGACGCATTGAGCCGGGCGTTAACCCGGCGCTGACAGGCGCGGTAAAAGTCCCGGATGGCACGGTTGATCCCTTCCGTCTGACAGCAGCCAATATGCTGGATGCACGCGAACACGGTGCTGACATTCTCACCGGGCATGAAGTCATCGGGCTTATTCGCGACGGCGCGAACGTGCGCGGCGTGCGGTTGCACGATCGTCAAACGCAGGAAACGCGTGAGCTCCGTGCGCAGGTGGTGGTCAACGCCGCCGGGATCTGGGGGCAACGCATCGCCGAATATGCCGACCTGAGCATCCGTATGTTCCCGGCCAAAGGGTCGCTGCTCATTCTCGATCATCGTATCAACCAGCACGTAATTAACCGCTGCCGCAAGCCTGCGGATGCCGATATTCTGGTGCCAGGCGATACCATTTCGCTGATTGGCACCACCTCCATGCACATCGATTACGACGAAATTGACGACAACCGCGTTACCGCGCAGGAAGTCGATACATTGATCCGCGAAGGCGAAAAACTGGCACCGCGCATGGGCAGCACGCGTATTCTGCGCGCTTACTCGGGCGTACGCCCGTTAGTTGCCTGCGATGATGACCCGACCGGGCGCAACGTCAGCCGTGGCATTGTCTTGTTCGATCACGCGCAGCGCGACGGCATGGAAGGTTTCATAACCATCACCGGCGGCAAACTGATGACCTATCGCCTGATGGCCGAATGGGCCACCGATGCGGTGTGTCGCAAAGTGGGCAACACGACATCGTGTACCACCGCCACTACCCCACTGCCCGGCTCGCGTGAAAGCCAGGAGAAAACACTCCAGCGCATCATCTCATTGCCTGCGCCGCTACGCGGTTCCGTGATTTATCGCCACGGTGACCGCACGCCGGGCTGGATCGGCGACAACCGTCTGCATCGTAGCCTGGTGTGCGAATGCGAAGCCGTTACGGCAGGGGAAGTACAATACGCGGTAGAAAACCTGAATGTGCGCAATTTGCTCGATCTGCGTCGCCGCACCCGCGTCGGCATGGGTACCTGCCAGGGCGAACTGTGCGCCTGCCGAGCGGCGGGACTGCTGCCACGTTTTCACGCGACCGATGCCAGCCAGTCGCTAAAACAGCTGTCGGATTTCCTCAATGAGCGCTGGAAAGGCGTGCAGCCAATTGCCTGGGGTGATGCGCTGCGCGAAAGCGAACTGACACGCTGGGTCTATCAGGGATTGTGCGGGCTGCAAAAGGAGCATCAGGATGAAATTTGATACGGTTATCATCGGCGGCGGTCTGGCCGGGTTACTGTGCGGGTTAAAGCTGCAGTCACAAGGCCTGCGCTGCGCCATTGTCAGCCGCGGGCAAAGTGCGCTGAACTTCGCATCGGGTTCGCTGGATCTCCTCAGCACGTTGCCCGACGGGCAGCCCGTAGAGGATATTCAACTCGGACTGGAAGCATTAACGCGGCAAGCTCCGGAACATCCTTACAACAAGGTAGGCTGCGAAAACGTCCTGTCGTACGCCCGTCAGGCGCAGGTGCTGCTCAGTGATTGTGGCATCGATTTTCAGGGCGACGCCGGACAGTCGCATCAGCGAGTTACCCCGCTGGGCCTGTTGCGTAGCGCCTGGCTTAGCCCTCGCGAAACGCCACACTTCCCGCCAGCGGCCAGTAAAGTCCGCGTTGTGGGGATAACCGGTTTTCTCGATTTTCAGGCACCCCTTGCCGCCGAATCATTACGCAAACAGGGACTTGACGTCGATACGGTTGAAATCGACCTGCCACAGCTGGATGTGCTGCGCGAAAACGCCAGCGAATTCCGCGCGGCAAACATCGCTCGCCTGCTCGACCAGCCGGAACAGTGGCAACCGTTGTACGATGCGCTCGCTCCGCTGGCGGAAGGTTACGATGCCCTGTGGCTTCCGGCCTGTTTTGGCGCCAGCGATAGCCAGCTGTATGACTGGCTCTGCGCAACGCTCAGCTGTGCGCTACATCTGTTGCCGACGCTGCCGCCATCCGTACCCGGCATGCGTTTGCAGGCGCAGCTTCAACGGCAATTTATCCGCGCGGGTGGCGTCTGGATGCCGGGCGATGAAGTGCAAAAGGTGACGCTGGAAAATCAACTTGCCACCGCCGTCTGGACGCGTAATCACGCCGACATTCCCCTGCGCGCACGTTATGTCGTGCTGGCGAGCGGCAGTTTCTTCAGTAATGGGTTAATCGCCAACCGTGAAACGATTCGCGAACCAGTGCTTAATCTTGACGTGATGCAGGCGGCCACCCGCGCATTATGGTATCGCCCGGATGTCTTTGACCCTCAGCCATGGCAGCAGTTTGGCGTCGCGACCGATGCAACGCTGCGTCCGGCCATTGCCGGCCAGCGGCTGGAAAATCTGTTTGTGATTGGTTCAGTGCTGGGCGGCTGCGATGCCATCGCTCAGGGCTGCGGCGGCGGCGTTTGTGCGGTGACGGCGCTCCATGCCGCGCAGCAAATTACCCTGCTGACGGGAGGTGAAGCATGAGTAGCGGCCAGTTCGAGAATTGCATCAAATGTACCGCCTGCACCACGGCCTGCCCGGTAAGCCGGGTGAATCCGCGCTATCCGGGGCCGAAACAGGCGGGCCCTGACGGCGAGAGGCTGCGCCTGAAAGACGGCGCGTTGTACGATGAGGCGCTGAAATATTGTATCAACTGCAAACGCTGCGAAGTGGCGTGCCCGTCTGATGTCAAAATTGGCGATATCATCCAGCGCGCCCGCGCGCGCTATGACGTCACCCCACCGTCGCTGCGTAACCGCATACTGAGCCATACAGACCTGATGGGGCAGATGTCCACGCCGTTTGCGCCGCTGGTGAATGCGGCAACGGGGCTGAAGCCCGTGCGTCATCTGCTTGATGCGGCGCTAAAAATTGATCATCGTCGCACGCTGCCGAAATACTCCTTCGGCACCTTCCGCCGCTGGTATCGCAGCGTGGCAAAACAGCAGGCGCAGTTTGCCGAGCAGGTGGCATTTTTCCATGGCTGCTACGTCAACTACAACCATCCGCAATTGGGCAAAGATCTAATTAAGGTGCTGAATGCGCTGGGAACAGGCGTCCAGCTATTGAGCAAAGAGAAATGTTGCGGCGTGCCGTTGATTGCTAACGGTTTTACCGATAAGGCGCGCAAGCAGGCGCAAAGCAACGTCGCGTCACTGCGCGAGGCCATTGAGGATAAATCGCTGCCCGTGATCGCAACCTCCTCTACCTGCACATTTACGCTGCGCGATGAATATCCGCATCTGCTAAATGTCGATAACGGCGGCCTGCGTGAGCATATCGACCTTGCCACACGCTGGCTGTGGCGGAAGCTGGATGAAGGGAAAACGCTGCCGCTTAAACCGTTGCCGCTGAAGGTGGTGTATCACACGCCGTGTCATATGGAGAAAATGGGCTGGACGCTCTACACCCTGGAACTGCTGCGGCAAATCCCAGGGCTGGAGCTAACAGTGCTCGATTCCCAGTGCTGCGGCATTGCGGGCACCTATGGCTTTAAGTCGGAGAATTACCCCACCTCGCAGGCCGTCGGCGCGCCGCTGTTCCGCCAGATTGAGGAAAGCGGCGCGGATATCGTGGTGACCGATTGCGAAACCTGTAAATGGCAAATCGAGATGTCGACCAGCAAGCGCTGCGAGCATCCGATTACCCTGCTGGCTCAAGCGCTATCGGCATAAGCAATTCCGCCTGCACAATGCCTGATGCGCTTCGCTTATCAGGCCTACCGGTTTATGCGAAATCTGTAGGCCGGATAAGGCGTAGCCGCCATCCGGCAATTCCGCCTGCACAACGCCTGATGCGCTTCGCTTATCAGGCCTACCGGTTTATGCGAAATCTGTAGGCCGGATAAGGCGTAGCCGCCATCCGGCAATGCCGCCTGCACAATGCCTGATGCGCTTCGCTTATCAGGCCTACCGGTTTATGCGAAATCTGTAGGCCGCATAAGGCGTAGCCGCCATCCGGCAATTCCGCCTGCACAACGCCTGATGCGCTTCGCTTATCAGGCCTACCGGTTTATGCGAAATCTGTAGGCCGGATAAGGCGTAGCCGCATCCGGCAATGCCACGCCGCTACACTTTCAGCGTTTCCACCACTTCAATCCAGCCGTGCTCGCTGGCGACATCCATCCCGTTAAGCCAGCGGCGTAGCATGTTCATCGCCATCATGGCGCAAACCTGCTGGCGCACAACCAGGCTGTGACGCGTGGTGTTGAACTTCACGCGCAGCGCCCACGTACCTTCTGCGGTGGAGAGCGCAAAGTTCAGATGCTCGTTTTCAAGCCCGGTCACCGACAACGCTACGCCGGCAAAATGGTTTTCGCGGCGCTCTTCCGCCCACCGTGCCGTTTGCGCCAGCGTCTCTTCCTGCGAAGGAATCACCTCACTGGCCAGCAGCGGCGCACCCGCGCGTTGCAGCTCCAGCGCCAGCAGCCCGCCGGTGAACTGTTCGCTCAGCGTCAGGCTCAGCTGCTTATCCTGCAATGCGCGGGCAAGCTGTTTCGGCAAGCCTTCGGTGCCTTCAAAAATCAGGCTATCGCCCGCCACCTTTTTCACTTCCGGCCACAGGGCTTCCATTGCCTGACGTTCGCTCGCCGGGCCAGTCAGCTTGAGTTCAATAATCGGCATCGATGAACGATAGCCCATCGATACGCCCGCAGGCAGCGTCAGGTGATCGAGACTTTGCGCGAGATCGCTTTCCGAACGCCCGAACGTGGTGAGTCGCAAACACAGCGGCGGCTCAGGGATATCAAAACGTGCGCGCAGGCGTGGCAGAATTTCCTGCTGAACCATCACCTTAAATTCAGACGGCACGCCAGGGGTGAAGAAAATCAGGCAACGGTTGAGCTTAACGGCAAAACCGCAGGCCGTACCCACCGGGTTATCAATAAACTCGGCGCTGGCAGGAATTTCCGCCTGTTTGCGATTGCTCGGCGCCATCACGCGGCCACGCTCTTTGAAGAATTTCTCCATCTGCGCCAGCCATGGTTCATGCAGAACCAGTGATTCGCCTTTCGCCGTTGCAGCGGCAAGCGCACTTAAATCATCACTCGTCGGTCCTAAACCGCCGTTAACAATCAGGACATCAGCCTGCGTGCTGCGCTCGCGCAGAATCGACACCAGGTCATCGAGTTTGTCGCCCACCGTGTTACGCCGGGAAAGCGGTAAACCTTGTTCAAATAAGAAATCAGCAAGCCAGGCCGCATTGGTATCAACAATTTGCCCGTATAAGACTTCGTCGCCCGTAGACAGCATCTCTACGTTAATCATCGCTTTCTCCAGTAAAAGAGGACGATTTACTATAGCGCAAGGCGAGGAATAAAAACGAGAAAACTGGCGCGGCTGAGTGCCGCGCCGGGGAGAATCAGAAGTTAGCGCTGACGCCGACGTAAGGGCCATCTGCGACGGCGCTGTCGCGATTGCCATCTTTGCCGGCGAGGTTGATATAGCGGTATCCCGCTTCCACGCTCAACGGACGCATAATCATAAAGCGACCGCCCGCGTTGGCTTCTTCGTAGTCTTTTACGCCGCTGGACAGCGAATCCGGCGAGTAGTAATACTCACCAAACAGATGGAAGCGTTCGCCGATTTGCCACTGTAAACCGCCGCCAACCGCCGCCGCGTAACCATCATCACCGTAGTTCGGGCTCAGATAAACACCTTTGCCGCCCGCTGTTGCCATAAACGGCCCTAATGGAATGTTCACTCCCAACGCCGCACCCACGATATCGCCGTGATCGTCGTTATGCGCCCAGTTACCGCTCAGCGCAAGGCCCGTCGATTCGGTGCCAAAGCCGACGCCAAGGTTGGTATATTCTTCGCCAGCCTGGCCGCTAACGCTGATTGCATTTGCCGCAACCGGGAGCAACAGCATCCCCATCAGGCCAAATAGTATGCTCTTTTTCATTTTAATCCTTTCCCGCAAGCACAGTGTGAATCACCAAAAAATCAGGCGAATTGTACTGCTGAATATCGCCAAATCCATGAACTAAAAGGGCGATCACTCTTCAAATTGTAACTAATTGCGACATGAAAGTATCACTCAAGGTGAGGGAATGTGGACCTTAATACGGTCTTTTCTCTCATTCCGGAGAAGCCTCGCAAATTACTGACGATTATCAACGTACAATAGGATTAACTCCGTCTTATATAAGGATTTACTTATGCGTCAAAGAACGATTGTATGCCCGCTCATTCAAAATAATGGCGCCTGGTTACTGTGCAAAATGGCGGACGATCGTGGCGTCTTCCCCGGTCAGTGGGCGCTTTCGGGTGGCGGCGTAGAGCCCGGCGAGAAAATTGAAGAGGCGCTACGTCGCGAAATTCGCGAAGAACTTGGGGAAAAACTGGTGTTAAGCCACATTACACCGTGGACCTTTAGCGACGACGTGCGCACCAAAACTTACGCCGATGGCCATCAGGAAGAGATTTATATGATTTACCTGATTTTCGACTGCGTCAGCGCCAACCGTGAGATTGTGCTGAACGATGAGTTTCAGGACTACGCGTGGGTAAAACCGGAAGATCTCGCGAGCTACGATCTGAACGTCGCCACTCGCAAGACATTGACGCTGAAAGGGTTACTTTAATTTTTGCGCAACCCACTCTCGCAACTGATGGCGAGAGACCTTAATCCCGCTATTTTTCATCGTTTCCGGTAACCGCAGCCAGCGGCACGGTTGCTGGAAGCCCGCCAGTTGATCTTTCGCCCAACCCGCCAGTACAGAAAGATCGACATCGCTTTCGCTATCCACTACCGCGACCGGGCGCTGCCCAAACTCAGGATCATCCACAGGAACGATAAACACCTGAGAGACCGCAGGATGCGCCACAATGACCCGCTCCACGGCTTCAGGTTGGATACCTTCCCCGCCGCTAAAGAAGAGGTTATCCATGCGCCCGACAATATAGAGCTTACCGTCGCGAATTTCGCCACGATCGCGCGTGGCAAACCAACCTTCGGCATTCACCAGCGGCACAAGCGCGCCATCGCGCCAGTAGCCCGAGGCCATACTTTGCGCGCGCAGCCAGACTTCATCCTTCACCAGTTTGAGCTCACGCCCGGCAAGCGGCGTTCCCACATCATCGCCGCCGTTGGCTTCACGCGCACAAACCGTCGAGGCAAATTCGGTAAGTCCGTAGCCACAGAAGGTACGGATCCCCATAGAGCTTGCCTGTTTGGTCAGGTCGGCAGGAATGGCCGCGCCGCCCAACAGCACGGCTTTCAGCGACAGCGGCTGTTCATCATTCAACAAGCGCCAAAGCTGAGTCGGCACGAGTGAGGCATGTGTACATCCGTGTAGTGCCTGGGCGAGTGGTCGCTCGCTCACCGCCATCTGCGCGCCAGAATAGAGCCAGCGCCAGAAAATCCCTTGCCCGGAGACATGGAACAGCGGCAACGACAAAAGCCAGCATTCATCCTGCGCAAATGGAATCAAACTTAACACGCCCTGCGCGCTGGCAAAATGCGCCGCACAGGTGTGCACCGCCGCTTTTGGCAGGCCCGTGGAGCCCGAGGTGAGAGTCATCGAGGCCAGGCGTTCAGGCCGCCAGCCAACATCGTGATAACCCGGGGATTCTCGCAGCGTGAGGCGTGGCAGTGAATCGGCAATCTCACTGTTTTCCAGGTTGAGCACGTGACGCAGCGTTAACCCCGGCAGTAAGGCGTTAATCAGCGTGGTGGGCAGACGCGGGTTAAGCGGTAAAACACGCGCCCCGCACTGTAACAATGCCAGCCAGGCCAGCACCGTTTCACCCCGGTTGCGCGCGCATAGCGCTACGCCGTCACCATCGCGTACGCCCTGCGCCTGAAAACCGGCTGCCAGCGCGTCGATTCGCTCACACAGCTGCGTCCAGTGAAGCGTCTCATTGTCGAGGCGCAGCGCAGACGCAACGCCCCGCTGCTCTCGCCAGTCACGCCAGGGCCAGGTAGAAAAACTCACAGCAACGGCTCCAGCGACAGCATATCCAGGCACGGCAGCGGGTTATCCGGCCAGCGGCGAATCAGCTGCGCCTGCATCAGATTGAGGGTATCAAGGCCCGGGATCGTATTCGGCGTCAGCCAGGCCGCAATGCGCGCCAGCTGCGTCAGGCCAAGGCTCGACTCAATGGAAGAGCTGATGACCGCCGTCAAACCCAGCGCGTGCGCCGCCGCCACTTGCGCCTGCACTTTTTGCAGGCTACCGGTGAGAGTCGGTTTAATCACCACCGCGCGCACGCCAGGCTCGGCTTCGAAGCGGAAATCGTCATCGCGCAGGCTTTCATCCCACGCGATAGCAATCCCCGTTTCCGCAGCAAACGCGCGCGAATCATCGCGTGTTTTACACGGTTCTTCGAGAAACGCGATGCGATCGCGGAATGCCGGGTTGACGTATTTGGCAAACTGCTGCGCTTTTAGCGGCGTCCAGGCGCGATTGGCATCCAGCCGCAGCTGCAAATCAGGGATCGCTTCCAGCAGCAGATTCACCACCATGCCGTCTCGCACGGCCTCATACAGTCCGACTTTCACCTTCGCCACTTTTTCGCCGGGCATGTCAGCCAGCGCCAGCACCAGTTCATCCGGGTCGCCAGTGCACAGCGGCGCGGCACGATAATCCGCCGTCGTCGGCAGCGTGTCGTCCAGTTCCGCCAGCGCACAGCTAATGCCAAACGCCGCCGAGGGCAGTTCCGGCAACGGGGTCTCAGCACCCTGTCGCCAGTTTTGCACCCAGCCCAGCAAAGCGGATTGCGCCTCGTCCAGCGTTTCACGGCTGAAGCCCGGCAGCGGGGAGATTTCTCCCCAGCCTTCGCGCTCACCGTCACGCAGCCAGACAAACAATCCGTCGCGGGTTTTTAGCCGCCGTTCGCGCAGTACCACGCCCGCGTCCATTGGTACCTGCCAGCGGTAAACCTGCGCGTGTCGCATTACGGGTTCCGTTTAAATTTGCTGAAATCAGGCTGGCGTTTCTGGTTAAACGCGTTGCGCCCTTCCTGACCTTCTTCGGTCATGTAGAACAGCATCGTGGCGTTACCCGCCAGTTCCTGCAGACCCGCCTGACCATCACAGTCGGCGTTCAGTGCAGCTTTCAGGCAGCGCAGCGCCATTGGGCTGTTTTGCAGCATTTCGCGACACCAGCGAATGGTCTCTTTTTCGAGGTCAGCCAGCGGCACAACGGTGTTGACCAGACCCATATCCAGCGCTTCCTGAGCATTGTACTGACGGCACAGGAACCAGATTTCACGCGCTTTTTTCTGCCCGACGATACGCGCCATGTAGGATGCGCCCCAGCCGCCGTCGAAGGAGCCCACTTTCGGGCCCGTCTGACCGAAGATGGCGTTTTCTGCCGCAATCGTCAGGTCACACATCATATGCAGTACGTGACCGCCGCCAATGGAATAGCCTGCCACCATCGCGACTACCGGTTTCGGGCAGGTGCGGATCTGGCGCTGGAAATCGAGTACGTTCAGATGGTGCGTGCCTGCATCATCCTGGTATCCGCCGTAGTCGCCGCGCACTTTCTGATCGCCACCGGAACAGAACGCTTTGTCGCCTTCGCCAGTCAGGACAATCACCCCGATATTGTCGTCATAGCGCGCATCCGCCAGCGCCTGAATCATCTCTTTAACGGTCAGCGGACGGAAGGCGTTACGCACCTGCGGACGGTTGATGGTAATTTTGGCAATGCCGTCAGCAGATTTCTGGTAACGAATGTCGGTGTAGCCTTCAGAACAGTCTTGCCATTCAATCGGCGCGTAAAGCATAGCTTCATCAGGATAGATCATAGTGTGTCCTATAGTCAGAGATGCACAATCTGCGCCAGACACGCCACCACGCCCTCGGGGTTTTCCCGATGCGCGTTGTGTCCGGCGTTACGAATTACATGGCAAGGCGCGGCAAGCTCATCGGCTATGGCCCTGAATTTGCTGTCGCGTTCGCCGCAGAGATACCAGAATGGGAAGTGACGATCGCGCAGGGCATCGCGCAGATCGTCCTGCACGCTTAACGACGTTGCTAATAGCATAGCCGCCAGCGCGCTGCCGTCATTGTTTTGGCGTAGCGCCACCAGCGCGTCGCGCTGCGCAGGCGTCAGGCTGGCAAAGACCGGCTGCCGATACCAGGCGTCAAACACCTGGTTCAGCGGTTCACGGGCAAAACGCTGCGCCCAGCAACTGTCCGATTGCCAGCGCTGCGCGCGTTGTTCTGCGCTTTGCAGCCCCGGATGACTGCCCTCAACCACCACGCCCAGCAATCCTTCCCGATGATGCTGGCAGGCAAATGTCATCGCAATGCGTCCGCCCAGCGAGTAACCCACCAGCCAGTATTTGAGGATGTTGTAACTAAGTAGCGTCGCCTGGAGCGCCGCGCAGACGTCGGCAAAATGGGTTACCCGGCAATCGGCAGAACCGCCGTGACCGGGCAAATCAATATAAAGCCGCGAGGCGCGTGGGAACGCCTCGCCTACCGTTTGCCACTCACGGCAATCACCGGAGAAACCGTGCAGGAATACCAGCCACGGTTGCCCGGCATCACCTTCGCGCGCAACGGCATTTAACATCATAGATGACTGACCTGCGCCAGCAGCTGTTGCAAAGTTTGCGCGCCATCGGTGTCGTTCACCACCAGTTCAATTACCGTGGTGGCGGGCGTACGCCAGGCTTTATCGAGCGCGGCTTCAAGCGCGGCCCAGTCCTGCGGCTGATGATAATTCAGGCCAAACATTTTCGCCGCATGTTCAAAATGCACATTCTGCGGCATGGCGTAGAAGCGTTCACGCTCCTCCACCGGAGTGGGCAGCAGCGAGAAAATCTGCCCGCCGTTGTTGTTCACCACGATGAGTACGAAAGGCGCGGAAACCTGGCGCAGCAGCGCAAGCGCGTTGAGGTCATATAACGCGGAGAGGTCGCCCACAATCGCCAGGGTTGATTTGGCGCTGGCGCGCTGCACCCCCGCCGCCGTTGAGATCAAACCGTCGATACCGCTGGCCCCGCGATTGCTGTAGACCGGATACCCGGCAGGCAGCTGGCTTAGCGCGTCAATCAAACGGACCACCAGACTGTTGCCGACAAAAAGCTGCCCCTGCTGCGGCAAATAATGGCGGATGCGATGCGCCAGCTGCGCTTCGCCGAAAGTTTCGCTAATGGCGCGGACATTCTCCCATGCCTGCTCAGCAAGACGCGGGATCGCTGTACACCATGGCGTGCGTTTTTCTGCCGGATGCAGTTCCAGCCAATGGTCAATTTCGCCTACCAGTCGGCGACCACGATGATGTGCCGGGTCTAACCGCCCGGTGAGATTATCCACCAGCCAGTACTCCTCCGGCTCACAGGCCTGCTGCCACTGCAACAGGCGTTTGCCCGTCAGACTGCTGCCAATCTGCACCACGATTTGCGCCTGCGCCAGTTCACTCACTGCCGCCGCATTACCCAGCCACAAATCCGCGCAGGGCAACGGTTGGCCGGTTTGCGAAAGGACATCGCCAATCAGCGGCCAGCCGAGCGTTTTCGCCCATTCGGCAACCTTTTTACCCTCTTCGGCGCTCATGCGCCCGGCAACCACAACGCCGCGTTTTTGCCGCCAGAAGAACCAGTCGCGCTGCTTATTGCTTTCAAGATGCAGCGATTCGCGCAGCCAGGGTTTGTCTTCCTGCCACCACTTGCCCAGCGCCTGCTGCCAGTCGAGGCCCGTGTCGTCCATTTCGCCATACAGCGGCTCAGCGAACGGGCAGTTAATGTGTACGCCGCCCGCATGGAGCGAGCCCAACGCATGATCAATCGAAGAGACCAGCCAGCGAGCCGGAATATCCTGGCTCGGACGCGGCAGAGAAAGCGTTTCAGAGGGATGTGAAGCAAACATGCCCGGCTGACGAATCGCCTGATTCGCCCCACAGTCAATCAGCTCCGGCGGCCTGTCGGCGGTCAGAAGTATGATTTTTTCCCCGCTGAGCCCGGCTTCGATCAGCGCTGGATAGAGATTCGCCACCGCAGTTCCTGAGGTAACAATCACCGCGACCGGCTGGCGACTGACCTTCGCCAGCCCTAACGCCAGATGGCCCAGCCCACGCTCATCAAAATGCGTGTGATGAATAAATGTACGGTTTTCAGCGGCCGCCAGGGTAAGCGGTGTGGAACGTGACCCCGGAGCGATGCAGATATGGCGCACGCCGTGACGGGTTAAAGCTTCAAGGATCACCGCCGCCCAGCGTCGGTTGAAAGCGCTTACTGACATATGTTTGTCCGGTATCAATATTGCGACTCAGTATAAATAATACGAAACAATGAGATTTTGATATGAGTCGTTAATGTTCTACTCAGAGAACAATAAAGAACGCAGCCCCGCTGCTTTATTTTCTATTTCCTGCCATTCCGAATCGGCCTGCGAACCGGCGACAATTCCTGCGCCCGCATACAGGCGCACCGTGTTGCCACTCACTTTTGCCGAACGCAGCGTGACGCAAAACTCGCTCTGACGGCGGCTGATATAGCCCGCCGAGCCCGCGTACCATTCCCGCGAAAACGGCTCAAAGCAATCAATAAAATCGAAGGCCTGCGCACGCGGTAAGCCAGACACGGCTGCAGTGGGTTGCAGTTGCATCAGACAGCGGTAATCATTCGCTTCCTTCAGCTTAGCCTGGATAATGCGGCGTAAATGCTGAACTTTTCTCAAGCGGACCGTTTCCGCAGGCAGGATATCCAGCGTATCGACGTACCCCTGCAAACGCGCACAGATGTCGTCCACCACCAGCATGTTCTCGCGCTGGTTTTTGTCGTCATTCATTAGCCAGTCGGCCAGATGCTGCGCCTGAGCCGGGTCAGAATGGCTGGCGACGGTCCCCGCCAGCGCTTCAGTGACCAGATCGAGACCGCGCCTGCGCCACAGCCGTTCCGGGGACGAGCCGAAAAAAGCCTGCTGAGCGTCAAACGCCATAAAGAAGTGATAGCAGTTGAGATTTACCCGGCGGCTGGCGGCCATTAATGCGCCAGCATCGGGCGGTGTCGTGAACGTGAGATCGGTAGCGCGCGCCAGCACGACTTTATCGAGCTCGCCGTCGGCGATGGCACGCGTAGCCTGTTCAATCAGCCCGCGCCATCCGGCTTCACCCGGTCGATGTATCTCGCTTTCCAGCGTCAGCGCGGAGGTATGACAGACGCTTTGTGACGACAGCTGCGCAATAAACGCTTTCGCTGCCACGGCGTCTGCCTGCAACGAGGTGTCGCTCGCGAGGTTTACTCTTAACGACGCATGTCCGCCCTCACGACGCCACTCCAGACGCGGCAAAAAAAGTGCTCTCTGCCTGTCATCAAAGCTATTCAGGCCACAAATACGAATATCATCAGCATCATAGCGATCTAAATATTCTTCGGCCTGAGCCAGTGAGGAAAACGACACGGCCGCGCCAAGGGCAGCAAGTTCATCAGCGCCGCTGCGCTGCTGCCACCAGAATTGCGGCCAGATGGCCTGCGCATTCAACCAGCAAAGCGGGTCGAATGCGTCAGTTAACGGGAATGGGATCTCGATAATTCGCGTGCCGGGTGAAGCGGGAAAATCGTCCGACAGAGAGTCAGCCAGACTCTTTAGCGCAGCAGAAACGGATAGCACGCGAACCTCCCTATTCTAAAAACCGTACATTATACGGGGTACTGGTTATAAAAAGCAGTACCCATGATTAGGGAGTGTGATTTGGCTCAGCGACGGGTCAATAAAAGACCTAACACCAGCCCGACCGCTGCACCTACGCCAATACCCTGCCACGGTTTTTCGTGCACATAGTCGTCGGCGCGATACACCGCTTTTTTCGCCCGGTAATAGTAAGTGTCAGAAGCATGGCTCACGCGGGATTTAACATCATGCAGCGCATTTTCCGCACGGGCTTTCAGCTCGACGTATTTCTGGTCAGCGGGATCGCCGGAAGAACGAAGCACCTCTTCCAGGGTATCGCTCAGCAGAGTCAGGTCGTCGTCAATATGTGTTTCATTAACCATAGTTTATCTCCATGTTTGCTAAACCTGTGGGATAACTATAGTCAACGCTTGCCGGTTACGCCTGCCCGACCTCGCGCGCCATCCCGACGTGCGGAATACCATCTTCGTCGTAAACATCGGTGACCGGAATAAAACCAAAGTGGCGATAAAAATTCTGCAGATGCGCCTGCGCGCCCAGATACAGCGCGTGTTCCGGCCAGTGTTGCGCGCAACTTGCTAACGCGCGTTCCATCAGTTGATAACCCACTTTTTCCCCACGAACGGCAGGGCTGACAATCACCCGACCAATAGAAACGGGGGAAAAATCATCTTCACTTTTCAGAAGTCTCGCATATGCCACCAGCGTATCGCCCTGCCAGCCGAGAAGATGACGGTTCTCGCCAACCAGATCATCGCCATCGATGTCCTGATAGACACAAGCCTGCTCAACCACAAAAACTTCACAGCGTAATTGAAGCAGCGCGTACAGCTGCGGGACGGTTAAATCAGAATGGTGCAAATCTTGCCACTGAATCATGGTAGGCTCCTTAATCGTTATTGTTTTTATTACCGCCATGGGAGCGGCGTTATGCAACTGACTTTTTTGGGAACATCCGCTGGCGTACCGACCCGGACGCGCAACGTCACCGCCATTCTGCTGCATCATCAGCATCCAACGCAACCGGCAGTCTGGCTGTTTGACTGCGGCGAGGGCACGCAGCATCAACTGCTGGAAACCACGCTGCATCCGGGAAAAATCGACCGCATCTTCATCACCCATTTGCATGGCGATCATCTGTTTGGCCTGCCGGGGCTGCTGTGCAGTCGTTCAATGGCGGGCAATATGAACCCGGTAACGCTATACGGGCCAAAAGGTTTACGCGAGTTTGTTGAAACCACGCTGCGCCTGAGCGGCTCATGGACTGACTATCCAATGGAAGTCGTCGAGGTGAGCGCCGGTTTTGTGATGGACGATGGTCTGCGAAAGGTTACGGCCTATCCGCTTAATCACCCGGTTGAGTGCTACGGCTATCGGGTTGAAGAGCATGAAAAACCGGGCGCACTCGATGCAAAAGCCTTGATTAACGCAGGCGTGAAGCCGGGGCCGCTGTTCCAGCAGCTTAAGGACGGGCTGCGCGTGACGCTGGAAGATGGCCGCGTGATTGATGGTCGCGACTATCTCTCTCCCAACACGCCGGGTAAAACGCTGGCGATTTTTGGCGATACGGCACCCTGCGAGGGCGCGTCCGCACTGGCACACGGGGTGGATATGATGGTGCATGAAACCACCCTGGAAACGGCGATGGAAGAGAAAGCCAACAGCCGCGGGCACTCATCAACGCGTCAGGCCGCCGAACTGGCGCGCGATGCGGGCGTGGGGCGTTTGGTTATTACGCACGTCAGCTCGCGCTATGACGCCGAAGGATGCAGGCGAATGCTGGCAGAGTGCCGGGATATTTTTCCGGCCAGCGAAATGGCGGAGGATTTTACCGTCATTTCGCTGTAATCGTGACGGGGGCGAAACCGCCCCCTTCGTTCAGCGCGACAGCCCTGCGGTGAGATCCACCAGCCGGATAAACTCCGCCCGGTAACCTTTTTCATCCGTACCTTTAGCCCGCTCCGCCCAGCCGGCAATCTGCTGCCAGGACGTTTTTGCCAGTTCATCAGAACCGCGCAGTTTTTGCCCGTAAGCGGCTACCGCTGAGAGAAAACGCATATCCGTGGACGCCATTTCAAAGCTGTTTTGTAACGATGTCGCCATCACCGGTTGGCTCATCAAGCGGCTGGTTTCACCCTGCGGCGCTTTGTAGCGCAGCTTCACCCACAGCAGTTCATTCTCTTTGCCGGTGGCGGCTTTCGCGAACGTGTTGCCATAGCGTAACGCATCCACCGAACCTTTCTGCCCGGCTAACGTCAGCTCAAACAGCACAGTGACGTGTTTATCCGCACCGATATCACCGGCATCAACAGCGTCATTATTGAAATCTTCATCGCGCAACTGGCGTTTTTCGTAACCGATCTGGCGATATTCAATCACCTGCGCCGGGTTAAACTCGATTTGCGCTTTGACATCTTTGGCGACCGTGACCAGCGTTTGTTGCATCTCCTGACCCAGCACCTTTTGCGCTTCCGATAACGAGTCGAGATAGCTGTAGTTGCCGTTGCCCACATCGGCAATTTTCACCATCATTGCATCATTGACGTTGTCATCACCCACGCCGAGCGTGGAGAGCGTAATGCCGGTGTCGCGCTCTTTTTTCACCAACGATTCGATGGCTTTCGGGTCGTCGATACCGACGTTAAAATCACCATCCGTCGCCAGCAGGATGCGGTTTACGCCGCCTTTGATGAAACCCTTTTGCGCCTGCTCGTAGGCCATTTGAAGCCCGGCGCCGCCGTTGGTGCTGCCACCAGCGCTGAGATCGTTAAGCGCATGAATAATTGTTTGTTTCTCCGACCCGGAGGTCGCTGACAGCAAGACTTCGGAAGAACCTGCATAGGTGACGATAGAGACGCGATCCTGCGGGCGCAGGTCATTGACCATCATTTTAAGCGCCGATTGAATCAGCGGCAGTCGGCCATCTCCTTCCATCGAACCGGAGGTATCAATCAAGAAAACCAGGTTGGCGGCTGGACGCTCGCTGCTGGCTAAGTCTTTCGCGGCAATATCCAGACGTAATAAGGTGTGTTGTTCATTCCACGGAGCGGGAGTGAGTTCGTACTGAACGGTGAAAGGATGAGAAACAGGTTCGCAGCCGGAGGTAATTTCAATATGAACGCCGCGCTCTGCGGAATTCTGTCCCTCCTGACACCCAAAAGCAGTTTTATCATTCGGGCGTTTGCTCAAGGGAAAATAATTCAGCATCTCTTCAACCCGCACGGCATCCGGGTTAGGCAATTGCCCCTGGTTCAGAAAACGACGCACATTCGCATAGCTGGCCGTATCCACATCGAGGCTAAACGTCGCCAGTGGAGATTGTGCGACCTGTTTTACCGGATTGTCGTCGTAATGGGTGTAGCGAGAGGTATCGAACTGCGCAGAGGCGCCAGCTACTGATCCCATCAAGGTATAACCTGACATCGAACCCGATGTATAAGCGGGCCCATGAGAACAACCGCTGAGGGTTAAACTACATATTGATATTATTAATAGTTTATTCTTGTACATATAAAATCCTTTTTAAATAAAACAACACCTAAATCATAAAATATACCCAGCATTATATCTGATACAGTTAATTATCACTCAAGCTCTATCTTGCGGATTATTCCTGGAGAGGATGGAAATTATGAATAATAAACACCTTCACATTCATTGCATGAATGATAAAAAATAACATTTCACGGCACCCTTTAAAGAGATAAGATTCAGCACTAAATAAAATACAGCCACATTGAAAAACATGAAAAAAGCACGCTGGGTGCAGATAATATTTATATCGATAGTGATATTGGTGAGTTTTATATTTGCTGTTTATCAGCCATGGGTTTCTCCATTGCCCACATTGACACAACATGCCAGCCCTGCCAGGCTGGAAAAAGATGTTCGCTACCTGTCGGAAACGCTCTATCCACGCGGTTTTGATAACACCGAACATCTCAATACCGCTGCGAAATATATTCGCGAAACATTCCAGCGTAGCGGCGCATCGGTGAGCGAGCAGGATGTTCCGATCGTCGGCGGGCCTTACAAAAACATCATCGCCCGTTATGGTTCGCAGCAAGGGCCGCTTATCATCATTGGCGCGCACTATGATGCTGCGGTCGCCATGGAGGGCGAGCAAACACGCTGGACGCCCGGCGCTGATGATAACGCCAGTGGGGTTGCCGGGTTACTGGAACTGGCGCGCCTGCTCGGGCAGCAGGCCCCCACTGCGAGCGTTGAGCTGGTTGCCTATGCCTCAGAAGAACCGCCCTTCTTTCGCAGTGATGAAATGGGCAGCGCCGTACATGCCGCGTCACTCACCCGCCCGGTAAAGCTAATGGTGGCGCTGGAGATGATTGGCTTTTATGACGACGCGCCCGACAGCCAACGTTACCCCATCGCCGGGCTGAACTGGCTGTACCCTGGTCGCGGCAATTTCATTGCCGTTGTCGGTAGAATGCAGGATATTAGCGCCGTACGTCAGGTAAAGGCCGGTTTATTATCAGTTAAAACATTACCCGTATATTCCATCAACGCACCGTCATTTGTTCCCGGCATCGACTTTTCGGATCATCTTAACTACTGGCAGCGAGGTATTCCGGCAGTGATGATTACCGACACGGCGTTTTTCCGAAATACCGAGTACCATTTAAAGGGCGATACCGCGGAAAGGTTGGATTATGAGCGGATGGCGCAGGTGGTGGATGGGGTTTTAGCCTTATTGACTCATCACCGTTAAGCATCGCTTAAAAAGTAGCGATAACTAAAATCATCAATAAACTCTAAACTTGCATCACGATGTCGGAAATAGCGCAGTTCTCTTTTGCGGCTGATTTTACGCACACCTAAATTCAGGCCATATGTCGCGATGGTGACATCAGCGCGATGCTGGTTTTCAGATGCGACCAACGGATTAGGCTCCAGGTCACCCGTAATATAGTTCACCATAAAGTAATCACCAAAAACGTAGCCAGGTTGGTCGCCAACTAATAATGCTGCATCATAGTCGTCCCTCTTTTGCGCCTGACACGTATCGCAACACGGATAGAGGTTCTCCCATTGATAAGCTAGCCGATAAAATTGCTTTCGGGATTTAGGTTTAAAATGTTCGAGCGTCATGCGACTTTCAGCGCCTAAGCTTCCTCCATCACAAAAGGCGCAATGCCCTTGCGTCATCTCGTAAAGTTTCTGTTTGGTTAGCGGATAACGAAATTCAGAAAACCATTTGAATCGATAGCGTTGATTACGTAGTTTTCGCGCTTCGTAATGACGTCCCAGGCGTTCCCAGCAATCGGTAAGATAATCCGGGCATTGGCTGCGGTGAAATGCGTACATTTAATCTCCCGTATATTTTGCCAATATCCGTTGCATCTGGCGCAGTTCCATTGTTACCAGGGCATTAAGCTCTTCACCTTTAGCCTGTAAAAGCGCGGCCAGCTGCATAACGGCATCTTTATTATTCTTATCTACAATATGTTTTCGAATTGCCTGTTTAAATTCGGCAAGCTGGTACTCGGTTTCTACGTCAAACTCCTCATTGATATCAAATACTTCAGACAGGATAAGTTGATAGCTTTTCCCCGCAGATGAATTCATGGCGGTAATTAATTCCATTGACCCCGAATCCTTACACAGATCGTAGCGTTGCTCTGGCAGTCGATATACCCAGGCATCTTCTACCGAGCCCACCACAAACGGAGAGTGCGTTGAGACAAAAACCTGCGCGTTAGGTAAGAGCGTTTGAATTGCCGGTAAAATGCGACGTTGCCAGCCAGGGTGAAGATGGATATCGACTTCATCGAGAAAGAGAATAATAGGTTGCGAAAAAATATCGCGCGGCACACGCCACGGAACGGATTCGAGACGCAATGCTAAATCGGCAATCCAGGAGATGATGGACTTCAGGCCATCGGGTAGAACATCATATTTAATGCTCTCGCCTTCGAGCTCAACTTTTACGCTCAGCGGCGAACGTTCTAAACGAAATGATATCGTGAGCCCCGAGACATTTTTCACAAACCGGCAAATCCTTAATAAGGATTCATCATAAATTTCAGCCTCACTTTCTGCTAAATCCAGGCGCGCCAGCGCGGCCTTGGTTCGATTATTGGCAATCCACTTTGCCAGAACAGCAGGCCTGACCGTTGCATCGAAAGATAAAGCATCTTCAAATGGCGAAATAGCGAGTTCTTCGATCTTTGACGTATGCAGTTTTTCTCTGTTCGAACGCTGCCCTGAGTAGGCAAACGCGGCGAAATCTACGTATGCCTCTACAGGCCAATGTTCGCTCTGGGAAATCATCCTGTATGACGTAAGGAGGCTCAGTTCATCACCAACAATCGCTATTTTTCGCGTAGCGCGTTCTTCCCCGGCAGAGATAACAGCACGCTCTTCGCAGAAACGACACACAACGGATGCCTTACGGCTACGGAATCGCTGATGGAGAGGTGAAAGATTGGGTGAGGCGTGATCAAAAATGCCAGCAAGCGCATACAGCATGGTGCTTTTGCCACATCCGTTGGGCCCGGTAAAAATATGAATTTCCGCTTTTTTCGCTTCGTGACCGGAACGACTCCCCTCGGGGAATTCAATATGGGTGTGCTCGAAAACGCCGGTATCTCTAAGCGTTACACTCTCAATTCGGTATCGTTGTTCCATCGTTCAATCCCTGAATCACTCTCCATGAACACATACTACACTCACTGTCACATCTGTAATCACCATGCGCTCTTTTCTGCGTAATCCCTCGCAGTTCCATACATAAAAAAACCGCCGAAATCGGCGGTTTTTTCACATCAACACTCAACCTTACATCAGCGGCATCGCCATCTGCACCAGGTCGATTAACGGCTGCGGCCAGACGCCCAGCACCAGTACCAGCAGTGCGGAAACCAGCACCACGATACCGCCCGCGCTGTACTGCCAGTTCGACGGCGCATCGCGGTTCAGCTGTTCCGGCGCATGCAGGTACAGGCTTACCGCCACACGCAGGTAGTAGTAGAGGCCAATTGCCGAACCAACTACCACCGCGCCAACCAGCCACCACAGGTGAGTTTGCACACCGACGGCCAGTACGTAGAACTTACCGATAAAGCCCAACGTCATCGGGATACCGGCCAGCGACAGCATCATCACCGTCATCACCGCAGAGAGAATCGGGCGATGCCAGAACAGGCCACGGTAGGAGAAGAGAGATTCTGCGTCCGGGCCACGGTACGGGCTGGACATCAGACTCACTACGCCGAACGCGCCGAGGCTGCTGAACAGGTAACCGGCCAGATACACGCCAACCGCTTCCATCGACATTTCGCCGCTTTGCAGCGCAATCAGCGCCACCAGCAGATAGCCGAGGTGAGAGATAGAAGAGTAACCGAGCAGACGTTTAATGTTGGTCTGGCTCAGGGCCATCAGGTTACCAAAGATGATGGAGGCAAAGGCAATCAGGCCCAGCACAATACGTACCGCTTCGCTGTCGCCCACTGGCGCGTAGAGGAACAGACGCATCACCACGCCGAAGATAGCGATTTTGCTCGCCGTCGCCAGGAAGGTGGAAACCGGGGCTGGCGCGCCCTGGTAGACGTCTGGCGTCCACAGGTGGAACGGCACCAGAGAGAGTTTAAAGCCAAGGCCAACGATCATCATGCCCAGCCCCGCCAGCAGCAGCGGTTCATGCAGCATGTTATCCGCCAGGCTCTTACCGAGCGCGACGAACGACAGATTGCCAGAGTTGGCGTAAACCAGCGCCATACCGAACAGCAGGAAAGACGATGCTGCGGCAGACAGAATGGTGTACTTGATACTCGCTTCCAGCGAACGTTTCTGACGGAAAGCGTAGCCAATCAAACCGAACAGCGGCAGCGAGATCAGCTCAATACCCAGGAACAGCGCGGCCAGGTGATTGGCGTTCGCCAGCAGAATGCCACCCAGTGCGGCAATCAGCACCAGCAGGTAGAATTCTTCTTTGTTATCCGGGTAGCCTTCCAGCCATGGGTAAGCAAACGTACAGGTCGCGAGGCTCGCCAGCAGCACCATACCGGTGTAGAGCATGGCGTAGCCGTCGACGCGCATCAGCGGCGTCACATCCATTGCGCCCGCCTGGCCAACAAACCAGAGCGAAACCAGCGCCGCGTTAAGCCCGATAACCGCAAGCGTAGCGTTGAGGAAGTGATTGCGTCGCCACGCAATGGAGAGCATCACAACCACCACCGTCAAGCCGACGATCAGCAGCGGTAACAGCGCGATCAGTTGTTGTGGAGTTATTGTCATGGCGAATTACGGCCTTGTAGTTGAAACAGAATTAACAAACCACTGCTGAATGTTGCCCATCGCAGAGTGTGACGTGTCCAGAATCGGCTGAGGATAGAAGCCCAGCAGAACCAGCAGCACGACCAGCAGAAGAATGATGAACAGTTCACGCAGCGACATCCCTGGCAGCTCTTTGGCCGCAATTTCACTCTTCGCTTTACCGAAGTAAGCGCGGTGCAGCATCGCCAGCGAGTAAACGGAAGCGAAGACCAGACCGAATGTCGAGATGACGGTGATCAGCGGCACCACATGGAAGCTGCCGAACAGAATCATGAATTCACCGACGAAGTTACCGGTGCCCGGCATCCCCAGCGTCGCCACAGCGAAGAACAGGGAACAGGCTGGCAACCACTTAATTTTGCTCCACAGGCCGCCCATCATACGCATGTCGCGGGTATGCAGACGCTCGTAAAGCTGGCCACACAGAATGAAGAGACCCGCCGCCGACAGACCGTGAGCAATCATCTGAATCACCGCGCCCTGGTAGGCCAACTGGCTGCCGGTATAGATAGCAATCAGCACGAAGCCCATGTGGGAAACGGAGGTGTACGCAATCAGACGCTTGATATCGTACTGGGTGAAAGCCATCCACGCGCCGTAGAAGATACCAATCACGCCCAGCCACATGGCAATGGGTGCGAACTCGGCAGAGGCATTCGGGAACAGCGGCAGTGCAAAACGCAGCAGACCGTAGGCCGCGGTTTTCAGCAAAATCCCCGCGAGGTCAACGGAACCAGCGGTCGGAGCCTGAGAGTGCGCATCCGGCAGCCAGCCGTGCAGTGGAACCACCGGCATTTTCACCGCGAAGGCGATGAAGAAACCCAGCATCAGCAGGTATTCCACGCCGTGGGACATCGGGGTTTTCAGCAGGTCTTCGTAATTGAAGGTCCAGACGCCGGTCGCATTATGGTGCACAAAGACCAGCGCCAGAATCGCAATCAGCATCACCAGACCACTCGCCTGGGTATAGATGAAGAATTTGGTCGCCGCCGTGATACGCGTTTTACCGTCGGACGCCTTATGGCCCCAAAGCGCGATCAGGAAGTACATCGGTACCAGCATCATCTCCCAGAAGAAGAAGAACAGGAACATGTCGATGGCGAGGAACACGCCGATAACACCGCCCAGGATCCACATCAGGTTGAGGTGGAAAAAGCCCTGATATTTCTGGATTTCATTCCACGAGCAGAGTACCGCCAGCACGCCCAGCAGGCCGGTCAGCACCACCATCAGCAGCGACAGTCCGTCGATAGCCAGATGGATAGTGATACCGAAGCGTGGGATCCACGGCAGGATAAACTCAGACTGCCACTGCGGCAGGCCGGTGGATTGCGTCAGTGAGTAACCGCCTTGCAGCCACAGTTGCAGGCCAAGTGCGAGCGTCAATCCCATGGTAATCAGCGCAATCCAGCGCGGCATCTTCACGCCAAAGCGTTCAGTCTGCCAGCACAGGAAGCCGCCGATAAAGGGAATCAGTATTAGCCAGGGTAATAACATGGCGATCTTTATTCCTTGTTAAAGTCCTATCAAGGACCGATTTTCAACGAATTCGACAAATTTCACGGTTGAGTGCGGTTTGTGGTGTCGGGTGGCGCTAACGCTTACCCGACCTACGGAACCCTGTAGGCCCGGTAAGCGCAGCGCCACCGGGCAAAACCGCATTCGTCAAACTCAACGCAATACCATCAGCAGCGCCAACACAACCACGGCACCAATGCTCATGGAAGCCACATACCAACGCAGATAACCGTTCTCACTCAACACCAGCCCTTTGCCCGCAACGCGAGAAAGAATGGCCGGAATGTTCATCATGGCGTTCATCGGGTCGCGCTTCAGCAGCCACGCAATACCCAGGAACGGTTTAACAAACACTTTGTCGTAGAGCCAGTCGAAGCCCCAGGCGTTATACCACCAGGTTCCCAGCAGACGGCCAGGGCCGCTGTTGGCAATCGACGTCACCAGAGTCCGTTTGCCCAGCCACAGCCATGCGGCAATCAGGATGCCCGCAATCGCCACCACACCGGAGGTAATTTCCAGCGTCAGTACGCGGCCATGTTCAAGCTCGGCAGTATCCGGCAGTACACCCTGCAGCGGCGGAACAATCAGCGCGCCAACAAAGGTGGAGAGGATCATCAGCACAATCAGCGGCAGGTGGTGGGTGATCCCCTTCCCTGCGTGAGCGTGAATTTGTTCTTTTCCGTGGAAGACGATGAAAATCATACGGAAGGTGTAAAGCGAGGTCATGAACGCGCCGACCAGGCCCGCCACCATCAGGTTGATATGACCATTCGCCATCGCACCCGCCAGAATCTCATCCTTACTGAAGAAGCCTGCGGTAATCAGCGGCAGCGCGGAGAGCGCAGCACCACCAATCAGGAAGCAGGCGTACACCAGCGGAATGGATTTACGCAGGCCGCCCATCTTAAAGATGTTCTGTTCGTGGTGGCAGGCCAGGATAACCGAGCCGGACGCCAGGAACAGCAGCGCTTTAAAGAAGGCGTGCGTCATCAGGTGGAAAATCGCCGCATCCCACGCCTGAACGCCCAGCGCCAGGAACATGTAGCCAATCTGGCTCATGGTGGAATAGGCGAGTACGCGTTTGATGTCGGTTTGCACCAGCGCGGCAAAGCCTGCCAGAACCAGCGTGACCGCACCCACGATACCGACCAGATGCAGAATTTCCGGGGTCATCAGGAACAGACCGTGGGTACGCGCAATCAGGTAGACACCGGCGGTGACCATCGTTGCGGCGTGGATCAGCGCGGAGACAGGCGTCGGGCCCGCCATCGCATCTGCAAGCCATGTTTGCAACGGCAGCTGTGCCGATTTACCGACCGCGCCACCCAGCAGCATCAGCGTCGCCCAGGTGAGCATGTTGTTGCCCGCCTCGAAGTGCGCCGGCGCCAGTTCCACCATTTCGCGGAAGTTCAGGGTGCCCAGTTCGTTGTAGAGAATAAACAGCGCGAAGGCGAGGAAGACGTCACCCACGCGGGTCACGACAAACGCTTTCATCGCCGCCGCGCCATTCTTCGGATCGGTGTAGTAGAAACCGATCAGCAGATAGGAACAGAGGCCCACGCCTTCCCAGCCGAGATACATCAACAGCAGGTTATCGGCCAGCACCAGAACCACCATGCTGGCGATAAACAGGTTGGTGTAGGCGAAGAAGCGGGAGTACCCCTCTTCACCGCGCATGTACCAGGAGGCGAACATGTGGATCAGGAAGCCAACGCCCGTCACGACCGAGAGCATGGTCAGCGACAGGCCGTCCAGCACGAGGTTGAAACCGATGTTGAAATCGCCCACTGACATCCAGGTCCACAGCGGAACGCTGAGCGCCTGTTTGCCGTTATTAAAGAAATCGACGCCGACAATCGCGGTCACCAGCGCCGCCAGGCCAATTGAACCCACGCCCACGGTGGCGGAAAGGTTTTCCGACCAACGACCACGGGAGAAGGCCAGCAGAACAAAGCCAATCAATGGCAGAATAATGGTTAAGGCAAGCATATTCATCCGCGCAACTCACTTACTGAATCGATGTTCAGGTTCTGGCGGCGACGATGGAGCTGCAGCAGCAGCGCCAGGCCAATACTCGCCTCCGCAGCCGCAAGGCTGATGGCGAGGATATACATCACCTGACCATCGGTCTGGCCCCAGTAGCTTCCGGCGACCACAAAGGCCAGCGCAGAGGCGTTAATCATGATTTCCAGCCCAATCAGCATAAACAGCAGATTGCGGCGGATAACCAGACCGGTCAGACCGAGAACGAAGAGGATCGCGGCGAGGATCAGTCCATGTGTTAAGGGGATCATGCGTGCTCCTCCGGTTTTCTTTTCGCGCTGTCGTTCGGACGGTTGCTGATAAGCTCACCCGGACGGTCTTCACGGCCAATGTGGAAGGCGACAACCAGGCCTGCCAGCAGCAGCATGGACGCCAGTTCAACCGCCAGAACATACGGACCAAACAGGGCGATACCCACTTCTTTCGCGCTGATTGGATTGCCGTCGATACCCTGGTCGTTGAGGCCCAGAATGGCGTACACCATCACCGCCAGCAGAACGGCGGAGAGGATCGCCGGGCCAATCCAGATTTGCGGCTTCAGCCACTCGCGTTCCTGGGCAATTTCTGCCCCACCGAGGTTCAGCATCATCACCACAAACACGAACAGCACCATAATGGCCCCGGCGTAAACGATGATCTCCAGCGCCCCGGCGAAGTACGCGCCCAGCGAGAAGAAGACGCCTGCGATAGCCAGCAGCGAAATAATCAGATACAGCAAGGCGTGTACCGGATTAGTGTGCGTAATAACCCGCAACGTCGCGAGGATGGCGATAAGGCCACAGATATAAAAAGCGAATTCCATTGCCCCTCTCCTTAAGGTAACAGGCTCTTGACGTCGATAGGCTTGGCTTCGTTCTCTGCTTCGCCTTTATCTTTGCCGTCGATTGCCATACCCGCCATCCGGTAGAAGTTATATTCCGGGTATTTGCCCGGGCCGGAAATCAGCAGATCCTCTTTCTCGTACACCAGATCCTGACGTTTGTATTCGCCCAGTTCAAAGTCCGGGGTTAACTGAATCGCCGTGGTCGGGCACGCTTCTTCGCACAGGCCGCAGAAAATGCAGCGTGAGAAGTTGATGCGGAAAAACTCCGGATACCAGCGGCCATCTTTGGTTTCTGCTTTCTGCAGCGAGATACAGCCTACCGGGCAGGCTACCGCACACAGGTTACAGGCCACGCAGCGCTCTTCACCGTCCGGGTCGCGCGTCAGCACGATACGGCCACGATAGCGCGGCGGCAGATAAACCGGCTCTTCCGGGTACATTTGCGTTTCGCGTTTGGCGAACGCATGCAGGCCGATCATCCAGATACTGCGTACCTGGGTGCCGAAACCTACCAATAATTCTTTTAAGGTCATGGTCTATTCGCCCCTTATGGCTGCTGCCAGAGAATGACAGCCGCCGTTACCAGCAAGTTGATTAGCGTCAGCGGCAGACAAATTTTCCAGCCGAAGGACATTACCTGGTCATAACGCGGACGCGGTAATGAGGCGCGAATCAAAATGAACATCATCATGAAGAACGCGGTTTTGATCGCGAACCAGATGAACGGCGGTAAGAACGGGCCTTGCCAGCCACCGAAGAACAGAGTCACCATCATGGCCGAAATGGTCACGATACCGATGTATTCCCCCACGAAGAACAGACCGAATTTCATACCGGAATATTCAATGTGGTAACCATCGGCCAGTTCCTGCTCGGCTTCGGGTTGGTCAAACGGGTGACGGTGACACACCGCCACGCCCGCGATTGCGAAGGTCACAAAACCAAAGAACTGCGGGATCACGTTCCAGATGTCGGCCTGGTTGTTGACGATGTCGGTCATGTTGAATGAACCGGCCTGCGCCACCACGCCCATCAGGGAGAGTCCGAGGAACACTTCATAGCTCAGAGTCTGGGCAGAGGCACGCATCGCGCCCAGCAGGGAGTATTTGTTGTTGCTCGACCAGCCTGCGAACAGCACGGCGTAAACCGCCAGCCCTGCCATCATCAGGAAGAACAGAATACCGATGTTCAGGTCAGCCACCACCCACGTCGGGCTCACTGGCACAATCGCAAACGCCAGCAGCAGCGAGGTAAAGGCAATCATCGGTGCCAGGGTAAAGATGACGCGGTCCGAGAATTTCGGGATCCAGTCCTCTTTAAAGAACATCTTGATCATGTCCGCCACCAGCTGGAGCGAGCCGCCCCAGCCTACACGGTTCGGCCCGTAACGGTTCTGGAACAGACCGAGCAGACGACGTTCGCCGAAGCTCATGAATGCGCCGCAGGTGACAACCACCAGCAGGATGACCACCGCCTTGAGAATAGTGAGCAGGATCTCGATCAGATCCGGTGTTAACCAACTCATTGCTGTGCCTCCTGCAGATTTTCAAGACGTCCACCGGCCAGCACTGGCGCGATGCCAGGTAACCCCATCGGTAAGCCAACCTGCCCTGCCGTCAGACCTTCGGAAATCACCAGCGGCAGGGTGACGGTTTGACCGTCATAGCCGAAGGCGATTTTCGCGCCAGCGTTAACGCCAAGTTTCGCCGCATCCGCCGGGTTAAGGGCGATATACGGTTGCGGCATACGCGTCTGGAAGACCGGAGAACGCTGTGACATTTCATCGCTACCAAACAGATGGTAATACGGTGCAATACGCCATTTGCCTTCTTCCGCCTGGAAGCTTGCCGGAACGGTGGTGAAGTAATCGAGACCGTTTTCAGACGCTTCAATCAGACGCACGCCCGGATCGCCGTGACGCAGATGACCACCCACCTCGGCCTGGAACTTGTTCCATGCCTGCGGGGAGTTCCAGCCCGGTGCCCATGCAAACGGAATTTGCGAGCGCGGCGCGCCTGGCTGGTTGTTCCCTTCCATTGAGAAGGCGAACATGGTGTCTTTATCCTGCGGCTGACGCGGTTCGTGCACGCTGATATTGGCGCGCATTGCGGTACGACCACTGTAACGGTGCGGTTCACGCGCCAGTTTCTGGCCGCGAATACGGAAGGTCGCGTCCGGCGCAGCATCTTTGATGCCAGCCAGCTGTGGCAGTTTTTCGACAACCGCGTCGATGACGTGGTCAAGCTGCGTCCAGTCTACTTCACGGCTCTGCACCGTACTGTGCAGGGAGTGCAGCCAGCGCCAGCTTTCCAGCATCACGGTGTTGCTGTCGTAGTACGCCGGGTCATAAACCTGGAAGAAGCGCTGTGCGCGGCCTTCGTTGTTGATGACCGTACCATCGCTTTCGGCAAAACTTGCCGCAGGCAGTACCAGATGCGCTTTTTCCATAATCGCCGTGCGTTGATGATCAATCACCATCACCAGCGGCGCTTTGGAAAGTGCGGCATCCACACGGCTGGCGGAAGCGTGACGGTGCAGGTCGTTTTCCAGCACGATAACCGCATCTGCCGCGCCGCTTTCCAGCTCGTTCAGTGCATCATCAAGAGAGCCGCCGCCAATCATGCCGAGGCCCATGCTGTTCACCGCGCGGGCAACCATGGTGATGCCAACGTCAGAGCCACGGGTTTTCAGTGCTTTCGCAACGTTTGCTGCCGCCTGAATGACATCCGCGCTTCCGGCGTTGGTACCGGAAATAATCAGCGGTTTCTTCGCGCCAGCCAGGGCCTGAACCACGACGTCAATTTTGTTTTGCAGGTCGCGATCGATACCGTCTACCGCCGGAGCGCTGTTATCCAGGGCGTGGGCGATAGCGAAACCGAAGCGCGCCTGATCTTCAACCGGTGCGCGATAGGTCCACGCGGCAATGTCATCCAGACGGGTGTTATCAACGTTGGTGACAAACAGCGGGTGCTTCGCGCGCTGGCCGATGTTGAGGATTGCCGCAATCTGCCAGTCAGCCACTTTCTGCGCCGCCGCCATTTCGCGTGCTTTACCTTTCACCGCCTGACGAACAGAGAGCGCCACGCGTGCGCCGGTCTGGGTAATGTCTTCGCCCAGAATCAGCACCGCATCGTAAGACTCAATTTCACGCAGCGCAGGTGTATGCACACCGCCGTCACGCAGCACGGTCAGTGCCAGTTGCAAACGTTCCTGCTCCGCTTTCGCGATGCCGGTATAGAAGTTTTCCGCACCGACCAGTTCACGCAGCGCGAAGTTGCTTTCCACGCTGGCGCGCGGGGAGCCGATACCAATCACTTTCTTCGACTGACGCAGAATATCCGCCGCGCCCTGCATCGCCTGTTCGGCGTTGAGGGTGATGACGTCGCTACCGCGCAGCTGCACCGGCTGACGTGGACGGTCTTTCAGGTTCACATAGCCATAGCCGAAACGACCACGGTCGCAGAGGAAGTAGTGGTTAACAGTACCGTTGTAACGGTTTTCGATACGACGCAGTTCACCGTAGCGCTCGCCCGGGCTGGTGTTACAGCCAATCGAACATTGCTGGCAGATGCTCGGCGCAAACTGCATGTCCCATTTACGGTTGTAACGCTCGGAGTGCGTTTTGTCGGTGAATACGCCGGTCGGGCAAATTTCGACCAGGTTGCCGGAGAATTCGCTCTCCAGGGTACCGTCTTCCGGACGACCAAAGTAGACGTTGTCGTGTGCGCCATACACGCCCAGGTCGGTACCGTCCGCATAATCTTTGTAGTAACGCACGCAGCGGTAGCAGGCGATGCAGCGGTTCATTTCGTGAGAGATGAACGGCCCCAGGTCCTGATTGCGGTGGGTACGCTTGGTGAAACGGTAGCGACGGAAGCTGTGGCCGGTCATCACGGTCATATCCTGAAGGTGGCAGTTACCGCCCTCTTCACAGACCGGACAGTCGTGCGGGTGGTTGGTCATCAACCACTCGACCACGCTTTCACGGAACTGCTTCGCTTCGTCGTCATCAATAGAGATAAAGGTGCCATCGGTGGCCGGTGTCATACAGGACATCACCAGGCGGCCACGCGTGTCTTCCGCGTTTTGGTATTGCTTCACCGCACACTGGCGGCAAGCGCCGACGCTGCCCAGCGCCGGATGCCAGCAAAAGTACGGAATATCAAGGCCGAGGGAGAGACACGCCTGTAGCAGGTTGTCCGCCCCGTTGACCTCATATTCTTTGCCGTCTACATGAATTGTAGCCATTAGCATGCTTCCAGTTGGCCCAGTCAGAGACTGAGCGTTAATCGAAATTCTCTGTTTTACCAGCGCGTCTTCAACAGGTTCGGCTGAATCCCATGGATCGCATGGGTATTGCTGAACTGCTGCTTGATGCCCGCTTCAAATTCTTCGCGGAAATATTTAATCGCGCTCTGTAACGGTTCTACCGCGCCAGGTGCGTGCGCACAGAATGTTTTACCTGGGCCCAGGAATCGACACAGTTGCTCAAGTGTCTCGATATCGCCCGGCTGGCCTTCGCCTTTTTCCAGCGCGCGCAGAATTTTCACGCTCCACGGCAGGCCATCACGGCATGGCGTACACCAGCCGCACGACTCACGGGCGAAGAACTCTTCCAGGTTACGCACCAGGCCAACCATGCCAATTTCGTGGTCAACGGCCATCGCCAGCGCCGTACCCAGACGGCTGCCCGCTTTACCAATGCTTTCGAACTCCATTGGCAGGTCAAGATGCGCTTCGGTGAGGAAGTCAGTTCCCGCACCGCCTGGCTGCCAGGCTTTGAATTTCAGGCCATCGCGCATGCCGCCCGCGTAATCTTCGAGGATTTCACGCGCGGTGGTGCCGAACGGCAGTTCCCACAGGCCCGGATTTTTCACCCGACCGGAGAAGCCCATCAGCTTGGTACCCGCATCTTTGCTTGTAGAGATGTTCTGGTACCACTCCACGCCGTTGGCGAGAATAGCGGGAACGTTGCACAGGGTTTCCACGTTGTTAACGCAGGTCGGTTTGCCCCATGCGCCAGAGGTCGCCGGGAACGGCGGCTTGGAACGCGGGTTGGCACGACGCCCTTCCAGCGAGTTGATCAGTGCGGTTTCTTCACCGCAGATGTAACGCCCTGCCCCGGTATGCACGAACAGTTCAAAATCAAACCCGGTGCCGAGGATGTTTTTGCCCAGCAGACCGGCTTCGGTTGCTTCGGCAATCGCGCGGCGCAGATGGACCGCCGCTTCAACGTATTCACCGCGCAGGAAGATGTAGCCGCGATACGCTTTCAGCGCAAACGCGGAAATGAGCATGCCTTCCACCAGCAGGTGCGGCAGTTGCTCCATCAGCAGACGGTCTTTATAGGTGCCCGGCTCCATTTCATCGGCGTTACACAGCAGGTAACGGATGTTCATGGATTCGTCTTTCGGCATCAGGCTCCACTTCAGGCCGGTAGAAAAGCCTGCGCCGCCACGCCCTTTCAGGCCTGCGTCTTTCACCTGATTGACGATTTCATCCGGGGAAAGCCCCAGCAACGCTTTACGCGCGCCTTCATAGCCGTTTTTGCTACGGTATTCGTCCAGCCAGACCGGCTGTTTGTCATCACGCAGACGCCAGGTCAGCGGATGCGTTTCGGGAGTACGGATAACGTTTTTCATTTATACCGCTCCAGTAGTTCAGGAATGGCTTCCGGCGTCAGATGGCTGTGAGTATCCTCATCAATCATCATGTTCGGCCCTTTGTCGCAGTTCCCCAAGCAGCAGGTCGGCAGCAGCGTAAAGCGACCGTCAAAGGTCGTCTGCCCCGGTTTGATGTTAAGCTTTTGCTCCAGCGCCGCCTGGATACCCTGGTAACCCGTGATGTGACACACCACGCTGTCGCAGTAGCGGATCACGTGACGGCCCACCGGCTGGCGGAAGATCTGGCTGTAGAACGTTGCCACGCCTTCGACGTCGCTTGCCGGAATACCCAGCACATCGGCAATCGCGTGGATCGCGCCGTCCGGCACCCAGCCACGCTGTTTCTGAACGATTTTCAGCGCTTCGATGGACGCCGCACGCGGGTCTTCGTAGTGGTGCTTCTCGTGCTCAATAGCTTCACGCTCTGCCGCACTCAGCTCAAAAGCCTCGGTTTGTGGTTGTTGATTCTCGTGCATAATTAGCGGTCCACGTCTGACATAACAAAATCGATACTACCCAGATAGACGATAAGGTCTGATACCAGGCTGCCACGAATAGCCGACGGGATCTGCTGCAGGTGCGCATAGCTCGGCGTGCGGATACGGGTGCGGTAGCTCATGGTGCTGCCGTCGCTGGTCAGGTAGTAACTGTTAATACCCTTGGTCGCTTCCACCATCTGGAACGATTCCTGCGCCGGCATGACCGGGCCCCAGGAAACCTGCAGGAAGTGGGTGATCAGGGTTTCGATATGTTGCAGCGTGCGCTCTTTCGGCGGCGGCGTGGTCAGCGGGTGATCCGCTTTGAACGGGCCTTCCGGCATGTTGTCGAGGCACTGCTGAAGAATACGCAGGCTCTGGCGCAGCTCTTCCACTTTCAGCATAACGCGGGTGTAGCAGTCAGAAACGCCACCGCCGGTCGGGATTTCAAAGTCGAAGTTTTCATAGCCAGAATACGGACGCCATTTACGCACGTCGAAGCCGATACCGGTGGCGCGCAGGCCAGCACCGGTGGTGCCCCACTCCAGCGCTTCTTTCGCGGTATAGGCAGCAACGCCTTTAGAGCGGCCAATCAGGATGGTGTTACGCAGCGCGGCTTTCTCGTAAGAGTCGAGACGCTTCGGCATCCACTCAAGGAACTCACGCAGCAGGCGATCCCAACCTTTCGGCAGGTCGTGCGCTACGCCGCCGATGCGGAACCATGCCGGGTGCATACGGAAACCGGTAATCGCTTCCACCAGATCGTAGATTTTCTGACGATCGGTAAAGGCAAAGAATACCGGCGTCATCGCGCCGACGTCCTGAATAAACGTAGAGATATACAGCAGGTGGCTGTTGATGCGGAACAGTTCGGAGAGCATCACGCGAATAACGTTCACGCGATCCGGCGTGGTGATCCCCGCCAGCTTCTCAACGGCCAGCACGTACGGCATTTCGTTGACGCAACCACCGAGGTATTCGATACGGTCGGTATACGGAATGTAGCTGTGCCAGGACTGGCGCTCGCCCATTTTCTCCGCGCCACGGTGGTGGTAACCCACGTCAGGCACGCAGTCAACGATCTCTTCGCCATCAAGCTGCAGGATAATACGGAATGCACCGTGCGCAGACGGGTGGTTCGGGCCGAGGTTGAGGAACATAAAGTCCTCGTTTTCGGTACCGCGCTTCATGCCCCACTCTTCCGGTTTAAAGGTCAGCGCTTCCATTTCGAGGTCCTGCTTGGCTTTAGTCAGCTCAAACGGATCGAATTCGGTGGCGCGCGCCGGATAATCTTTACGCAGCGGGTGGCCTTCCCAGGTATTCGGCATCATGATGCGACGCAGATTCGGGTGGCCGTTAAAGGTAATGCCAAACATCTCCCAGGTTTCACGCTCATACCAGTTGGCGTTCGGGAAGAGTTTGGTGAAGGTCGGCACGTTCAGATCGTTTTCAGACAGCGCCACCTTGAGCATGATATCGCTGTTGCGATCGATAGAAATCAGGTGGTAGAAAACGGAGAAATCCGCCGCGGGTAAACCCTGGCGGTGCGTGCGAAGACGTTCGTCCATGCCGTGTAAATCAAACAGCATGACGTAAGGCTTAGGCAGTTTCTTCAGGAAGTCGCCGACTTCCAGCAGCTGTTCGCGCTTGACCCAAACGACGGGAACCCCGGTGCGGGTCGCCTGAACGGTAAAAGCATCCGGCCCAAAACGGTTGCGCAGTTCGCCGATGACCGGATCATCAAGGTGATCGCGGGTTTGCCAAACGGCTGCGTCATGCGCGGTTAAATCGGTCATATTGTTCACCATTGCAAAAGGTCCGTGGTGACTGCTGACGAGGCTTCGCGTTGTAGTAGATTGATTTGCGAAGTTTTTATCCCGCCCGCAGGCGCAAATTAAATCTCGTCAGGCGTGCGCAGATTCGTCACTGCAATTCGTTCGCCGCGTTTACGCTCGCGTTCCGACTGCATGTTGGCGCGATAAACGCCCTGATCGCCCACCACCCACGACAGCGGGCGGCGCTCTTTGCCGATAGACTCTTGCAGCAGCATCAGTGCCTGCATATAGGCTTCCGGACGCGGCGGGCAGCCCGGGATGTAAACATCAACCGGAATAAACTTATCAACGCCCTGCACGACAGAGTAAATGTCGTACATGCCGCCAGAGTTCGCGCAGGCGCCCATTGAGATAACCCACTTAGGTTCCAGCATCTGTTCATACAGGCGCTGAATAACCGGGGCCATCTTGGTGAAGCAGGTTCCCGCTACCACCATCAGGTCAGCCTGACGCGGGGAAGCACGCAGAACTTCCGCACCGAAACGCGCCACGTCATGCACCGCAGTGAAAGACGTCACCATCTCAACGTAGCAGCAAGAAAGACCAAAGTTGTATGGCCAGATTGAGTTTTTGCGACCCCAGTTGACCATATCGTGCATCGCGTGTTCGAGCTTGCCCATATACACGCTTTTGTTAACTTCCTGCTCCAGGGGATCGGTAACAATCTCCTGTTTTTGCAGGGGATAACGGTCGTTCTCACCGTTAGGATCTATGCGGGTGAGCGTATAATCCATCTTATTGCCTCGCTTTTACTGCGTATTACGGTTAGTGACGCTGTCAGTATCGGAGTTCACCAGGGTGCGGCGAGAACGCGCAGGCGTCCAGTCAAGTGCGCCAACACGAACGAGGTAAACCAGACCAGCCAGTAGCACCAAAATGAAAATTGCGGCTTCGATAAACCCTACCCAGCCACTTTCGCGGATAGAGGTTGACCAGGCGAAAAGGTAGAGCGCTTCCACGTCGAAGATGACGAAGAACATGGCGACCAGATAGAACTTCGCGGACATGCGCAGGCGTGCGGTACCCACAGAGTCGATACCCGATTCAAACGGCGTGTTTTTACTTCTTGCGCGCGCGCGACCGCCAAGATACCAACCGCCAACCAGCATGAGGCAGCACAGGCCAACGGCGATGAGCAGAAAGATAGCAAATGCCCAGTGATGAGCGATGATTTCAGTGGATGTTGACATACGCAAAGCTTTACCAAATAGGTAGCATAACCACTTCTGCTCTTACCGGCAGATGGACGCTACATCGATTCATGGGGAGGATTAAAAAACCAGCAAAACGGCCAGAATCAAAGCATAGACCGAAAAAATTTGAGGTTTTTTACTCCTTTCGATAACCTTTTGTCAACTTTAACAAAGGTTTCATCACATTAATTTACATCAATTCCATTTCATTAACATTACGTGCCCTTTGCGGCATTTCGACTCATGTCACCCTCCGGATTGAGTGCTGGTGAATCGTGTCCGTTTAAGAACAATAACAATTAGTACCCTTCTATTTTGACAGGAATTTCACACGATTCCTCCCCCTCTGGAGGAGTATTTTCTTGATCTAAGACACGGTTCTGTTAATTCGACCTGAAAAACAGCAACAAAACACCCGGTTTTTTAACATTAGCAGGATATGTTAAAAGTGGATCACAATTGCCCGAATTTACGGCAAGTAATCACTTAATTAACTGATTGCATTACGAATAGTAAAAAGCATTAATTGCAAAAAGCATTAGCGCAGGCGAAAAAAAAGCCACTGGCTCATTTTCGCTGGCCAGTGACTCTTTTTTACACTTACATTTTGTTACCAGTTTTCTACAAGGTTGTTACTCAATAACCTCGTCATCAGCATGGGAATTATCTCCCCCTTCCAGGGTATAGACAGTGCTCTGTGTCCATGGCTTGATGCTCGTCTCAACCGACTGGAAGATCATCTGCATTAATTCATTTGGATTCTGCACGTTACAGCTTAGTAAATATTCGGTATCTGGCAACACCGGCATTTTGTCGGCTCTTCCCAGCACGCGCAGTTCCGGGCTCATCATCTCTACCGGCCTTGCGGTAACGCCAAGCCCCGCCTTCACCGCAGCGCGTACCGCTGACGGTGTAGAGGCCACATACGCCAGACGCCACGGCACATTTGCCGCATCCAGGGTGGAGATAATCATATCGCGGAACGGGCTCGGATCATCAAGCAACACCAATGGTACGGGCTCTCCCGGACGCAGGGCGAACTCTGCGGCGCAGTACCAGTGCGTCGGCGAGGTACGTAACACCGTCGAGTGGAACGCGTCGATCCGGTGCGTGGTGAGTACCAGATCAACCTCGTTCTTATGGAGCATGTCCGCCATGTCCGCGTGTCGCTTAACACGCACATCAAGCCCAAGCTTCGGCCAGGCGGAGCTAATACGGTTGAGCAGGAACGGCAGGATGGTATCCGCTGACTCATCGGACGAACCAATCGTCAGTTGCCCCTGAAGCGTACTGAACATCAGCGATGTACAGGCTTCATCATTAAAGCGCAGGATTTTACGTGCATAGCCTAAGAGCTGGATACCGTGTTCGGTCAGCAGTTTATTACGGCCATGACGGGCAAAAAGTTCTTTGCCAACAAGTTGTTCAAGCCGCTGCATTTGCTGGCTAACGGCGGATTGGGTGCGACAAACGGCTGCTGCTGCTGCGGCAAAAGTGCTCAAATCGGCGACCGCAACAAATGTTCTCAGCAGATCGAGGTCGAGGTTCAGTATCGGACGATTTGCATTTATCATATTTATTCACTTACAGGTCGCTAAGGCTAACCTGCCTTGTTGATGCCGCGCTCTAAAATCAGGCTCATCCTTTTAAAAGCCCATCCTTCGGCATGATGCAACCGAATGACTGCCTGACGGAGCGGTATTACATTAAAATTGTCTGCCTCCCATCGGGTGACAGTCCCCTCTGCGATAAAGTGTTTATCTTCAGGTGTGAGACTATTGTTCTCAGTACCTTTGTGTGAGCTCTTTCAAAATCCGGTTGTCTGGCCAGTCGATATAATGCTGACTACCCAATAATACCGGAGGGAAACAAATGATTAAAAAGTGTTTAATAACATCACGTTGTCTGTTTGCAGCGATAATCACTCACAAGTATGATGAATGAATGTCCGCGATAACATCATTATCCTAACCTAAAACCATTATATTTATAAGTATTAATAAGTAAGATCTTTAGGCAAAAATTCCATTAAAATCAAAATGCTTTAATAAAACTAACAATTCTTAATGATTACTTTGCAATTTAAAATAAAACATTAATGACCGGCAGAGGTGTTCATTAACAATGATTAACATTGAATTCACAGAGAAATGTATTAGCCATGATGTATATGTTTCATAAATTCATTCACAATTAATATTACTAAAGCATTGCTAAAGTATATCGCGGCACATTTTCGCCTGACTTAACTGTTTTGTTTTTAATCAGTTAAAACAACTGAAAATCAACAAGCAACCAACACAAGACGCTATAAAACAATAAATTAACAATACATACAATCGGCATTGTCGCTGAATTTTAGATAAAAAGAATGTGCTGCGACATTAAAACTGACAAAATCTTCTCCTGTTGACCCTTCAAAACACCGGTGATGCGGAGTACATTATTCCAAGCTGACTTCCATGGCTGGGAGTGGCGATAACAGCTAAAAAGGTTAAAGGTTCATGTCCCCCATCGAAAAATCCAGCAAGTTAGACAACGTCTGTTACGACATCCGTGGCCCGGTTCTGAAAGAGGCCAAACGCCTTGAAGAAGAAGGCAACAAAGTTCTGAAGCTCAACATCGGCAACCCGGCCCCCTTCGGGTTTGACGCGCCGGATGAAATCCTGGTCGATGTGATCCGCAACCTGCCAACAGCGCAAGGTTATTGCGACTCCAAAGGGCTCTACTCCGCCCGTAAAGCTATCATGCAACACTACCAGGCACGCGGCATGCGCGATGTGACGGTAGAAGATATTTATATCGGCAATGGCGTATCTGAACTGATTGTGCAGGCCATGCAGGCATTGCTGAACAGCGGCGATGAAATGCTGGTGCCGGCACCGGATTACCCGTTATGGACAGCAGCAGTCTCGCTTTCCGGCGGCAATGCGGTGCACTATCTGTGCGATGAATCCGCAGGCTGGTTCCCGGACCTCGACGATATTCGCGCCAAAATCACCCCGCGAACCCGCGGCATTGTGATCATCAACCCGAACAACCCAACCGGGGCGGTCTATCCCAAAGAGCTGCTGTTGGAAATCGTCGAGCTCGCCCGCGAACATAACCTGATCATCTTCGCTGACGAAATCTACGATAAGATCCTCTACGATCACGCCCAGCACCACTCTATCGCCGCGCTGGCCCCAGACTTACTGACCGTGACCTTTAACGGCCTGTCAAAAACCTATCGCGTGGCGGGCTTCCGTCAGGGCTGGATGGTACTGAACGGGCCGAAAAAACATGCGAAAGGTTATATTGAAGGGCTGGAAATGCTGGCCTCAATGCGCCTGTGCGCCAACGTTCCGGCGCAGCACGCCATCCAGACGGCGCTGGGCGGGTATCAGAGTATCAGCGAGTTTATCGTACCGGGCGGTCGTTTATATGAGCAGCGTAACCGCGCGTGGGAACTGATTAACGAGATCCCTGGCGTCTCGTGCGTGAAGCCTAACGGCGCGCTCTACATGTTCCCGAAAATCGATGCTAAACGCTTTAACATTCACGATGATCAGAAAATGGTGCTCGATTTCCTGTTGCAGGAAAAAGTGCTGCTGGTTCAGGGAACGGCGTTTAACTGGCCGTGGCCGGACCATGTGCGTATCGTCACACTGCCGCGCATCGACGACCTCGAGATGTCAATTACCCGCTTTGGCCGCTTCCTGTCGGGCTATCGTCAGGCGTAAGGCGTTGGCCGGATTTGCATCCGGCCCGCATCTCAGCGCACAATGACCCTTACTGATGTAACCGAGTAAGGGTCGCTATGAATCAGAGTCATTTTTTTGCCCACCTCTCCCGCCTCAAATTAATCAACCGCTGGCCATTGATGCGCAACGTGCGCACGGAAAACGTCTCTGAACACAGCTTGCAGGTGGCGATGGTTGCCCACGCGCTGGCCGCGATTAAAAACCGTAAATTTGGCGGACAGGTTAACGCCGAGCGCATCGCACTGCTGGCGATGTATCACGACGCATCGGAAGTGCTTACCGGAGACTTACCGACACCGGTGAAATACTTCAATTCGCAAATCGCCCAGGAATATAAAGCTATCGAAAAGATTGCCCAGCAGAAGCTGGTCGAGATGGTGCCGGAGGAGTTGCAGGATATCTTTGCACCGCTGATCGATGAACATCAATACAGCGAGGAAGAGAAATCGCTGGTTAAACAGGCCGATGCGTTGTGTGCGTATTTGAAATGCCTGGAAGAGTTATCGGCCGGGAATAACGAGTTTTTGCTGGCAAAAGGTCGGCTGGAGAAAACGCTGTCAGAACGGCGTAGCGAAGAGATGGACTACTTTATGGACGTGTTTGTGCCGAGCTTCCATTTGTCGCTGGACGAGATCAGTACCGATTCGCCGCTGTAGTGCGGTCTGTTGTTGCCGGATGGCGCTGGCGCTTATCCGGCCTACAGGTGCATCCAACATTATCAACCCGCTTAGGCCGGATAAGGCGAAGCCGCCATCCGGCTTTACCGCCACTCAAAACGGGAACAATACCGGTATCAGCAGCACGCTGACAATCATCACCAGAATGGTGAACGGAACCCCGATTTTCACGAAATCACTGAAGCTATATTTCCCTGGCCCCAGCACCAGCGTGTTCACCGGCGATGATACCGGCGTCATAAAGGCCGCCGAGGCCGCCATCGCCACTACCATGGCAAACGGATAGGGTGAAACGCCCATCGATTTCGCTGTCGCCAGCGCAATCGGCGCCATCAATACCGCCGTTGCCGTGTTGGAAATAAACAGCCCGATAGTGGCGCACATCACGAACAGACAGCCCAGCATCAAGTACGGTCCCTGCCCGCCGCCGATATCCATCAGCCCTTTCACCACCAAATCAACACCACCGGTTTTTTGCAGCGCCAGCGCGAACGGCATCATCCCCACAATCAAAATGATGCTCGGCCAGTGAATGGATTTATACGCGCTTTGCGCATCAATACAGCGGAATTTCCCCATCAGCAGGCAGGCTATAATCGCCGCAATCGGGTTAGGTATTTCATCTGTGAGCATCAAAGCAACCATCAGCACCAGACAGAAAATCGCATGCGGAGCCTGGCTATGCGCTGGCGAAGCATCGCTCACTTCAACCGGCAGGTTAAGCACCACGAAATCGCGCCCTTTCTGCGCCAGCTGATTGATGAGTTTCCAGTTCCCCACCACCAGCACGATATCGCCAAGTTCCAGCGGGATGTCTACCACCGAGCCGTCCAGCGCTTCGCCGTTACGTTTCATCCCAACGACGTTCAGACCATAACGGGTACGAAACGCTATTTCGCGCACCGTTTTCCCCAGCAGTTCCGATTCCGGGATCAGCGAGACTTCCGCCATCCCTACATCGAGCGCCTGATCGGCAAAGTATTCACCACGCAGCACCATTGGCTCAAGCATCTGTTCGGCGCAAAACTCACGCAGGTCCACGTCTGCCGCCGACATGTCGATCAGCAGCACATCGCGCGCGCGGAATTCAGAGACCCCGTTAACGTTCACAATCACCCGGCGAAAACGACGCCAGCGTTCCACGCCGATAACGTTCGCGCCGTAGCGTTCACGCAGCTTCAGGTCATCGAGTCGCTGGCCAATCATTGGCGAGCCGGGGCGAATCGCCAGGCGGCGCGCACGCCCCGTTAAGCGATAAGCTTTGATGAGATCGCGAAACGAGCTGCGTTTGCCGCCATCGCGTGACGATGACGGGTCTTCGCCTTTGAACATAAAGCGCATCAGCAGCATATAAACGATGCCGAGCAGCAGCACGACCAGGCCAATCGGCGTGACGCTGAAGAAGCCAAAGCCGTGCAGCCCTTCGCGAAGTAATTCACTGTTGACCACCAGGTTCGGTGGCGTCGCCACCAGCGTCATCATACCGCTGATAAGCCCGGCAAAACTGAGCGGCATCATCAGGCGCGACGGCGAGATATTCATGCGCATCGACACGCTGAGGACGACGGGAATAAAGATAGCCACCACGCCGGTTGAGCTCATAAACGCACCGAGACCGGCGACGGTGAGCATCAGATAGACCAGCATCTTGGTTTCGCTGCTGCCGGCAACCTGCACCAGCCACGCGCCCATCTTGGTGGCGACGCCAGTACGCACCAGGCCATCGCCGATGATAAACAGGGCGGCAATCAGAATAACGTTGGGATCGCTAAAACCTGAAAAGGCTTCGCTGAGGGTTAAGGTGCCACTTAGTACGAAGGCCACAATGACCAACAGTGCGATAGCATCCATGCGCACTTTGCCCATCGCGAACAGCACAACCGCGATAGCCAGTAGAGAGAGCACCCAAATCAATTCACCGTTCAAAACACATCCTTGTCAGAAAGATAAGTGATAAGTGGTTATATCATGGCAGAAAAAAGCCCCGTGTATGCGGGGCCAAATCATAAGTTTATGCTTTTAACGTCACATCAACGGTGCCGTCGGGCTGTTTAGCAATATTGAGCACATCAAGCGTCGTCAGCACAAAATCGGCTTCGTTAAGACGTGGCGCATCTGCCGGCACGTTAACCGCTATCACATGACACCCTGCCGCCAGACCGGAGAGCACGCCCGCCGCCGCATCTTCCACGACGGTACAATCCAGCGGGGCGAGCCCTAACAGCTCCGCGCCAAGCAGATACGCATCCGGCTCTGGCTTGCCGCGTTTCACGCGCTCGGCGGTGACAAAGACTTCCGGCATCGGCAGCCCCGCCGCTTTGTGGCGCGCATGAGCAACCGGAATCGAGCCCGACGTCACAATCGCCCACGGAATGTGGTTCGCGTTCAGCGTTTCGAGCAACTCAAGCGCGCCTGGCAGTGCAATCACGCCGTCCGTATCGCTGGCTTCAATCTGCTCAAGGCGGGTGAACTCGGCCTGGATCGCCTCTTCAGATTGCCCCGGCATAAAGTGGCGCAGCGAGGTGATCGCTTGTTTACCGTGGATAAAACCGAGGATCTCATCGTGCGGTATCCCGAAACGATCGCCCCAACTGCACCATGAGCGTTCCACGACCGGCAGAGAATCCACCAGCGTACCGTCCAGATCAAACAGAAAACCTTTACACTGCACAGGCGCCTCCCTCAGGCGTTGATGATTTGATTAATTTCGTTGCTGCTCAGGTGGTACTGGCGCGGGCAGGAGTGCCAGACGTTCAGCATGCGCTGATATTTTTCCCACATTGGGGTCTGGGCGTTAAAGCCGTGCGTTCCTGCGTCGAAATGGGTATAGCGGCCTTCAACATTAACCATGAAGCGGACATAGCTCAGGAAGCGGGCTTCGGTTGCCGCGTCAAAACCAAGGAAGGTGACGCGACGTTCATCGATAGTGTCGGCGTCTTTCAGGTTGGTCCATGAAACGTGCAGCGCGTGATACATCTCCATGATGTCGATAACAATGCGGCAGGTTTCTTCTTTTAACTCACCGAAGTCGCGATCCAGTTCGCGCATTTGCAGGCCAAAACCGCGCTCGATGATGGTCTGCAGACGGCGATAGCGTTCCGCGTTATCGGGATCAAGCATCGTCATCATTTTGTATTGATTAGACAAAATCAGACGTTGAGCATGGGTCATTTCCATTTTTACGACTCCTGTTGCGCTTTGCAGCATAAAAAAAGACACAAACGTTGTGCCTTCTTTTATATGCGTTTTTGATGGTTAATTACAAATCATCAAGGAAAGTTTTATCCAGTTGTTTGAAGGCGCGCTTAAGCGTGTCAGCCAGCGCCTGGTAATCAGGCTTGCCTTCTACCGGGGCGAGCGCCTGCCCGGCTTCCTGTAATTTGCCACGCACTTCGTAGAACCACTGCAAGGTGGACGGCGGCAGCGGCGTAACGGAGCGTTTCCCCAACCACCATAGCCCCTGCATCGGCAGGCTCAGGGCAAACAGCGCGGTGGCGACGGCCGGACCAAGTTGCCCACCCAGGGCAATTTGCCAGCACAGGGTAAAGACCGCTACCGGCGGCATAAAGCGGATTGCGTGGCGAGTGATACGGATCGCGCGGTTTTCAATAAACACCGGCGCAAGGCGTTTTTCCAGCGGCCACGTCTTAGAGTAGTGCTGCCCCCGGCGGAACAAACTAAAAAAACTGACCGAGCGATTTTCGGGCGTCGACATGGCTTACCTCAACTTCACATATAAAAATTAAAAAATTCGTGCAAATCCACAACTGGGTATGACAACGTTCAAAACATTTTGGCATAAACCCTGCAATCGGGTATCCTGTGCCAGCCTGAGATGAGGGCTAGTCTATCTCGTCCAGTCCGTCAAATTATCGCATATTCTGCCATTGGCTGAAAAATATGCAAAATGACTTAGAATCAATATGTATTTCTTTCATCCTGCCTCAAAATCGATTCAGGCATGATGTTAATCATAAATGTCAGCTTCATCCTGCGCTACGCTTTGTGACTCCTGACGTTTTTTTAGCCACGTATCATAAATAGGTACTTCCATGTCGAGTAAGTTAGTACTGGTTCTGAACTGCGGTAGCTCCTCACTGAAATTTGCCATCATCGATGCACTGAACGGTGACGAGTACCTCTCTGGTTTGGCCGAATGTTTCCATCTTCCTGAAGCACGTATCAAATGGAAAATGGACGGCAGCAAACAAGAAGCGGCTTTAGGTGCAGGCGCCGCTCACAGTGAAGCGCTGAACTTTATCGTTAACACTATTCTGGCACAAAAACCAGAACTGTCTGCACAGCTGACTGCGATTGGTCACCGTATCGTACACGGCGGCGAGAAGTACACCAGCTCCGTTGTTATCGACGAATCCGTCATTCAGGGCATCAAAGACTCTGCCTCTTTTGCTCCGCTGCACAACCCGGCTCACCTGATCGGTATCGCCGAAGCGCTGAAATCCTTCCCGAATCTGAAAGACAAAAACGTGGCTGTATTCGATACCGCGTTCCATCAGACCATGCCGGAAGAATCTTACCTTTATGCTCTGCCGTACAGCCTGTACAAAGAGCACGGCGTTCGTCGCTATGGCGCGCACGGCACCAGCCACTTCTTCGTGACTCAGGAAGCGGCCAAAATGCTGAACAAACCGGTTGAAGAACTGAACATCATTACCTGCCACCTGGGCAACGGTGGTTCTGTTTCTGCAATCCGTAACGGCAAATGCGTTGACACCTCTATGGGTCTGACTCCGCTGGAAGGTCTGGTAATGGGTACGCGCTCTGGCGATATCGACCCGGCTATCATCTTCCACCTGCACGACACCCTGGGCATGAGCGTTGACGCTATCAACAAAATGCTGACCAAAGAGTCTGGCCTGCTGGGTCTGACCGAAGTCACCAGCGACTGCCGTTATGTTGAAGACAACTACAAAGAGAAAGCTGACGCTAAACGTGCAATGGACGTTTACTGCCACCGTCTGGCGAAATACATCGGTTCTTACACTGCACTGATGGACGGTCGTCTGGACGCGGTTGTCTTCACCGGTGGTATCGGTGAAAACGCTGCAATGGTTCGCGAACTCTCCCTGGGTAAACTGGGCGTTCTGGGCTTCGAAGTTGATCACGAACGTAACCTGGCTGCTCGTTTCGGTAAATCTGGCTTCATCAACAAAGAAGGCACCCGCCCTGCTGTTGTGATCCCGACCAACGAAGAGCTGGTTATCGCGCAAGACGCCTGCCGTCTGACCGCCTGATTCCACACCGCCAGCAATGCTGGCGGTGCTGTTTTGTGCCCGCCAAAATCGGCGGCAACGAGCAAAAGAGGATAAACCGTGTCCCGTATTATCATGCTTATTCCTACCGGAACCAGCGTCGGCCTGACCAGCGTCAGCCTGGGCGTCATCCGTGCTATGGAACGTAAAGGCGTTCGTCTGAGCGTCTTCAAACCTATCGCTCAACCGCGTACCGGTGGCGATGCGCCAGACCAGACCACCACTATCGTGCGTGCGAACTCTGCTATCCCGGCGGCTGAACCGCTGAAGATGAGCCACGTTGAGTCTCTACTGTCCAGCAATCAGAAAGATGTGCTGATGGAAGAGATCATCGCTAACTACCACGCGAACACCAAAGACGCGGAAGTGGTTCTGGTTGAAGGTCTGGTTCCGACTCGCAAACATCAGTTTGCCCAGTCTCTGAACTATGAAATTGCTAAAACGCTGAATGCCGAAATCGTCTTTGTAATGTCCCAGGGTACCGATACCCAGGAACAGATCAACGAACGCATTGAGCTGACCCGCAGCAGCTTCGGCGGCGCGAAAAACACCAACATCACCGGCGTTATCGTTAACAAACTGAATGCCCCGGTTGATGAGCAGGGCCGTACTCGCCCGGATCTGTCTGAGATCTTCGACGATTCCACCACTGCAAAAGTGATTAAAGTCGATCCTGCTAAATTGAGCTCTGCCAGCTCTCTGCCGGTTCTGGGCGCGATTCCGTGGAGTTTCGATCTGATCGCGACGCGCGCTATCGACATGGCGCGTCACCTGAATGCGACCATCATCAACGAAGGCGATATCAACACCCGCCGCGTGAAATCCGTGACCTTCTGTGCACGTAGCATTCCGCACATGCTGGAACACTTCCGTCCGGGTTCACTGCTGGTGACCTCCGCTGACCGTCCTGACGTTCTGGTTGCCGCTTGCCTGGCAGCAATGAACGGCGTGGAGATCGGCGCACTGGTTCTGACCGGCGGCTATGAAATGGACGCGCGTATCAGCAAACTGTGTGAACGTGCCTTCGCGACCGGCCTGCCGGTATTCATGGTGAACACCAACACCTGGCAGACCTCTCTGAGCCTGCAGAGCTTCAACCTGGAAGTCCCGGTTGACGATCACGAGCGTATTGAGAAAGTTCAGGAATACGTTGCTAACTACATCAACGCAGACTGGATCGAGTCTCTGACTGCGACCTCCGAGCGCAGCCGTCGTCTGTCTCCGCCAGCGTTCCGTTATCAGCTGACCGAGCTGGCGCGTAAAGCGGGTAAACGTGTTGTTCTGCCGGAAGGCGACGAACCACGTACCGTTAAAGCAGCCGCTATCTGTGCTGAACGTGGTATCGCAACCTGCGTGCTGCTGGGTAACCCGGATGACATCAACCGCGTTGCTGCTGCACAGGGCGTTGAACTGGGCGCTGGCGTAGAAATCGTTGACCCGGATGTGGTTCGCGAAAGCTATGTTGCTCGTCTGGTTGAACTGCGTAAAAACAAAGGGATGACCGAAACCGTTGCCCGCGAACAGCTGGAAGACAACGTGGTTCTCGGCACCCTGATGCTGGAACAGGACGACGTTGACGGTCTGGTTTCCGGTGCGGTTCACACCACTGCGAACACCATCCGTCCGCCGCTGCAGCTGATCAAAACTGCGCCGGGCAGCTCTCTGGTTTCCTCTGTGTTCTTCATGCTGCTGCCGGAACAGGTTTATGTTTACGGTGACTGCGCGATCAACCCAGACCCGACCGCTGAACAGCTGGCAGAAATCGCGATTCAGTCCGCTGATTCCGCTACTGCTTTCGGTATCGAACCGCGCGTAGCGATGCTCTCCTACTCCACCGGTACCTCTGGTGCAGGTAGCGATGTAGAGAAAGTTCGCGAAGCGACTCGTCTGGCGCAGGAAAAACGTCCTGACCTGATGATCGACGGCCCGCTGCAGTATGACGCCGCCGTTATGGCTGACGTTGCGAAATCTAAAGCGCCGAACTCTCCGGTTGCAGGTCGCGCTACCGTGTTCATCTTCCCGGATCTGAACACCGGTAACACCACCTACAAAGCGGTACAGCGTTCTGCCGACCTGATCTCCATCGGGCCGATGCTGCAAGGCATGCGCAAACCGGTTAACGACCTGTCCCGTGGCGCGCTGGTTGACGATATCGTCTACACCATCGCTTTGACCGCGATTCAGTCGTCTCAGCAGGACTAATACAGCCTGCCGCCCCTTCACCGGGGCGAAAAAAAATCCAGGGGGTTAAACCTCTGGATTTTTTTATGGGCGCGATACGCCATCACATTTTCAGCACGCTACTCTTTGTCAGCAGTTTCCGGTTCGTGTGACTGATTCTTCGCATTGCGACTCATCCACAGCGCCAGCGCTTTTAGCGAGTCTGCGGTAAATTCGTCACAGCGCGCGGTGATCTCTTCCGGCGTCAGCCAGCACACTTCGCTGACCTCTTCTTCCTGCAACGCAAACGGCCCGTGAGAAACACAGCTGAACAGGCTTCCCCAGACGCGGCAGTGCTTATCTTCAAAGTAAAACTGTCCATGGTCGGCAAACGGCACACCAGCAATGCCCAGCTCTTCTTCTGCTTCGCGACGCGCTGAGTCGAGCATCTGCTCATCAGACTGCACCACACCGCCTGCCGTCGCATCCAGCAAGCCAGGTTGGTAATCTTTGGTATCGGTGCGACGCTGCACCAGTATTTTCCCCATACCGTCATGAACGACAATGTAGGTAGCGCGATGACGCAGACACTGAGCCCGCATCTGTTCACGGCTGGCCTGCGCGATAACCTCATTGTCTTCGTTGACGATATCTACCCATTCCGTGCTTGCCAAATGATTCTGCTCGACCATCAGAAAAGTTTCTCCAGAAGCGCTCTTGCGGCGCATTTTACGTTTGTCGGCTAAATTACGGGTTAATCACAACCTCTGCAATAACCTGTTGATCATTGAGTGCGAAAACTTGCAGTTTATCGCCGTCCAGCATGCCGTAACTGGCGACATTACCGCCTTTCGGAATGCTGACCGAGCCGGGGTTAAACAGGAAAATCTCGCCGCGCTTCTCGGCAACCGGGAGATGCGTATGCCCGGAGACCAGCACATCACCTGCCGCCAGCGGCGGAAGGTTATCGGGGCCATAGAGATGACCATGCGTCAAAAACAGATGCTGATTTTCAGTCAGGATCTGCTGCCAGGGCGCGGTGATGGGAAAGTGCAACAGCATCTGGTCCACTTCGCTGTCGCAGTTGCCGCGAACGGCAATAATCTGGCTCGCCAGCGGGTTGAGGCGTTCGGCTACCTGCGCCGGTGCGTAGCCCTCAGGCAATGCATTACGCGGCCCGTGATAGAGGATATCGCCAAGGATAACCAACCAGCGGGCACCGCTTTGTGCAAAGAGTGACAATACGCGTTCAGTCGCGGGCAGAGAACCATGAATATCCGATGCAAACATCAGCTTCATTTATCAAATCTCCACACATGAAAACCGTACTATCATAATGGATTCCGTGCGCGTTTTCAGCCTGCGCGTTTCGCTGAAAGCGCAACGTAGCGCAGAACCGAAGAACGTTGCCACTGGAACTCGGCGTAGTCGGCAAGCGCCTGAGGAACATCATCTCCATTCAGCACCAGGCGATTAAGCATCAGCGCCAGATCCGTATCCGCGATACACCATTCACCAAACAAATTTTGCTGCCCGTGAGCCAGTAACGCGCTCGCCGTGTCAAACAGTTTAGCGGCGCTTGCTTCTCCCGCGCGGGTTAATGGCGGTTTTTTTACACCAGCAAATACCACATCCGTCGATCGTTCTTCGCGAATCGGCATCAGGTCGCTGCGCAACCATGCCTGAATTTGCCGGGCGCGGGCGCGTTTTTGCATATCATGCGGATAAAGTCTCTCCCACTGCGGCGGGGCAAAACGTTCATCAAGATATTCGGTGATTGCCGATGACTCGCTCAGCTGGAACTCGTCGATTTCCAGCAAGGGTACGCGTCGCGTCTGACCATAGCCTTTCCAGCCTGACTGAAGATGTTCGCCGTTATTCAGCGACACGGTTTTGAGCGTGAACGGCAGGCTTTTTTCCTGCAGCGCCACGTAAACGGACAAAACATAAGGCGAGAAAAAATCGGAATCGGACCAAAGGGTAATTGCAGGGGTGCTCATAATATACTCACTGTCTGATGGCGATAAATCAACATATCCTGTCTTTTCATGCTTGTCACTTATCGCCGCCATGAGGATTTTGCATGTCAGCCCCGAGTCGATACTTGAGCCTATACTGTAGAAATCAACCCGCCAAAAATCGGAGAGACGATGATAGATCTCTACTATGCGCCCACCCCGAACGGCCACAAAATTACGCTTTTCCTTGAAGAGGCTGAACTGCCCTATCGCTTGATTCGCGTCGATATCAATAAAGGCGAGCAGTTTAAGCCGCAATTTCTCGATATTTCACCGAATAACAAAATCCCGGCCATTGTTGATCATCAGCCGGAGGACGGCGGCGCCCCATTTAGCCTGTTTGAATCCGGGGCCATCCTTCTCTATCTGGCAGAAAAATCCGGCAAGTTGCTGAGCGGCGAACTGCGCGAGCGCCACACGACGTTACAGTGGTTGTTCTGGCAGGTCGGCGGCCTGGGCCCGATGCTGGGGCAAAACCATCACTTTAATCACTTCGCCCCGCAACCCGTTCCCTACGCCATTGAGCGATACCAGGTGGAAACCCAGCGCCTGTATAGCGTGCTGAATCAACGCCTTGCCAGTCACCCGTGGATTGCAGGCGATCACTACAGCATTGCCGATATCGCCTGCTGGCCGTGGGTAAATTCCCACGTGCGGCAACGTATCGATCTTACCACCTACCCGGCGGTGCAAAACTGGTTTGAGCGCATCCGCCAGCGCCCGGCAACCGCGCGGGCCATGCAACAGGCGCAGCCCCATTAAGTGGCCGATTGCTTTCGTGTATGATGGCTGGGACAACTATAAAAGGGAGTAATCTGCAATGTCTCAGCCAGACGCTATTATCCGCATCAAAAACCTTCGCCTGCGCACCTTCATCGGGATTAAAGACGAAGAGATAGCCAACCGACAGGATGTGGTTATCAATATCGAAATCCGCTATCCGGCGGACCGGGCGCGCAACAGCGAAGATATTAACGATGCGCTGAACTACCGCACGATCACCAAAAATATCATTAGCCACATTGAGGGTAACCGCTTCTCACTGCTGGAGAAATTAACTCAGGATGTGCTCGATATCGCACGTGAACATCACTGGGTCACCTATGCTGAAGTTGAGGTCGATAAACTTCACGCGCTGCGTTACGCCGACTCCGTTTCCATTGCAATGAGCTGGCAACGTTAAGCGCTTCCTGACGGAGGTGGCATGAAGATTCTGATTACCGGAGGAACCGGGCTGATTGGCGGCCATTTAATTCCGCGCCTGCTGGAGCTGGGTCATGCGGTGACCGTGGTTACCCGCAGCCCGGATAAAGCCCGGCAGCGTTTTGGCTCGCGCGTTGAGGTCTGGAAGGGGCTTGACGACAAGCGCACGCTCGATGGCATTGATGCCGTCATCAATCTGGCGGGCGAGCCGATCGCCGATAAGCGCTGGACCGATACGCAAAAACAACGGCTGTGCGAAAGTCGCTGGCATATCACGGAAAAGATTAGCGCATTAATTCAGGCCAGCGAAATGCCGCCTGAAGTGCTGATATCCGGCTCTGCGGCGGGGTATTATGGCGATCTCGGTGAAGTTGTGGTGACCGAAGAAGAACCGCCGCACAATGAATTTACCCACAAACTCTGTGCGAAGTGGGAAAAGATCGCCTGCACCGCGCAAAGCGATCGTACCCGCGTTTGCCTACTTCGCACCGGCGTCGTGCTGGCCGCGAAAGGCGGTATTCTCGGCAAAATGCTGCCACCGTTCAAACTTGGGCTCGGCGGGCCAATCGGTAGCGGCCGACAATATCTGGCGTGGATCCACATCGACGATATGGTCAACGGCATTTTGTGGTTGCTCGATAATCCGCTGCGCGGGCCGTTCAATATGGTTTCCCCCTACCCGGTCCACAATGAACAATTCGCCCATTCCCTCGGGCACGCATTACATCGCCCCGCCATTCTTCGCGTACCCGCCACGGCCATTCGTCTGCTGATGGGGGAATCGTCGGTACTGGTGCTGGGCGGGCAACGCGCCCTGCCAAAACGGCTGGAAGAGAGCGGTTTTGTCTTCCGCTGGCACGATCTCGATGAAGCGCTAGAGGATCTTTTAGCCTGAAACAGGGCACTCCTGTAAACGGGAGTGCTTTCCTGAAGGCGCCTCGCATAACGTCACTTTGCCTGGTTAACGACTTTCATCAACGTGAGGTCGCTTCCAACATCGTCAAAAAAGCTCTGTCATAACCCTCCCGTGATTATTTTACATCACAATAATGTTGACGAACGTCAACACCCTCTTCATACTCACGGGACCTCGCTGATGAAGGAACATCCAGATAAACATATCAGAGCAGCAATCCACTACGCGTTGGAACAAGATTGGATATTTGTCGCTGGCGGTAAAAGCGCCCACTGTTTTGGCAGATTGAAATGCGGCACTCCCAAACATCAGGAACATATGATGAGCATCTGGTCTACACCTGCCGTACCCGTACACCACGCACACCAAATTATCCGTATGGTGGAAAGGTGTAAGCCAGGCGTGATACTCATCCGAAACAACACAAAGGAGCAGTGAACAATGCCACTCTTTAATTTCACGTTAACGCTCTCGGGCGTCAACGCCAGCACACCCGGCCTTGAGGATGCGTTATATGCAGCAGGCTGCCAGGATGCGCTAGTCTGTTTTTACGGCACTTCGGTCTATCTTGAATTTGACCGTGAAAGCCCCTCGCTGGATGCTGCCATTCTATCCGCCATTCGTGACATCGAATCATCCACCTCGCTACATGCTCGTGTGGAGTCCGTCGATTCTGCGCTGGTTGGCTTAAGTGATATCGCCGGATTAACCGGGCTGACGCGCCAGGCAGTTGCACTTTTAAAGGAAGGTGCGCGTGGTAGCGGTAATTTCCCAGGGCCTGTACAACGCGTGAAAGGTAACTCCCCGCTCTGGCGCTGGAGCAGCATCGTTGACTGGCTGGTCTCTGAAGCACGCATTTCCGCAGATTCCCCACTGGTCACGCAGGCACACATCATGGATAGCCTGAACCTTGCGCTACAGCTTCGAGCCTCACTGGAAAGCCAGACGGTACTCAACTATTACCATGATCTTAGCAATCACCACGCTGCACTCAAGAGCCTGTAATCCCACACGTTGAGGTGTTAAGGTAATCGCTTCTTTACCCGTTATGGCATTGAATATGATTACCCTCACCACGCCGCGTCTGCTGCTCTCATCCTTCAACGAATCTGACTGGCCTTTTTTCCTGCGACTCCGCCAGGATCCTCAGGTGATGCGTTATATGGGGGATGTATTGAGTGACGCTGCGCTGCGAACGGTTTTCGATGCGCGCTGCGCCGATAGTGGCGTATTCGTGCTGCGCGAAAACAGCGTTGAGCCAATCGGTGATATTGGCTTACGTATCAGCAGTAAAAACCCACATGAAGCAGACGTCGGCTATGCGCTGTTACCGTGCGCGCAGGGAAAAGGCTATGCACGCGAAGCCCTGAGCGCTATCTGCCAGTACGGGTTTACTGAACTGGGTGTGAATGCCATTAATGCCTGGGTGCTGGGCGAGAACCGCAGTTCTTCGCGCCTGCTGGAAAAACAGGGGTTTGTGCGCATTCAGGTACTGGAAAATGCCTATCATCTGAACGGTATTGACTACGACGACTGGGTCTATCGGCTGGAACGTCCGCACGAATAGCCCGGCGGAGCGCCGGGCTGAAAAGATTACTTCAGCGAACCTTTGAGGAACTGCTGCAAACGCGGGCTTTGCGGGCTATCGAACAGTTGTTCAGGGTTACCCTCTTCCTCAATTTTTCCCTGATGCAGGAAGATAACGTGTGACGAAACGTGACGAGCAAAGCCCATTTCATGCGTCACCGCCACCATGGTTTTCCCCTCTTCCGCCAGTTGCTGCATGATACGCAGCACCTCGCCTACCAGCTCCGGGTCCAGCGCGGAGGTCGGCTCATCAAACAGCAGGACTTCCGGCTCCATCGCCAATGCGCGGGCAATCGAAACACGCTGCTGCTGGCCGCCGGAAAGATGCACCGGATATTTCGCCTGCTGACGCGCGTCGATGCCCACCTTCGCGAGATATTTTTCCGCTCGCTCGCGCGCTTCCTGCTTGCTCAGGCCCAGCACCTGAATTGGCGCTTCCATCACGTTCTCCAGCACCGTCATGTGGCTCCAGAGATTAAAATGCTGGAAGACCATCGTCAGGCGAGTACGCAGCAGGCGCAGCTGATTTTTGTCAGCGACTTTCAACTGACCGTCTTTATCACGCACCAGCCCGATATTCTGGCCGCTCACCACAATCGTGCCTTCGCTTGGTTTTTCGAGGAAGTTAATGCAGCGCAGAAAAGTACTTTTCCCCGACCCGGACGAGCCAATAATACTGATCACATCCCCGGCGTCCGCCTTCAGTGATACCCCTTTCAGCACCTCGTGTTCGCCGTAGTGCTTATGCAGATCGATTACGTTTAATTTATTCTCAGGCATCGTGTTCTCAGTGCGAAGAAGAAGGTTTTACATGCTGCAACCAGCGTTTTTCCGCTTTGCGGAACAGAGAGATCAGCACATACGAGATAATCAGATAAAGCACCGCCGCAATCCCAAATGCCGTAAACGGCTGATAAGTGGCAGAGTTGATATCCCGGGCAATCTTCAGTAAGTCCGGCACGGTGGCGGTGAATGCCAGCGCCGTCGAGTGCAGCATCAGAATCACTTCATTGCTGTAAGCCGGCAGCGCAATACGCAGCGCCGACGGTAAAATAATGCAGCGGTAAAGCTTAAAGGAGGAGAAACCATAGGCGCGCGCCGCTTCAATTTCACCCGCCGGCACCGCGCGAATCGCGCCCGCGAAAATCTCGGTAGTATAAGCGCAGGTATTCAGCGTTAGCGCCAGCACCGTACAGTTCAGGCCGCTACGGAAAAAAGCGTTAAGCAGCTCGGTGCCTTTCACGATTTCGAGCGTATACATGCCGGAGTAGAACACCAGCAGCTGTACATACAGCGGCGTGCCGCGAAAAATATAGGTAAACAGCCACACCGGGAATTTGATGTATTTATTGCTGGAGACGCGGGCAATGGCGAGAAACAGCGCCAGAATTCCACCCATCACCACCGAAGAAATCAGCAGCCACAGCGTAATGGCGACGCCGGTGAAGCGATAACCATCCGTCCACAGCAGGGATTGCCAGTATTCCTGAATAATCTCGATCACAGGTCAGCCCTCTTCACGCCCACGGAGTAACGGCGTTCGAGCAACAGCAGCACACCATTGGAAACGGTTGTAAATACCAGATAAATCAGGCCACAGACGATGGCGAAATAGAAAGGTTCCCAGGTACTTTTCCCGGCCAGCTGCGTGGCTTTCACCACATCTTCCAGCCCCAGCAGCGACACCAGCGCTGTCGATTTGAGAATAACCTGCCAGTTGTTGCCAATCCCCGGTAGCGCGTAACGCATCATCGCCGGGAACAGAATGCGGCGAAACGTCTGCCCGCCGGTAAAGCCAAAGGCCGTCGCCGCTTCGATGTGCCCTTTCGGCACCGCCATAAACGCGCCGCGGAAGGTCTCGGTAAAATAGGCGCCGTAGATAAACCCAAGCGTAATAATACCGGCGATCATTGGGTCGATGTCGAACTGGCTCAAGCCGAGTGAATCGGTCACCACGTTCAGCGCCATCTGCAACCCATAGAAAATCAATAACATCAGCACGAGATCTGGCACGCCACGAATCAACGTCGTATAGCCTTCAAATATCAGCGCCATCACGCGATTATTGGAAAGCTTTGCGCCAGCCCCAACCAGGCCGATAAGCACCGCCAGTACCACCGAACTGATTGCCAGCTCGAGGGTCACCAGCGCGCCCTGAAAAATGACTTGTGAAAACCCGTAAAGCATTCAGCCTGTCCTGTCTTATTATCACCGTCGCCCCATTCTGAGGCGGGGCGACGGGTGGTCAGCGAAGGTTATTCGCCGTATACGTTAAAATCGAAGTACTTTTTCGCCAGCTTGTCATACGTGCCGTCAGCACGCATTTCAGCAAACGCTTTATTCAGCGCTTCACGCAGTTCATTGTCGTCTTTACGCAAGCCCATACCGGTGCCCACGCCAAACAGTTTTTCATCTTTGATGGACGGGCCACCAAATGCGTAATCTTTACCAATCGGTTGTTTCAGGAAACCTTCGCTTGCCGCGACTTCATCCTGGAAAGCAGCGTCAATGCGGCCTGCGGTCAGGTCGGAGTAGATGTTGTCCTGACCCTGATAAGAGACAATCTCAACCCCTTTTGCCGCCCAGTGTTCATTCCCGTAGGTTTCCTGGGTAGTGCCCTGCAATACACCGACACGTTTGCCTTTCAGGGTGGCGAGATCAGGCGTTACCGGAGAGCCTTTTTTCACGACCAGGCGAGAGTCTGCTGCATAAAGTTTGTCGGTAAACGCGATTTCCTGCTGACGTTTTTCGGTGATCGACAGCGAAGACATAATGGCATCGATTTTCTTCGCTTTCAAAGACGGGATCAGCGCGTCCAGCGGGTTCTCAACGAAGGTACATTGTGTCTGGATACGCTTACACAGCTCTTTTGCCAGATCGATATCAAAACCAATCAATTCACCCTTCGCATTCTTTGATTCAAACGGTGCATAGGTTGGGTCGGTGCCAATTCGTACTTTTTGTGGGATTGCTGCGAAAACACTCGAAGCGCTTGAAAGCGCCAATACCAGAGAAAAAGATAACGCCAGCTTTTTCATAATTATCCTCGACTGCCTTTGATTTCTGCGGGTTTGTCCAAAAAATCCTGAGCAGTTATCGTGCCACTTTTCAGCCCAGAATGGCAAAGCATTCTGCCCTGTCTGTTGGCTTTTTTCTCACTAAAAATGCGTATTTATGCAGGAATGCACCACTTTTGTGCACGGAGTGCACAGCTTCGAAACATTGGCAGTGTCAATGCACCATTTAAGTGCATTGACGCTGCCGGAGAAATTAATCCCCGTAGACGTTGAAGTTAAAGTACTTCTTCGCCATCTTGTCGTACGTGCCATCGGCGCGGAGTTCAGAAAGCGCTTTATCAAACGCCTGCTTCAGCTCAGCGTCATCTTTACGCAATCCAACGCCCGTGCCGTCGCCAAAGAATTTTTTGTCCTTCACGGAAGGCCCGGCGAAGTCAAAATCTTTCCCGGCAGGCTGTTTGAGGAAACCTTCGCTGGCGGCCACTTCATCCTGCAAAGCGGCATCCAGACGCCCCGCGGCCAGGTCGGAATAAATCAGATCCTGGTTCTGGTACGCGACGACATCAACGCCTTTGCTGCGCCAGTTTTGGTTAGCGTACGCTTCCTGAGTCGAGCCCTGCAATACGCCGACGTGCTTACCTTTCAACGAATCCAGCGTTGGCTGAATAGGCGAACCTTTTGCGGCAATCAGACGTGAATCTGCCGCGTAGAGCTTGTCGGAGAAGGCAATCTCCTGCTGTCGTTTTTCGGTGATAGAGAGAGAAGAGATAATTGCGTCGATTTTCTTCGCTTTCATGGAGGGGATCAGGGCATCAAAATCACTGCCGACCCAGGAACACTTCACCTGCATGCGTTTACACATTTCATTACCCAGATCGATATCAAAGCCGATGAAATCGCCTTTGGCATCTTTCGAGGAAAACGGCGCATAGGTGGTGTCAGTGCCGATGCGGATACTTTGCGGCAACGCGGCGAACGCGCTGGACACGCTGCCAAGACCGAGCAGTAAAGAGAGAGCCAGAACCGTCTTCTTCATACATACCCCTTTAAAAATCGTGATGCAGTGAGCTGCTATCTAATAGGTTGTGTTGTGTGTTGCAGACCAACAGTGCAGCTTTTATGCCATCTTTATCGTCAGCGCTGACTTTGACGTTAAATTTGTTAATAAAAAGATGCAATATGGTAACAAGATAGGAAGATAGCAGTTCGGACACATAATCCGCAGCAGTAAAACGCAAAATACGTGATTAAATATCGAGGATTTGATCGGCGTTACAAAATCGCCCTGCAACAGGGCGAAAAGCACAGATTAGCACCACATTGGTGCAGCTCAGGCACCTTGCCAGCGGGTAAAGAGATCCTGCGGCAGGTCGATATTGAAGAGATCGAGAACGCGGTTAACTGTTTGATTTATAATATCATCAATGGTTTGCGGCCGATGATAAAACGCCGGAACAGGCGGCATAATCACCGCGCCAATTTCGGCGGCCTGAGTCATTAAGCGCAGATGCCCCAGATGCAACGGTGTTTCCCGCACGCAGAGCACCAGCGGGCGACGCTCTTTGAGCACCACATCCGCCGCGCGGGTCAGCAGCCCGTCGGTATAACTGTTCACAATGCCGGAAAGGGTTTTCATCGAACACGGCAGAATCACCATGCCCATGGTTTTGAAGGACCCTGATGAAATGCTGGCGGCGATATCGCGCGCATCGTGCACGACATCAGCAAAGGCCTGCACATCGCGCAACGAGAGATCCGTTTCCAGCGAAAGGGTTTGCCGCGCGGCCTGGCTCATCACCAGATGCGTTTCAATATCAGGCACGTCGCGTAAAACCTGAAGCAGGCGTACGCCATAAATTGCGCCGCTGGCACCGGATATTCCAATAATAAGTCGTTTCACTGTGACTGCCCTTTTTGCGTAATGCTGCAACTTTGCCGAATTATTGTCTGCCGTGCAACTATGCGCCATTAACCGAACTTTCACGCACCACCAGTTTTACTGGCAGGAGCATATTCCTGTCGCTCTCATCATTAAGCAATAAGCGGAAAGCATCGCGGCCCAGTTCACGCTTGTCGATAGCCACGGTAGTTAACGGGGGATAAGCCCAGGCTGCAGCGTCAATATCATCAAAACCAACAATCGCGATATCCTGCGGTACGCGTACGCCCCGACGCGCGCATTCCCGCATCGCGACCAGCGCCGCCACGTCGTTGTAGGCAAAGATGGCATCGGGCGGTTCGGGCAAAGCCAACAGCTTTTCCATCCCATTCACCAGCGCATCTTCGATATCTTTAACCGGAGGAACTTCAATTCTGTAGTCAGAAGAAACGGTTAAACCCGCATCAAAAATCGCCTGCTGGTAGCCTTCTACACGCTGGCGAATGCTGTAATGCCCCTGTGAATTACCTAAAAATGCAACCCGGCGTCGACCTTGCTCGATCAGGTGGCGCGTAGCGATAAACCCACCGTAAAAATTATCAGGGTTTACGCAGGGAAAATCAGCCGCCCACAGATCAACCAACACCGTCGGTAAAGTGATTTTGCTAAGCTCTGCCAGAATTTCAGGCTCCAGATACCCGGCCCCCATCACCGCATCCGGCTGATGCAACTGAATTACTTCAGCAAGCGCATCGTCCGGCCCAACGGGCTGAAAACTCATGGCAATGTCATTTTCGCGACAGGCATCGGCAACGCCGAGCATGACGTTCGAATAAAACGGCAGCGCGCTGGCGATGTTATGTTGACGATGGAGCAGAAACAACAGTCGCTTAATACGCCCGCCACGTAGTCGCGTAAAGTCATAGCCCTGCGCTTCGGCAATTGCCAGAATGCGCTGACGTGTTTCTTCAGCAAGGCCAGATTGCCCTTTCAGCGCGCGGGATACCGCGGCAATAGAGACACCGCTTGCTGCCGCGATATCCTTGATTCGTGTTTTTTTTACCATCCCTCTCTTTTGCCGCCTTTCGCCATCCGTTGTTCATTTAGCGTTTCAGTATAAGTGTTTTTACTAAAAAACAATCGTTAATTCTTCAAAATGCGAACGATTAGCAAGCCCGCCAACGGCCATTCCAGCCCTCAAAAGTGACTCAAATCACATTTAATTATTTGTTTCTAGTAAAAAATAGATCAAATTCACATTGAAAACATCTCATCATTTACGTCTTAGCCTCATCAGCCCTACTCTAAAAATCGCACTATTTTTACTAAAAAACTGTCAGAGATGCGCCGTAATGACTGTTTAGCCAATAGAAACTGCTAACACTTATGGAGATTGATTATGGCTACTGCCGATAATCTGGATGGTGATGTACTCAGGAGAGAGGATGCCGGAGAGACGCTCTCAACACGCGAAAAAATCGGCTATGGATTAGGTGATGCGGGCGGGCACTGTATCTCCGATTTAATCAGCGGCTTTCTGCTCTTTTTTTACACCGATATATTTGGTTTAAGCCCCGCTATCGTTGGGGCAATGTTCCTGATCTTGCGTATTTTCGATGCCATCTCTGACCCGGTGATGGGCGTCATCGCGGACCGCACACGTAGCCGCTGGGGCCGCTTCCGCCCCTGGCAGTTATGGATTGCGGTGCCATTAGGCGTTATTGGCATTCTTACCTTCACCGTTCCTGAGATGGGCCCGAATATGAAAATCGCCTGGGCATTCGGTACCTATTTCCTGCTCTCTGTGGGCTATACCGCCATCAACGTCCCGTACTGTGCGTTGATAAATGCAATGACCAATCGCCACGACCAGGTGATGTCCTGTCAATCCTGGCGCTTTGTATTAAGCGGCATTGCTGGTTTTCTTGTCGCCGTAGGCTTGCCGTGGATGGTGGAATTTTTCGGCAAGGGGAATCTGGCAAAAGGCTATCAATACGGCGTCACTGTTATCTGTACGGTCGGCGTGGTGATGTTTCTTCTGTGCTTTTTCTGGGTGAAGGAACGCGTACCGCTTTCACTTGCCGGAAAATTTACGTTGCGTCAGCACCTGCAAGGCTTATGGAAGAACGACCAGTTACTGCTGATGCTGGTGATGTCCTTTCTGCTGGTGAATATTCTGTGCATTCGCGGCGGCGGTTATATGTACTTTATCTCGTACGCGCTGGAAGGCAGCGCCGGGTTTATGTCGCTGTTTTTCGCGGTGGTGACCATTGCGGCCATTCTTGGCGCCATTGTGGTTAACCCGCTCTCCCGCCGCATCGACATGGTGAAGCTCTATTTTTACACCAATCTGGTGCTGGTCGCCTTTGGCGTCATGATGTGGTTCCTGCCAACCGGAGCGCAGCATCAAACGTTGTGGTTAGGCTGCATTTTGATCAACAACATCGTTCTGGGATTCACCCTGCCCCTGCACTTTTCCATTATGGCTTTCGCCGACGACTACGGCGAATGGAAAAATGGCGTCCGTTCTTCGGGTATGAATTTTGCCTTTAACCTCTTTTTTATCAAGCTCTCCTGGGCCTCTTCCGGCGGAATTATCAGCCTGATTCTCATCATGGTCGCTTATCAACCTGGGCTTGAAAATCAGACTGCGGCGTCAATTCAGGGTATCACCGCGCTGCAAAGCCTCGCGCCCGCCATTTTCCATCTGGTACTGGCGTTATGCCTGCTCAAGTGCCGTTTGAATGGCCCTATGATGCAGCGCATTTCCACCGATCTTCATCAACGTCATTCACAGTTATCCTGAGGAATAGAAAATGCACGCTGAAGTGATAGAAGCACCTTTGAATCACATCACCATTACTGACCCATTTCTTGGAGAGTATCAAAGACTTATCCGCGATGTGGTTATCCCTTATCAATGGCAGGCGCTTAACGATGCCATTCCGGAAGCGGAACCCAGCCATGCGTTGGCTAACTATCGCATTGCCGCAGGAATGCAGAAGGGCGAATTCTACGGCATGGTTTTTCAGGATAGTGACGTCACGAAATGGCTGGAAGCCGTTGCCTGGTCATTGTCACAGAAACCCGATTCGGCGCTTGAACAAACGGCGGATGACGTTATTGAATTACTGGCTCAGGCACAATGTGAAGACGGCTATCTTAATACCTGGTACAGCGTGAAGGAGCCTGGCCTGCGCTGGACAAACGTTGCGGAGTGTCATGAGCTTTATTGTGCGGGTCATCTGTTCGAGGCAGCAGTCGCCTTTTATCAGGCGACCGGGAAGCGTAGTCTACTGGAAATCGCCTGTCGCTTTGCCGACCATATCGACACGGTTTTTGGCCCTAATGAAGGTCAACGACGCGGATACCCAGGACACCCGGAAATTGAACTTGCGCTGATGAGACTCTACGAAGTCACGCTGGATAACCGCTATAAAGAGCTGGCTCGCTTCTTCCTTGAAGAGCGTGGAAAACAGCCCTACTACTACGATATTGAATTTGAGAAGCGTGGCGGAACCTGGCACTGGAATGACTGGGGTGACGCGTGGATGGTGAAAGACAAAGCATACACCCACGCGCATAAACCGCTCAACGAGCAGCATCAAGCCGTCGGCCATGCCGTACGTTCTGTTTATTTGATGACGGGATTGGCCCATCTCGCACGCATGACTCACGACGAAGAAAAACGCCAAACTTGCCTGCGGATCTGGAACAATATGGTACACAAGCGCATGTATATCACCGGAGGCATTGGTTCGCAGGCCGTGGGTGAAGCGTTCACCAGCGATTACGATCTGCCCTCAGATACCGCCTACGCCGAAAGCTGCGCCTCCATCGGCCTGATGATGTTCGCCCGTCGAATGCTGGAGATGGAAGGCGACGCCCAGTATTCCGACGTCATGGAACGCGCATTTTACAATACCGTGCTCGGCGGTATGGCGCTGGATGGTAAACACTTCTTCTACGTTAACCCGCTGGAAACGCAGCCCAAAAGCATAGCCTGCAACCATGTGTACGATCATATCAAACCGGTACGTCAGCGCTGGTTCGGCTGCGCCTGCTGCCCGCCCAATATCGCCCGCACGCTGGTCGCTATCGGGCATTATCTTTTCACTCCGCGTAAAGATGCGCTGTTTATCAACATCTATGCGGGGAGCAAAGCACGGTTTGAAATTGAAGGGAAATCGCTGCAACTGCGTATAGACGGCAACTATCCGTGGGAAGAACGGGTGACCATAACCTTCGATAATGCGACACCAGTTGCGCATACGCTCGCCCTGCGCCTTCCGGAATGGTGCGAAAACCCAACTGTTCAGGTTAACGGTGAACGAGCGCAGGGAGAGGTCATTAAAGGGTATCTTCACGTCCATCGCCACTGGCAAAAGGGAGACTGCATAACGCTCACCTTACCGATGACGATCATGCGTGTATACGCCAATCCTCGGGTCCGCCACATTGCCGGGAAAGTCGCTATACAGCGTGGGCCGCTGGTTTACTGTCTGGAAGAAGCAGATAACGGGGCGGACTTGCACAACCTTAATTTGCCGCAAGGCGCTGAATTTCGTCTCAAGCAAGGTATCGGTGTACTGAAAGGAAAAGTGCTGCTTCAGACTGAAGGCACCCGACTGGCGACGCCCTCAGAAGGCGAAGCGTTGTATCACTTTAACCATCGACGCACTGCCCTTCAGCCGCAAACGCTCACCTTTATACCGTGGTTCAGTTGGGCAAATCGTGGCGAAGGTGAAATGCGTATTTGGCTAAACGAACAAGCGTAATGATTAGACAGGCGTTCCCATAAGGGAACGCCTCAGATAGCGGACAAAGTGCGCTTTGTTCTTGCCGGATGCGGCGTAAGCGCCTTATCCGGCCTACAAAACAGTGCAAATTTAATAAATTGCAGAAACGCTGTAGGCCTGATAGGCGCAGCGCATCAGGCAATGTTGCGTTTGTCATCAGTCTCAGGCATTCCCACACGGGAGCGCCTTAGGCTACCGTTTCGTCATACTCCATCTGCCGCAGCGCTGCCAGCGTCGCCTGCGCTTCGGCTTCATCAATAATGCTCATGGCAAACCCCACGTGCACCAGCACCCACTGCCCAACGAGGTCGGCGGTGTCGCCTTCGCAGATAAGCGCAATATTCACATCGCGCTTCACGCCACAGACTTCCACCTGCGCGAGCTGGTGAATATCTTCACCCACGGCCAGCACCTGGCCCGGTACGCCAATACACATAATTAACTCCGGTTATTCCACTTCAATACTTTTTACCCGCAACGAATCGCCCGTATCGACGCGCAAATTCGCACCATCACACTGCGGGCAGCGCGCATCATGCTGGGTGATTTCAACCGCGCGGCTGCAATCCCAGCACCAGGCCTGTGCGGGTCGGTACTCAATATGCAATTCACAGCCTTGCGCGACAGTGTGCTGACAGACGATATCAAAGCTGAAACGCACGGCGCTCTCTTCCACGCAGGAGAGCGCGCCGATCTCCAGCCATACGCCCGTCACGCGGTTAACACCGTGCTGCTCGGCCTGCTGCTGGATGATTTCCACCGCGCTCTGGCACAGCGACAGCTCATGCATCCGCCACGCTCCGACGGCCAAACAACAGCGAGCGACGACTTGCCATACTCGGCGCATCCGGGTTGCTCACCGCAAGGGAAAGCAGCATCCGCGCACAATCATCCACCAGCCGCAGCCCCTCATCCACCGAAAGCGCTTTAGGCAGCGGCGACAGCAGCGAGCATGATAGATATTGCGAAACGCCTTCCAGCTCACTCACAGTGAAGGTCATGGTACCGTAAGGCAGTTGCAGCCCCAGTTTTTCACTGACGGTGCGACGCGGCCAGCGTTGGTCCGGGCCAGGGAAAATAACTGCGCTCAGCATCCACGGAGTGATAACGCAGCCCGTCCACTGCCCTTCAAATACCGTGAAGTTCGACACGGAAACGGGCATTGCTGGGTGGAGAAACGCCAGGTCATGCATCGAACGACGAGCCACCTCTTCAAACGCCGCCTGCACCAATAACTGCGGCGACGTTGAGAAACCGCTGATCTCTTCAGACATGCGTTTCCTCCCGGACAACTACTTCAACACCCGATTCGCGCAGCGCCATCAGCACCTGCTCCAGCGCGGGCGTGATCATCGCCTCTACGGTTGGCGTTAAACCGATATGGGGCTCAAGGGATTCAGGGATAACGCCTACCAGGGTGAGTTTTTTCGGAAACTCCCCTGTGAAGCGCAGGGCCGACAGAACGTCGGCCAGCCCAAGCTGATGCGGGGAGATTTTATTGGTAAACAGCGCCGGAACTTCATCGTCACGCAGCACCATGATCGTGCCCGGCGCATTTTTGCGTGAAACAATAGCATCGGCGATAATCAGATGATCGCGATCGGCCATATCGCCCAGCAGCTCCATGCCCGCCGTGCCGCCGTCAAGTACCTCGACGTAATCCGGCAAGATGTAACGCTGCTCCAGCGCTTCCACAATACGCACGCCGATAGCCTCATCGGTGAGCAAAATGTTGCCAACGCCTAAGACTAAAATCCGCATCACAGCACCTTCACCGCGACAACATCATTGCCGTCGGCGTCCACAACATGCACCGCGCAGGACATGCACGGGTCAAAGGAGTGAATCGTGCGCACCACTTCCAGCGGTTTTTCCGGATCGGCGACCGGCGTACCCACCAGCGAACGTTCATACGGGCCGACTTCGTCGTTGAAGTTACGCGGGCCGGAGTTCCAGGTAGAGGGTACAACCGCCTGATAGTTGCTGATAATGCCGTCTTTGATCACCATCCAGTGTGACAGCATACCGCGCGGTGCCTCGAGGAAGCCGACGCCTTTAAACTCACCCGTTGCCGGAATATTCGGTTTCACAAAGGTGGTATGGTCACCCTTGCCGATGTTCGTCACCAGCGCGCTGTACTGATGCTGAAGAATATGTTGCAGTTCGCAGCAATGAACGGTACGCCCGATGATGCGACCAAGTGTTGAGTGCAGTTGTTCAACGCCCAGCGTTTTACCCGTCAGCTTAGTGTAAATGGCGATGATTTCGTTGAGTTTCGCGTGGGTTGATTCGCGTTTTGCCGCCAGTTTGCACAGCATATTCGCCAGCGGCCCCACTTCGACGGTTTTACCGTAGAAGGTCGGCGCTTTCACCCACGAGTATTTCCCGTCGTCTGACCAGCCGGTATAGTTCGGCACGGTGGTGCCTTCCCACGGCGCCTGCGGTGCTTCGTCTTTATACCACGCGTGCTTCGCGCTCTCCTGAATCCCTTTAATCAGGAACTCATCAGACTGCGAACTGATAGGGCGATAGGTCGAGAGGTCACTGTTGGTGATATAGCCGCCCGGGAAGAGGAAGCTGCCGTTTTTACCGTCGGTCGGGAATTCCGGCGTTGCCAGATAGTTCACCGCTCCGCGACCGCGCTCCAGCCATTCCGGATAAAACGCCGCAATGACCGCCGTATCAACTTTATAAACCTGCTCAACGAAATCGCTCAGCTTATCGATAAAGGATTTGATGTACATCAGGCGTTCAAGGTTCAGCACGCCCAGGCCATCAAGGTTGATAGGGTTCGCTACCCCGCCGACGGCGAGGTTCTGAATGTGCGGTGATTTACCGCCCAGCAACGCCACCACGCGGTTCGCGTCGCGCTGGCACTCCAGCGCCTGTAAATAGTGCGCAACAGCAATCAGGTTTACTTCCGGCGGCAGTTTCATCGCCGGGTGCCCCCAATAGCCGTTGGCGAAAATCCCTAACTGACCGCTGGCCACCAGGTCCTTGATTTTATTCTGAACTTTGGTGAACTCTTCCGCACTGTTCAGGTGCCAGCTCGATACGCCGGTCAGCATCGCCGAGGCTTTCGCCGGGTCGGCTTTCAGGGCTGACGTGATATCCACCCAGTCGAGCGCCGAGAGCTGATAAAAGTGCACAATATGGTCATGCGTGGTGTGCGCCGCCAGGATGATATTGCGGATATGCTGGGCATTCACCGGCACATCAATTTTCAGCGCGCTCTCCGCCGCACGCACGGAGGCAATCGCATGCGTGGTGGTACACACGCCGCAAATACGTTGCACAATCATCCAGGCATCGCGGGGGTCGCGATTTTTGACAATCTCTTCCATGCCGCGCCACATAGTGCCGGACGCCCAGGCCTTAGACACCACCCCATTTTCAATTTCGCAGTCGATGCGCAGGTGCCCTTCAATTCGGGTTACCGGGTCAATCGTAATTCTCTGGCTCATGCTTTGCTCGCCTCATGACGCTTGTTGTCGTTTTGTTTTAAAGGGGGAAGTATCGGCAACAGACGAATGAGCAGGATGTATGCACAAATCTCAATTGCCACAAAACCCATAGAAATCAGCAGTTCTTCCCAGGTTGGGAAGTAGTGGTAGCCGCCACCGGGGTTGAATGCCACCAGCGAATAGGAGATACGCCAGGTCGCACAGCCCAGCAGCGCACTCAGTGCGGACAGGTAAAGCATGCGCGAATCATTGCGCAGTTTCCCGACGCGCAGTACCACCAGCGGGAAGAGCATCAGCAGCGCTTCCAGCCAGAACAGGAAGGAGTAGAAATCCCCCGCAAAGGCATACGACAGTTTGTGGCGATAAATCAGCTCACCGACGCGCAATACCAGGAACAATGCAAGCAATACGCTGGCGGTATTCATCAGCTTCACAAACAGCGATTTCTCATCCGGCCCTCTTCCCCGTAGCCCGGTTTGCACCAGCGAACCTTCAAACACCACAATGGCGAAGCCCATGATGAACGCGGTCAGCACCGAGAAGAGCGGCAGCATTTCGTAGCTTTGCCACAGTGGATGCACTTTATAGCCTGCCGAGATCATCAATGACCCCATGGAGGACTGGTGCATTGTCGGCAGCAGCGCGCCGAGCGCAATGATGAAGAACATCAGTTTATTGAGGAACTTCAGCGGCACCTTCCAGCCCATACGTTCCAGCAGCGCGGGCGCGAACTCCAGTGCCATGACGCCGATATAGATGGTCATACAGACGGCGGTTTCAAATAGCACCGAGTTAACGTTAAAGTGCCCCGGAATGTAAAAGTACGGCAGGTTCCAGTAACGCCCAACGTCGATGGTGATCGACAGGCCACCGAGAGAGTAGCCAAACAGGCTGGCCAGCAGCGCCGGACGCACCAGCGGGTGATAACGCCCTTTGTTGAAGACATATACAGCCCAGGCCAGCGCCCAACCGCCGCAGGCAAAGCCGGTGCCGATCAATAAATCGAAGGCGATCCAGATCCCCCACGGGTATCCACCGTTAAGATCGGAAACGGAACCCAATCCCCAGATCAGACGTTTGACGATCATGATCAGGCACAGCACAGCCAGCGGAGCGAAAATAATGATCGGCTTGCTGATAATTTTCCCGCCCAGCGGTTTTGGATCATGACTCATGATCGTCTCCTCCATCGTGAGGGCCGCTTTTGGTATTGCGACGCACCAGCACGGTTAACCCCGCCAGCAACGCAAGCGGCAGCATCATGCCTTTATAAACGGTGTGTTGTACGTGTTCAGAACGCGCCCCGGTAGAGAGCTCATCCAGCTTCGGCAAACCCAGATTCTCATAAGGCACACCGGTCAACACCAGCACCTGCGTTCCGCCGCCCTCTTTCTCACCGTAAAGGTGTGGATGGTAGTTCGGTACCGTATGCAGGTAGGTATCCCCTGTTTTCAGGGTCTGACGCGGGTAGTGGTATTCGCTTCCTGGCTTCAGGGTCAGACGTTTTTTCGCTTCCGCCATCAGCTCTTCGCGCGTACCAAAAATCACCGCACCCGCCGGACAAACAGAGACGCAGCCGGGCAATCCGCCTTTATCTAAACGTTCAACGCCCTTCTGATTACACAGTTCACATTTGTGAATCGCGCCAAACGGGTTGTTGTAATCGTATTTCGGCACGTTATAGGGGCAGGCGACCATGCAGTAACGGCAGCCGGTGCAGACATCTTTGTTGTAATGCACAATGCCAGTTTTCGGATCTTTTCTCAGCGCCTGAACCGGGCAAACGGAGACACAGTTCGGGTCTACACAGTGCATGCACTGCTTTTTGATGTAGGCGTAACCGTTCTCTTCGCTGTCTTTGTTAACCCCCGTTCCGCTACGCCACACCTGAATGATGTTATTGGTGTAGGGCGAAAGTTTGTCGTTGTTGGACCAGGTTTGTTCGCCCTGCGGGTTGCGTGCCGGGAAGTTGATATTCTGGCACTCGGTCACGCAGGCCTGGCAGCCGACACAAAGCGTTGAGTCGTATAACATCCCCAACGAACCAGGAATGGGCGGACGGTTTTCCGCCGCCTGAGCCACGGAAGGGGCAGCCCCCAGCAGCAAGGCGCCGCCGGAGGCAGCTTTAATAAAGTTTCTTCTGTTCACGGTTATTCTCCCCGTGAGTCAGTGTTATCTTTCTTCTGCTGACGCCCCAGCTCGCGAACGGCCATCACGCTGACGCCCGCCACCAGGCCAACCACGCCTCCCAGTAAACCCACGGCGCCCGCTGAAATCTCGCCGCCCTCTTTCAGGTCTACATCGGGTTTTTCCGCGCGCGGTGTTTGATTTTCAACCGTTGCCAGTTGGTGGATACCTTTGTGGAAACCGACGCCCTCTTCGTTACAGCCGTAACACGGATGACCAATCGCCACCGGCCACACGCCACCGACGTCGCAGAATTGCAGCGTTGAGCAGTTACCGTATGTTTCCGGCCCTTTGCAGCCCAGATGGTACAGACACCAGCCCTGACGGTGACCTTCATCGCCAAACTCTTTCGCAAAGCGCCCGGCATCAAAGTGCGGACGACGTTCGCAGTGTTCGTGGATCAGGCGACCATAGGCGAAGGTTGGGCGATTTTTGGCATCCAGCTTCGGCGGTTTACCAAAGGTGATGATATGCGCGACGGTCGCGAGGAAATTGTGCGGGTTGGGCGGGCAGCCAGGAATGTTGATTATCGTTTTGCCCGGCAAGGCTTCCTGAAGCCCTACCGCGCCGGTCGGGTTAACGCCCGCCGCCGCCACGCCGCCCCAGGCAGCGCAGGAGCCAATCGCAATAATTGCCGCTGCCCCTTCTGCCGCTTTGCGGATATGGTCGATAATCGGCTCACCGGCGACCATGCAATAAATACCGTTATCTTTTAACGGGATCGAGCCATCGACCACCAGCACGTACTGACCTTTGTATTTTTCCAGGGCGTTGTGCTTGTTCTCTTCAACCTGATGGCCGAAGGCGGCGGAGAGTACTTCGTGGTATTCCAGAGAGATAGTCTCCAGCACGAGGTTTTCGACGGTTGGGTGGGTAGCGCGGAGCAGAGATTCCGTGCATCCGGTACACTCCTGCGCGCCAATCCAGATAACCGGCGGACGCTGCGGGCGGGTGATTGATTCGGCCATCTCGGCGGCCGCTTTACTACTGAGCCCCATCGTGGCGGCCAGCGCTGCACAAAGCTTCATAAAATCACGGCGGTTAACGCCATGAGAAGTGCTGAGGGTGTTATCTCCAGTCATCTTGTTGTTATTCCGTAACGAAGACTTGGGTTTCTCCTGCACCTCTCGCAGGTTGCAAAAGGCGCACCATTGACCACATTTATTTTATGGTTATTGGCAGCATACTACTCCGCCATATAGACAAAACGAAGGGTCGAGAGGGTTTTGTAACCAATGAAAGCAGTTTTTCTTACCACCCCATTAACCCCTAATTGGCATTATCCACATATTAAAAATGGTTAATGGGGCTACTATAAAATTTATGGCAGTGATGTTTATCCGGTTTGTTCACACTATTGAAAAACGGATTCTGAAAAATGTGAGGAAGGCGAAATTACTGCGAAAAGAGAGGGATAGGATTGGGGGTACAGAAAAGAAAACGCCAGGTTTCCCTGGCGTTAGACGCGTTAACCTTCGTTATGCATCTCTAAGTTTTCCACTTCGTTCTGCAACTGCACCGCTTTGGCGTCGTCGTTACGCAGGGAATCGAGATAATCGAGGTACTGTTGATCGACATCTTTGGTGACGTAAATCCCGTTAAACACCGAACACTCAAACTGCTGAATATCCGGGTTTTCTGCACGTACCGCGTCGATCAGATCGTCCAGATCCTGGAAGATAAGACCATCTGCGCCAATGATCTGGCGGATTTCGTCAACTTCACGACCGTGGGCAATCAGCTCGGTGGCGGTTGGCATGTCGATACCGTACACGTTCGGGAAGCGAATTTCCGGTGCGGCTGACGCCAGATACACCTTCTTCGCCCCTGCTTCACGCGCCATCTCGATAATCTGCTCTGAGGTGGTGCCGCGCACGATGGAGTCATCAACCAGCAGGACGTTTTTATCGCGGAACTCGGCACGGTTAGCGTTCAGCTTACGGCGTACGGATTTACGACGCAGCTGCTGGCCCGGCATGATAAAGGTACGGCCAACGTAGCGGTTTTTCACGAAACCCTGGCGATACGGTTTACCCAGAATACGCGCAATTTCCAGCGCGATATCGCAGGACGTTTCCGGAATCGGGATCACCACATCGATGTCCAGATCTTCCCACTCGCGGGCAATCTTTTCACCGAGTTTGGTGCCCATATTTACACGCGCGCTGTAAACGGAAATCTTATCGATAAAGGAGTCCGGACGCGCGAAATAGACGTACTCGAACAGACACGGGTTGCTGACCGGGTTGTCCGCGCACTGGCGGGTGAAGAGCTGGCCCTTCTCGGTAATGTACATCGCTTCGCCCGGCGCGACATCGCGCAGGAACTCAAAGCCCAGGGTATCGAGCGCCACACTTTCGGAAGCAACCATATATTCCGTACGGCCATCGCCGATATCGCGTTTGCCCAGCACCAGCGGACGGATACCGTTCGGGTCGCGGAAGGCGACCATGCCGTGACCGATAATCATCGCCACGCAGGCGTAAGCGCCACGGATTTGGCGGTTAGTCGCGGCAATCGCGGCGAAGATGTTATCGGCTTCCAGCGGATAATGGCGGAAATTGTCGAGTTCGCTGGCGAAGATATTCAGCAGGATCTCGGAATCAGAGGTGGTGTTGATGTGGCGGCGCTTCTCTTCGAACAGTTTTTGACGCAGTTCGTGCGCGTTGGTCAGGTTGCCGTTATGGGCAAGCGTAATGCCATACGGGGAGTTGACGTAGAAAGGCTGCGCCTCAGACGCGCTGGAGCTGCCAGCGGTTGGGTAGCGCACGTGGCCAATCCCCATGTTGCCCTGCATACGCTGCATATGGCGAGCTTCAAAGACATCGCTGACCAGCCCGTTTGCCTTGCGTAAACGGAAGCAGTTGTTCGCATCAATGGTGATGATGCCCGCGGCATCCTGTCCACGATGCTGCAGCACCGTTAACGCATCATAAATCGACTGGTTGACCGGCATAACACCGGCGATACCGACAATACCGCACATACGTCTTTTCCTCGTTAAGCCACATCTCAGGACTTATGTCCTGGGCAAGAAACTTGACGAGCTTTGCAGATAGTCAAAGAACCATCTGATGATGAAACTGAACTGCGGGATAAGCTGCGATTTATGCCAGTCTTCGCTTTTCGCAACGCCCGTAAAGGTATCAAGGAAGAACAGAATGGCGGCGACGATTAACACCCCGCGCAGTGCACCAAAGCAGATGCCCAACACTCTGTCCGTTCCCGACAAACCGGTTTTTTCCACCAGTTGACCGATAACGTAGTTAACGATAGCGCCGACGATAAGCGTCGCGATAAACAGTACCGCGATAGCAATCCCGTTGCGAACCAGTTCATCATCAAAGCCCGTGAACCAGACGGACAGGTAAGTGTAGTAATGACTCGCGACAAAGAAGGCACAGCCCCATGTCACCAGCGATAACGCTTCACGAACAAAGCCACGGATAAGGCTAACCAGACAGGAAAAACCTATTACCGCGATAATGGCGTAATCAATCCAGACCATATGTGTCCCACGATGCTACGCCCTGTCATCCGGTTCGGGGCGCATTCTAACAGAAAAAGAAAACGTTTGCGTAGGGATTTCCTTTCCCTGCGAAAATAAAAAAGGCGCTGAAAAAATGTTCAACGCCATCGCTTATGGAGGGGGTTTTTAATCCCCTCACCCCGGCCCTCTCCCTCAGGGAGAGGGAGAAAGCACGCTCCGAACTTTACATCGTGCTCGATCGGTTCCCTCTCCCTGAGGGAGAGGGTTAGGGTGAGGGGTCGCCTTTAATTCGGCGAATACCCCATCACCACCCCGCTCAGCCCGGAAAGCTGCTTAAGCTCGCCAAGCGAGCCTTTCAGCTTATCTTTCGACGCGTCAGGCCCCACCAGGATGCGGGTAATTTTACCCTGAACCGGCGTGGAAGGCGACGTGTAGACGCGATAGCCCGCACCGCGAAGCGACGCGACAATCTCATTTACTTTATCGGCGTTTTTCAACGCGCCAAGCTGCACAACGTACGCCTTCCCTTCCGGGGCCGGTTTTTCAGCTGGCGTCGGTTTGGCTGGCGGCGTTTCGGTCGCGGCGGCGATTTGCTCGCTGGCGACATCACGCGTTGGCTGCGGCTTCGGTTTCGGCGGTTCAACCGGTTTTGGTTTTGGCTTCGGTTGTTCCACCGGTTCCGGCGCAGGATCGATGCCGTTATTGTTTGCCGCAGCAAAACGCCCCGGATCGAGCGACGGTGCTGCCGCATCGCCCGCCCTCACTTCTTCCGCCGCGCCTTCCGGCGGCTGCGCAGGCAGCGCCTGCGTCGCCGTCGGCAGCATATCGGGCTCATCCCGGTCGCCCGGTTTTGGCACCAACGGGATCGCGGCAAACTCATCCTGGTAGTGTTTTTTCTGCCCGTCGAGCAGCCCTGGCAGCACGATGACGCCCAGCGCTACCAGCACAATTGTCCCGACTAAGCGGTTCTGAAACTTACTTGCCACCGGTTCTCCCCGCGTCTAACTCTTCCATTACATGCGCTACCGTGTGGAATGAACCACACACCAGCACCGTATCTTCTGGCCCGGCATCGGCCATTGCCGCATGCCACGCCTGCGCCACGCTGGCGTAGACGGTTCCTGCGCGTAAGTGTTTCACCAGCTCTTCAGCGGTGGCCCCGCGCGGCCCTTCTAAAGGCGCACAATACCAGCTATCGACAATACCTTCCAGACACGCCAGCGTACCGGCGATATCCTTATCATGCAGCATACCAATAACCGCCAGAACGCGCCCGGTCAGCGGCTCAGATTTGAGACGCCCGGCGAGATACGCAGCGGCATGCGGGTTATGCGCGACGTCCAGAATCACGCGCGGCGAGGTCTGGATAGTCTGAAAGCGTCCCGGCAGAATCGCGCTGGATATGCCTTCACGAATGGCCTGCTCGCTGACATTAAGGCCGCTGGCGCGCAGTGCCGCCAGCGCAGTGGCGGCGTTCGGCTGCGGCACCTGTGGCAACGGCAATGTGTTCAGGCGGCCTGTCGCATCGCTAAACCACCAGCTTTCAGCGTCCACACCATACTGCCAGGCAATATCACGTTGTAACAGCTGTGCGCCCTTTTCACGCGCCACATCAGCAATTGTTGTCGGCATATCCGGTTCACCCACAACCGCCGGACGCCCGGCACGGAAGATACCGGCTTTTTCACGGCCAATACTTTCGCGATCCGACCCCAGCCAGTCGGTGTGATCCAGCGCGATGCTGGTAATGACCGCCACGTCCGGGTCCACCAGATTCGTCGCATCCAGTCGTCCGCCCAGCCCCACTTCAAGGATAACCACATCCAGCCCGGCCTGTTTAAACAACCACAGCGCCGACAACGTGCCATATTCGAAATAGCTCAAAGAGATTTCGCCGCGCGCCTGCTCAATAGCGGCAAACGACGCCGTATGCGCGCTTTCTGCGAGTTCCGCGCCCTGCACGCGTACGCGTTCGGTATAACGCACCAGATGCGGAGAACTGTAAACGCCGACCTTGAAGCCCGCCGCCGTCAGTATCGCTTCCAGCGTCCGACAGGTGGTCCCTTTGCCGTTGGTTCCGGCAACGGTAAAAACAAATGGCGCTGGCTTTTGCACATTCAGCCGGGCAGCCACCTCGCCCACGCGTTCCAGACCGAGGTCGATAGTTTTGGTGTGGAGGTGTTCCAGATAAGAAAGCCACGTAGCCAGGGGCGACGTGGCCTGAGGAATAAGTTTGTTGTCCATGGTGCCCGCGATTTCTTTAACGGTGATGAGAAGCAAAAAGGGCAGCGCCGTCTGGCCCTGCCCTTTGCATTATCAGGCCTCTGGTTCCTGATCCGGTACCGGCGGTACCACCACACTTTCGTGGGCTTCATCCGGATGTGGCGCCGGAAGATTCATGAGCTTCGCCAGGATGCTCGCCAGTTTCAGGCGCATTTCCGGACGACGAACAATCATATCGATTGCCCCTTTCTCAATCAGGAACTCACTGCGCTGGAATCCCGGCGGCAGTTTTTCACGAACGGTTTGTTCGATTACACGCGGGCCGGCAAAGCCGATCAGCGCTTTCGGTTCAGCGATGTTCAGGTCGCCCAGCATCGCGAAGCTCGCCGATACGCCGCCCATGGTTGGGTCGGTCAGTACGGAGATGTACGGCAGACCGCGTTCCTGCATTTTCGCCAGCGCCGCAGAGGTTTTCGCCATCTGCATCAGCGACATCAGCGCTTCCTGCATACGCGCACCGCCGGATGCGGAGAAGCAAATCAGCGGGCAGTTATCTTCCAGTGCCTGCTCAACCGCACGGACAAAACGCGCGCCGACCACGGAGCCCATCGAACCGCCCATAAAGGCGAATTCGAATGCCGCAGCCACCACTGGCATTTCGTGCAGCGTGCCTTTCATGACCACCAGCGCATCTTTCTCGCCCGTTTCTTTCTGAGCAGACGCCAGACGGTCTTTGTATTTTTTGGAGTCACGGAACTTCAGCACGTCTTTGGGCTCAAGCTCGCTTCCCAGTTCCACCAGTGAACCTTCATCCAGCAGGCTATGCAGGCGATTACGCGCTGACATACGCATGTGGTGGTCACACTTAGGGCAAACCTCCAGGTTACGCTCCAGCTCGGCGCGGTAGAGAACCTGCCCACAGCTGTCGCACTTGGTCCATACACCCTCAGGAATGCTCGCTTTGCGTGTAGGGGTGATGTTGCTTTTAATTCGTTCAATCCAGCTCATTGATAACCTTTCTGCCTGAACCTGGTCGATGCCAGTTTTGTCATAAGGGGCGCATGATGCCATTTTTGCCCCTTACAGACCATGAATGTTGCACATTAAAACATAACAGCCCGAAACTTTGGACAAAAAAGTGGTCGAACCGCGAATTCGCGCTTACTTCGCTTGTTTTGCCGCCGCGCGACGATGGCGCACAATCTCGATAATTCCCGGCAAAATAGAGACCACAATAATGCCGACAATCAATAACTTAAGATTATCCTGAATCATCGGAATCGTGCCAAAGAAGTAGCCTGCATAGGTGAACAGCAGTACCCACAGCACCGCGCCAATCACGTTATAGGCCGCGAAATGACGATAGGACATGTGCCCCATCCCGGCGACAAACGGTGCGAAGGTGCGCACAATCGGTACAAATCGCGCCAGAATAATCGTTTTTCCGCCGTGTTTTTCGTAAAACTGGTGTGTTTTATCCAGGTAGCTGCGGCGGAAAATTTTCGAGTTCGGGTTACTGAATAGCTTCTCACCAAACAGTCGCCCTATCGTGTAATTCACTGCGTCACCGGCAATCGCGGCAACCAACATTAATGCCACCATCAGATGGACGTTAATGTCGTTGGTGCCCAGAGAGGCCAGTGCCCCGGCAACAAACAGCAGGGAATCTCCTGGTAAAAACGGCGTAACAACCAGGCCTGTTTCACAAAAGAGAATTAAAAACAGAATGGCATAAACCCACACGCCGTATTGCGCGACGAGCTCTGCCAGATGCACATCAATATGTAGAATAAAATCAATGAGAAAGTGAATCAGATCCATAATTGTCTTCAGCCTTTGTGAACTGCTCTCAGTCCGCTAAAAATAGCGGCCCCATGGGTACGCGCGGCAGGTCAAAACGTTCCGGGTAATCAACAGAAACCAGATACAAACCTTCCGCTTTCGCCGTTGCTGCCGCCAGCGTTCTGTCTTTTGCGGCTAACAACTCAGCAATCCAGCTCTCTGGCTGGTTTTGGGCGCCGACTTCCATCAAGCTGCCGACGATATTCCTTACCATATGATGCACAAAGGCATTGGCTTTGATATCCACCACCACATACGCGCCATAGCGAGCAACATTAATATGCATAATATTGCGCCACGGCGTGCGTGACTGGCACTGCACCGCGCGGAACGAGGTGAAATCGTTCTCGCCAAGCAAACACTGCGCTGCACGGTGCATCCGCGCTTCATCCAGCGGTTGATGATAGTGGGTCACCCCCTGACTCATCACCGCCGGACGCAACCGATGATTGTAGATGATGTAGCGATAACGGCGAGCCGTGGCGCTAAAACGTGCATGAAAATCTTCCGGCACATGTTTCACCCAACGCACGGCAATGTCACCAGGTAAATTCGCATTTACACCCAATGTCCATGCCGCGTCTTTGCGATCGGCGGTGGTTTCAAAATGCACCACCTGCCCGGTACCGTGTACGCCGGAATCGGTACGCCCGGCGCAAAATACGGTGATCGGTTCATTGGCGACCTGAGTCAGTGCCTTTTCGAGCTTTTCCTGCACGCTGCGTACTTCATTCTGACGCTGCCAGCCATAATATTTGCTGCCGTCATACTCGATGCCCAGCGCAATTTTAAAGACGGGCTGTTGCTGCACTTCCGACATTAGTACATATACTCCTGCACTAATTTTTCAGCGATTTTCACCGCCATCAGCGCGCCGCCAAAGCGAACGTTATCGGCGACCGACCAGAACTGTACCTGTTCCGGCATACCGTAGTCATTGCGCACACAACCGATAGAAAGATGCGCGCTGCCGGAAGCATCGTTCACCTGCGTCGGGAATTCATTCTCTTCAGAAAGCACGACATCTTCGCCACGAGCGAAAGCATCACGGGCTTCGTCGGCTGCCAGCGGGCGCATGGCTTCGAATCCGACCATTTGTGCATGACCATAGAAGACCGGCGACTGAACGCAGTTAGCGGAGATAATCAGGCCCTCGTCTTGCAAAATTTTGCGCGTCTGATCGACGATTCTCTGCTCTTCACGCACGATACCTTCACGATTTGGCAGCAGCGGCAGCATGTTGAACGCCAGCTGGCGACCGAAGAAATCGTCATCATCAATCGGAATGCCGTTGAGCAGTTTTGCACTCTGCCCCGCCAGCGCATCGACGGCTTTCTTGCCGTGAGCCGATGCGGAAAGCAGGCACGTCACGTTGATACGCGCCAGACCGCCCTGGTCGATCAGCGGTTTCAGCGCGGCCAGCAGCTGGCTTGTCTGGCTGTCCGGTACGGCAACCAGGTTACGGTTACGATAATCGGCCAGCACAAACGGGTTCACTTCCGGCACCACCAGCGGCACGTCCGGTTCAAGCGCGAACAGTCCACTCAAATCGATAACCAGGCAGCCTGAGTTAGTGGCTTCTTCCACGTAAGTGGACGTGGCTTCCACGCCCGCCGCAAAGAACGCGAGTTGAACCTGCGTCCAGTCGAATTCCGCCGCATCCTGAACGCGCACGGTTTTCCCGCCAAAGCGCAGAGATTCCCCGGCGCTTTCGCTTCGCGCCAGCGCATAGAGCTCACCTACCGGGAACTCTCGCTCCGCCAGTGTTTCAAGCAGGGCTTCCCCAACGGCGCCCGTTGCGCCCAGTACGGCAATATTCCAGCCTTCAGACATGGTGATTTACTCCAGAAATAGCGACGTGCCTCGCCGACAGGCAAGGCACAAAAGAAATAATCTTAACGAATTGGGTGATGCACAGCGTTAAACCCGAGCTTTTTCAAAAGCGTAGCCGCATCTGCGTCATCGCACTGGACATACAGTGACGACCACTCGCGGCGCTCAAGGTAATTCTTACGCAGCTTGTCGAATTCACCCGGAATGCCCGCTACTTTTCGCAGCGGCGCATCATCGCGGCGCACATCATACACCAAATGCACCAGCCTTTTCAGCGTTGGCTGATCGAGCTTACCGTGCAAGGTGATGCGGCCGAATTCTGGCGGCGGCAGCAGCGTATCCAGCGCCACCTGCTGCGCCTGACCGATAAACTTGCTATAGGCTTCAAACACCTGGGTGGTGCCGCGCGCTTTGCCTTCCAGCGTATAGCCCGCAATGTGTGATGTGCCGATATCCACCTTATCGAGCAGCGCCAGATTGAGATCCGGCTCTGGCTCCCAGACGTCGAGCACAACGCTCAGGTCCTGACCGGCTTCAAGGCATTTTAACAAGGCTGCGTTATCCACCACCGGGCCACGGCAGGCGTTAATTAAAATCGCCCCTGGTTTCAGGCGGCGAATCAGCGCGTCATCCGCCAGGTGCAGCGACTTATACGGGCCATCTTTAAACAGTGGCGTATGGAAGGTCAGAATATCGGCTTCCTGTACCAGTTCATCCAGCGTACGGAAATCGCCTTCGTCGCCGTTATCGGCACGTGGCGGATCGCACAGCAGCGTGCGTACACCTAACGCTTCCAGGCGTTTTTGCAGGCGTCCGCCCACATTACCGACGCCTACAATCCCGACCGTACGGTCAGTAAGCGTGAAACCGTCACGCTCAGCGAGATACAGCAGCGAGGAGAAAACATATTCCACTACCGCAATGGCATTACAGCCAGGAGCTGCGGAAAAACCAATGCCCGCCTGCGCAAGCCACGCCTGATCGACATGGTCCGTACCCGCGGTCGCCGTGCCAACAAATTTGATCGACTGATTCGCCAGCAGGGTCTCGTTCACCTTCGTGACGGATCGCACCATCAGCGCGTCGGCGCCCGCCAGTTCCGCAACCGGAATGGGGCGTCCAGGAACAGCCTTCACCTCACCCAAACGGCTGAAGAGCTCACGGGCGTAGGGCATATTTTCATCAACAAGGATTTTCACGTTACGGTACCTGTCTGAGAACGAGAGTTAACCGGGGAAGTGTGCCATAATCTGGCCGCCAGGCATACTCGACTTCCTGGTTAAGTAAAGCAATAAGGTTAAGGATAAATCATGACGCAACCCATTTCAGGTATGCCCTCGCGCCCTCCGGGGGAAGGCACTGCCGCCCCTTCCGTCGCAGGGGAACAACCGCTCTCCACGCAGCAGCGCACGGTACTTGAACGCCTCATCACGCGCCTTATGGCGTTGACCTCACAAACGAATGCGCAGGTGTGGGCTGGCGTGCGTCACGATTTGGGGTTGAAGAACGACGCCCCGCTGGTGTCGCGTAATTTTCCTGCCGCCGAGCAGAACCTGAATCAGCGCCTCGAAACGGCGCAGCAGAATCTCAGCACCCGACAAACCCTGTCACAGCTGACGGAACTGTTGAATCACGGTAATAATCGCCAGGCGGTCAGCGATTTCATTCGCCAACAGTACGGGCAAACCGCGCTGAGCCAGTTGACGCCCGACCAACTGAAAAACGTGTTACAGCTGCTGCAAAACGGTCAACTGTCGATTCCGCAACCGCAGCAGCGTCCGGCGACCGATCGCCCATTGCAGCCAGCCGAGCACAATACGCTGAATCAGCTGGTGACCAAACTTGCCGCGGCCACGGGCGAGTCGAGCAAGATTATCTGGCAGTCGATGCTGGAGCTTTCCGGCGTGAAAACCGGCGAGTTGATTCCGGCCAAGCATTTTACGGCACTGGCGACCTGGTTACAGGCCCGTCAAACGCTAAGCACCCAGCCCGCGCCGACGCTCAATGCGTTGCAGGCCGCGCTCAAACAGCCGATGGAGCCGCACGAATGGCAGGCCCTGAAGGATTACGGTCAGCAAAACTGGAACATTACGCCACAGACGGTGCTGACGATGACGCAGGTGCAAACGCTGCTGAATCAGCTGTTCCTTAAGCGCGTCGAGCGTTCGCAGGACACGCTGGATGTGCGATATGTGCAGCCTATCACCAGTCCGTTCGCACCGCTTATTGAGGCGTATAAAGCTGCCTCTGCGCGCCCTGGCCTGATGCTGATTGTCGTCATCGTGGTGATGGCGCTGTTATGGATGGTGCTTTAAGCCTGCAATGACAACAGGCGAATGATGGTGGTCATCACCGCGTCATCATCATTCGTTCCGGTAATAAAATTCGCCGCCCGTTTCGTTTCCTCAAAGCCGTTACGCATCGCAAAGCTCCACGTCGCCCGGGTCATCAGTTCGATATCGTTCAGGCCGTCGCCGAACACCAGCGTCTCTTCGGCGCTAACCTTCAGCTGCTTTTGCAGGATCTCGACCGTGTGGCCTTTGTGAACGCCCGCATCGGCGATGTCGATCCACGCATCTTCAGAGACCACAATGTAAGCTTTATCGAACCAGGGCGCGAGATGCGGTTTGATTTGTGGGCAACGGCCTTTAAGATCAAACACCGAAATTTTCACGAAGTCGTGCTGCACCTCGGCAAAATCAGCAACCTGCGTGACTTTCGCATAAGACATTTTCACTTTCTGCAGCATATCTGGTGAGACGGACTCACGCACAAATGCCCCCACCGGCGTACAGGCGATAATCACGACCTCAGGGTTTACCGCCTCCACGCAGGCAATCATTTCGCGCCCCAGCGCGTTGGCAATGAGTGACTGGTAAACATATTCACCCTGATGTTTGATGCGCGTGGCACTATCGCCCAGAATCCAGAAATCGCGAGCCTGGTCGCCAAACAACTCTTCCACACGTTCACACTGCTTGCCGGTACAGAGCGCAAACGCCACGCCCTGAGCCTGCATCATCTTTCTGACTGTTGGAAACAGCGGACGATTGTAATCGCCATGGCTGTTGAGAAACGTGCCGTCGAGATCGGTGATAATCAGTTTAATCATGTTTACCTCGTAAAAGTGCGCTTCGGTTAATTCTCAGATTGATTCGCCGCCGACATATTCACTTTATTCGCGGCAATCACGAACGGCAGATATACCAGCGTAGAGACGCCTAAACACAATACTCCGACAAATAAGGCCAGCCAGTTTCCGCCTGACGCAAAGAAAGCAATTAAAGGGCCGGGCGTGGTCCACGGCACTGCGTAGGCCATCGGCGGAATAAACTCCATCACGATAAAGAAATAACCAATCAGGGAATTAATAAACGGAACCAGTACAAACGGAATAATCAGAATGGGGTTAAGCACAACGGGCAAACCAAACATAACCGGTTCGTTGATATTGAACAGGCCTGGTACAAAGGCCATTTTGGCCATATCGCGATAATCCTGACGCCGTGAGGCAATAAATATCGCCAGCAACAGACCGAGCGTCATGCCCGAGCCGCCGCAGTTGGCGAACGCATCGTTAATGCCCACCCACGTAATCGGATATGGCGCACCCCAGGTCGTGCCGTGCGATGCGGCATATGAGAGGTTCTCCAGATTCGCTTCCGAGAAAATCGTTTCGCGAATGGCCGCCACCGTATTCGGCCCATGGATGCCGATCACCCACAGGAAATTAGAGACCAGACCAAGAATTAACACGGTGACAATATTGGTTCCCATATCCTTGAGAGGAGCCTGAATCAGGGTGTAGATCAGATCGTTAAGCCCGTTAGGAGAGATTTTAGTCAGCAGATAGTTCATGACAGAAAAGAGGATCATCACGAAAAATATCGGCAGTAAGACTTTAAACGACCGCGCCACCGCAGGCGGCACCGCGTCCGGCATTGCGATGGTCACTTTCGGGTTGCGCGCCAGCCGACAAAAGATCTCACTGGCAATCAGCGCGACAATCACCGCCACAAAAAGCCCCTGCGGCCCGAGAAATTTCGTGGTCAGGTAAGTCTGCCCATAAATCACTTTATAAGGCGTATAAACCACAAAAAACGCGCCAATCGCGGTAAGCCCGCACAGCAGATCGTCCTGGCGATACTGAATAGCAATATTTCGCGCCACCAGGAAAGTGATCAGGATCGACATGATACTGACCGAACCGTTCATGACCGGCGTAAATATTTGCTGTGCGTCGGCAAGATTGGGAAACAGCGCGCCCAGATGCAGCAGGCTGGCAATAAAACCGTCGGGCGAAAGAATGGCAAAGTTGATTAAAATGATGAGCGAACTGGCCATCACGATGGGGAACGATAAAATAAATGCGTCCCGAATGGCGGAAACATGGATCTGCGAATTTAATTTGATCGCAACCGGAACCAGGACCTTTTCCATCCCGCGCTCAAAGCTGTCCATTAGACTCATACTGAATCCTTTGTTATTGATGAGTAGTCTGTTATTTCCTTGCCTGTTCGCTTTCCCGGCGAGAGCAATTGACGGGAACTGTAATCAGGATTACGTTTTTCAACTACTTAATGGATCACAGTTAGCAGTCAGAAAGATGTTCAAAAACAAGGATAAAGATGAACGTCACGGGGTAAATTAAACTATACATTTCACTAACCCTATGTTTTTAAATCAAACACAGAGGTTCAAAAGTGGTTCATAAAGAGATTACCCGGCAGCTTAAGGCCAAAATCAACAGCCCGCTCTACAGCGTGGGCGACCTTCTTCCGGCGGAAAAAACCTTAGCCGTGCAGTACGGCGTCTCGCGCAACACGCTGCGTAAGGCGCTGAAGGAACTGGAAGATCAAGGGCTCATTGAGCGTCGACATGGCGCGGGAACCTGGATCCGCAATAAACATTTTCAGGCGTCGGTCACCCCCCCTGGACAGCTTTACCGAAATTGCACGCAATGAAGGGAAGACGCCGTCCAGTCAGATTTTACGCTTCGAGCTGCAAACCCCTTCGGCGGAGATTGCCAAAAGTCTGCAACTGGAGGACGGCGAGCAGGTTTACTACGCCAAAAGGCTGCGTTTTATTGATAACGTGGCGATGCAGATGGAAGAAACCTGGCTTTCCGCCAGTCGTTTTCCTGACCTGACGCTGGCGCACATGAAGACATCGAAATTTGCCTATATCGAGAATATTTGCGGGATCCGTATACATGGCTGCTATGAGTCAATCGTCCCGGCACTGCCCTCCCCTGAGCTGGCGCAGCTACTGCAAATCAGCCAGCAGGACCCCATCATCAAAATGCACACGCAGGCGATCGACGAACAGCACAATCCCATCGACTATTCGATTCTGTACACCAATATGTTTGAGTTTCAGGTGAAGTATTTTCTGCCGCGCAAAGCGGGTATCAGCCCTCAGGAATAGAGGGCTGAGGAACACCATTACTTACTTTTTACGAAACGCGACGAGCGTCACCACAATGCCCAGCAGCGCCGAAATCGCCCCGGCGAGGAAGACGGAAGGATATCCCGCCATTGTCGCCAGCATCCCCGCCAGCGGGCCGGAGACACCGAGCGCGATATCCTGAAATGCCGCATAGCCGCCTAACGCTGTGCCGCGCACCTGCGGCGGTACACGCTTGACGACTTCGACGCCCAGCGCCGGGAAAATCAGCGAACAACCTGCGCCGGTCAGTGCCGCACCGGCGAGCGCCATCCATGCATCTGGTGCCTGCCACAGCAGCGCCAGGCCCACCGTTTCAACCAGCAGCGAGCCTACCGCCACCTTCACGCCGCCGAAACGGTCAGGCATCCAGCCAAACAGAATACGCACCAGCACAAACGCGCCGCCGAAGGCCGTTAAGGTGAAACCCGCCATCGCCCAGCCGTTGCTGGCAAAGTAAAGCGACACAAAAGTACCGATCACCGCAAAGCCCACGCCCTGCAACGCCAGGCCCAGACCCGGCTGCCAGATAAGCCCAATGACGCTCCACAGCGAAGGCCGCTCGCCTGCGTTAGCGGGCACTTTGCGTACGCTGCCGTTAAAGGCCCACGCCGCCACGGGCAACAGCATCGTCACCACGGCAAGCGTGGCAAAACTGTAATGGCTGTTGAGGAAAAGCCCCAACGGCGCACCGACCGCCAGCGCGCCAAAAATCGCCATCCCGTTCCACGACATCACCTTCCCGGAGCGTTTTGGGCCAACCAGCCCCATGCCCCAGGTGAGTGTTCCGGTTAGCAACTGGCTTTCACCAAAGCCCAGAATCAAACGGCCCACAATCAGGAGGCCAAACTTCACCATCGCATCGACGGGCAGCAGTGCCGCCGCCAGCCAGGCCGCTCCGGCCAGCGCACAGGCGGCCATTCCCTGAAGCGCCGAACGCTTCGCACCGTACTGATCGGCCAAACGCCCGGCATAGCCGCGCGTTAACACGGTGGCAAGAAACTGAATACCCACGGCGATACCAACCATGGTATTGCCATACCCCAGTTCCTGATGCACAAATAGCGGAATAACGGGCAGCGGAATGCCTACGGTCAGATAGGTGAGAAAAACGGCAAATGCGATACGGAACAGCGATCCGTTACCGGAAGATGCTGGAACAGATTGAGAAACTTCAGACATGCTTTACTCCAGAATGCAGAGTAAGGCGGGGAATAAGACCACGCCTCCTCCACCTGATAATCAGGGTGTCGGCGCGTTGATTGACGTTAAACGCTTACGCACTCATATAAGAGTGTTGAGGGCAGATTTTGCCTTTTTTAACAGCAAGATGTCAACGCACAAAAAAGGAGCCTTTCGGCTCCTTTTTTATCACATTCAGCAATTACGCTTTCAGCTTGCGCATCACCAGCGTTGCGTTGGTACCGCCGAAGCCGAAGCTGTTGGACATAACGGTAGTCAATTCACGCTCGGTCGGTTCGGTAACGATGTTCAGACCAGCAGCCTGCTCGTCCAGCTCTTCAATGTTGATGCTTGGCGCGATAAAGCCATGTTCCAGCATCAGCAGAGAGTAGATAGCTTCCTGCACGCCAGCCGCACCCAGAGAGTGACCGGTCATGGCTTTGGTTGCGGAGATAGCCGGGCTGTTATTACCAAACACTTCCTGGATAGCGCCCAGTTCTTTCACGTCGCCAACCGGCGTAGAAGTACCGTGGGAGTTCAGGTAGTCGATTGGCGTATCAACGCCGTTCATCGCCATCTTCATGCAACGCACTGCGCCTTCGCCAGACGGAGCAACCATGTCAGCGCCATCAGACGTTGCGCCGTAGCCCACGATTTCTGCATAGATATGCGCGCCGCGCGCCAGAGCGTGTTCCAGCTCTTCTACGACAACCATACCGCCGCCACCCGCGATGATGAAGCCATCACGGTGTGCGTCATACGTACGGGACGCTTTTTCCGGCGTCTCGTTGAATTTAGTGGACAGTGCGCCCATTGCGTCGAACTCACAGGCCATTTCCCAGCCCAGCTCTTCGCCGCCGCCTGCAAACACGATATCCTGTTTGCCCAGTTGAATTTGTTCTACCGCATTACCAATACAGTGCGCGGAAGTGGCACACGCAGAGCTGATAGAGTAGTTCACACCGTGAATTTTAAACGGTGTTGCCAGGCACGCGGAAACCGCAGAACCCATGGCTTTGGTCACCACGTAAGGGCCGACCGCTTTCAGGCCACGCGGGCTACGCATTGCGTCAGCGCCGAATACCTGCGCTTTGGAGGAGCCACCGGAACCTGCAATCAGTCCCACACGCGGGTTGTTCTGATAATCTTCAGCTTTCAGACCAGAGTCTTCAACGGCTTGCTGCATAGAGAGGTAAGCGTAGATAGAGGCATCGTTCATGAAACGGACCACTTTGCGGTCGATAAGACCGGTGGTGTCCAGTTTGACGTTACCCCATACGTGGCTACGCATACCAGAATCTTTGAACTCTTGAGAGAAAGTGATCCCCGAGCGTCCTTCACGCAGAGATGCCAGGACTTCCTGCTGGTTGCTACCGATGCTGGAAACGATGCCCAGGCCAGTAATCACTGCACGTTTCATTCATAACCTCTGTAAGTCATCACTATTTTAAAGTTTCGAGAGGCAAGATAGCGTACACTTGTACGCCGAACAAGTCCGATCAGCCAATTTATGCATAAATTTGCGCCTTCCGGCACGCATCGCTAAGATCGGCGGACTCCTTGCCGCACGAGTAACTTACGTGAAACAAAACGCCATACAATCTGCCAACCTCGAATTCAACAGTGAGGGTACACCTGTTTCCCGAGATTTCGACGACGTCTACTTCTCCAATGACAATGGTCTGGAAGAAACGCGCTACGTCTTTCTGGGGGGTAACCAGTTAGAGGCACGCTTCCCTACCCATCCGCATCCTCTGTTTGTGGTAGCGGAAAGCGGGTTCGGAACCGGGCTCAACTTCCTGACGCTTTGGCAGGCTTTCGATGCCTTCCGCCTCGCCAACCCTGAGGCGACGCTGCAACGGCTGCATTTTGTCAGCTTTGAAAAATTCCCACTCACCGCCGGCGACCTGCGCCTGGCGCATCAGCACTGGCCGGAACTGACGCCGTGGGCGGAACAGCTTCAGGCCCAGTGGCCGCTGCCGCTGGCGGGCTGCCACCGTTTATTGCTCGACGGCGGACGGGTGACGCTCGATTTATGGTTCGGCGATATCAACGAACTAACTGACCAACTGGATGATTCGTTCAATCAGCAGGTAGATGCCTGGTTCCTTGACGGTTTTGCCCCGGCGAAAAACCCGGATATGTGGACGCCGCAGCTCTTTTCCGCGATGGCGCGCCTGGCCCGGCCCGGCGGCACGCTGGCTACGTTCACCTCGGCGGGTTTTGTCCGTCGCGGGTTGCAGGACGCTGGTTTTACGATGCATAAAACCAAAGGCTTTGGCCGCAAGCGTGAGATGCTGGTCGGTGAAATGACGCAGTCGAACGCACTTCCCGCGCGTGCGCCGTGGTTTGCCCGCACCGGCGCCAGCACGCGTGAAACCGCGATTATCGGCGGCGGTATCGCCAGCGCCCTGCTCTCACTGGCCCTGCTGAGACGCGGCTGGCAGGTGACACTTTACTGTGCCGACGATGCCCCGGCGCAGGGCGCATCCGGTAATCGTCAGGGGGCGCTGTATCCGTTGTTGAGCGCGCACGATCCCGCGCTGGAAACGTTCTTCCCGGCAGCGTTCACCTTCGCACGTCGGCTTTATGATTCGCTCCCGGTGGCATTTGATCATCAGTGGTGCGGCGTTACCCAGCTTGGCTGGGATGAAAAAAGTCAGCAGAAAATCGACCAGATGCTGTTGCTGGAGCTGCCTGAAGCATTGGCACACGCGGTGAGCGCGCAGGACGTTGCCGAAAGTATCGGCGTAGAAACAGGCTGCGGCGGCATTCAGTATCCGGCGGGCGGCTGGCTCTCTCCGGCACAGCTCACGGCAGGCGTATTGGCGCTGGCCCGGCAACAAGGGCTGATCGTGCACTGGAACAGATCCCTCGTCTCGCTTGAACAGCAGGATGGTGCCTGGCAACTGAATTTTACTCATAGTGAAAGCGCCCGCGCAGCGAGCGTGGTGCTGGCGACCGGGCATAATATTAACCAGCTACCACAAACCGCAGCGTTGCCTGTGTACGCTGTAGGCGGACAGGTAAGCCATATTCCCACGGGCCCTTCGCTGGCGCAGCTTCGCCAGGTACTGTGCTATGACGGTTATCTGACGCCGCAAAACCCGGCCAATCAGCATCACTGCATTGGCGCAAGCTACCATCGTGGCGAACGAGAGATGACCTTTAACGAGGAAGACCAGCAGCATAATCGTCAGCGATTGCTCAACTGTTTCCCCGATGCCGAATGGGCGAAAGAGGTCGATGTCAGTGCCAACGAGGCGCGTGTTGGCGTGCGTTGCGCCACGCGTGACCATCTGCCGATGCTCGGCAATGTGCCGGATTATGACGCCACGCTGACGCAATATGCTCAACTGCTTGAGGAGCAGGAAACCGCAGTCACGGCCCCGGTTTATCCGAATCTGTTTATGCTGGGTGGGCTTGGGTCTCGCGGATTATGTACCGCGCCGTTATCAGCGGAAGTGCTGGCATCGCAGATGAGCAATGAACCGCTGCCGCTGGATGCCCGGACATTATCGGCGTTGAATCCGAACCGGTTGTGGGTGAGGAAGTTATTGAAGGGGAAGCAGGTTAAGTAAGTGCGGCGTGTGTTGCCCGGTGGCGCTGCGCTTACCGGGCCTACATCGCTGCGATAATTACTGCTGCGCTTTCTGGAACAGCGTCTCCCACATTCCCAGCACCAGGGCCTGGTCGCGCGGTGACAGTTCGCCCGCCTGAATCGCTTTCTCCAGGCTGCGGGTCACGTTATGCGACACGGCATCAGCAGTATGATCGTCGCCCTCTTCCAGCTCGGCAACCGCCAGCGTCAGGTGACCACGCAGATAACCGCTGGCAAACAGTTCATCGTCGCTGGCGTGCTCCACCATGTCATCAATTAACGCCAGAATGCGTGATTCAAACTCGGCGATCATCTTCTTTCCTCTTTTTGAACGTGGCGTTAGTTAAGATCTTCCGGCCACGGAAATTGTTCTGCCGCGAGCGGCGGCGTCTGATAATAGTTTTGTAATGCGTTGATAAATCTGGCCGGGCGTGCAGGAATGCCCTTCTCCAGATATTCCATCACCTGCGCATGCACGCGGCGCTGAAAAACGATGCGGTCCGGCTCGAAGTCGCCTTCCAGATTGTCGCAGCTCACGTTAAACGGATAGCCTGCCGCCACGCAGAACAGCCAGTCAAAAGCCTGTGGTTTCACTTCCACATCTTCAAACTGCCCCTGTGTTTTGGCATCGCGCCCGTCCGGGCAGTACCAGTAACCGAAATCGACCTGTTCACGGCGCGCCTTTCCGGCGATGCACCAGTGCGAAATCTCGTGCAACGCGCTGGCGTAAAAGCCGTGGGCGAAGACGATGCGGTTATAGGGCGCATCGGCATCAGCAGGAAGATAGATCGGTTCGTCGTCGCCTTTAATCAGACGGGTATTAAAATCATCGGCAAAACAGCCATCGAAAATAGCGATCAGCTGCTGCGCGTTATGCGTTGCGTTCATTAATTCATCCCTAACCACTGAAGGATTTCCTGTCCATGGCTGTCGTACAGAAGTTTGGCGCTCATCACCGCCGAGACGATGACAATCATCGGGCGAATAAGCGATTGCCCTTTGCTGAGAACCAGCCGTGACCCCATTCGGGCACCGAAGAACTGACCGACCATCATCACGAAGCCGGTTGCCCAGATAACTTTGCCGCCCAGAATAAACAGTAGCAGCCCGCCAACGTTTGACGTGGCGTTCAGTACTTTCGCATGGGCGGTCGATTTGGCGAGGTTAAAACCCGCCAGAGTGACAAACGCCAGTGCGTAGAAAGAGCCCGCGCCGGGGCCAAAGAAGCCGTCATAAAAACCGACGCAGCCGCCCGCCACCAGGGCAAACGGCAGGCCATGCAGACGACGCGCGCGGTCGCCTTCGCCAATTTTCGGCATCAGCAGGAAATACAGCCCAATACCAATAACCAGCAGCGGTAAAATCTGGCGCAGCACATCCGCTTTCACATACTGAACCAGCAGCGCGCCAGCCATTGAACCGATAAAGGTCATCAGGATATTGAGCTTCTGATCGGCCAGGTTCACCACCTTCTGGCGGACAAAGTAGAGCGACGCGGAAAGCGAGCCGCCGCAGGCCTGTAATTTGTTGGTTGCCAGCGCCTGCGCAGGCGACATCCCCGCTGCCATCAGCGCGGGAACGGTGAGTAAACCGCCGCCGCCCGCTAAAGAATCGATAAACCCGGCCAGCGCGGCGATAAAAAACAGCACCGCCAGCATGAGGGGGGAGACTGTGAATATCTCAACAAAACTGTCCATCAGAGTACGTGCTCATCCAGTAACGCCTGGCAGGAAGGCGGTAATGGCGGCGGCGTCTTCTTCACAGGTTTGGTGGCGCCCGGTTTGGGCGGTTCGAACCAGCTTTGTAACTCCGCACCGCAACCGTCACCTGCCGGCGGCAAAGCTTGATCTTCACATTCGAGGCTGTTCGCCGGGCAACGCAGACGCACGTGCATGTGCGCACGATGCTGGAACCACGGGCGAACTTTACGTAACCAGTCGCGATCGCTCCCCGCTTCCAGGCAAAGCTGTTGCTTAATTGCCGGGTTCACAAAGATACGCGTGACTTCGCTGTCCTGCGCGGCAAGCTTAATCAGGTTGCCAATTTCCGGCTGCCAGACGCGCGAATTGATGTTTTTACCATCAGCCGCGACCAGATCCAGCGCCTGCGGTTTCAACAGCTGCGCCGACGTCCAGCGGGTTTTCGGCAGTTGCAGGAAGATATCGACATCCAGACCGCTCTGGTGGCTGGCGTGACCGCCGTTAAAACGCCCACCGGCAGGCATGCCCATATCGCCAATCAACACCGTTCCCATGCCGTTGTTCTGCACCTGCTGACTGAGGCGCTGAATAAAGCGCACCAGGTCCGGGTGGCCGAAATAGCGACGCTGATCGGTGCGCATCACCTGATACGTACTGGATTGCAGCGGCAACCCTTCTGCTCCGACGATACAACCATTCGCAAAAGCGCCGATTGACTGCGCGCTTCCGGGGATCGGCTGAACAACTTTTTGCCACGGCGTTGCCGCCAGGCTGGCGGTGCTGGCCACAAGGGCCAGCAGAGCGAGAACGGTTTTTTTCATGGTTACCAGCGTGGAAGAGTGGTCGTCACATCGGCGTTTTGCGCGCGTTGACGCATAAAGTGATCCATCAGAACAATGGCCAGCATCGCTTCCGCGATAGGCACTGCTCGAATACCGACGCACGGGTCGTGGCGGCCTTTGGTGATCATCTCAACTTCTTCACCAAAGCGGTTGAGCGTTTTACCCGGCACGGTAATGCTGGAGGTCGGTTTCAGGGCGATGTTCGCGACGATCTGCTGACCGCTGCTGATCCCGCCCAGAATGCCGCCCGCGTGGTTGCTCTGGAAACCTTCTTTGGTGATTTCATCGCGGTTTTCACTACCGCGCAGTTTCACCACCTCAAAACCGTCGCCGATTTCCACGCCTTTCACCGCGTTGATGCTCATCAGTGCATGCGCGATATCGGCATCCAGGCGGTCAAAGACCGGCTCGCCAAAGCCCGCAGGCACGCCATCGGCAACCACGGTGACTTTCGCCCCGATAGAGTCGCCCTCTTTTTTCAGGCCACGCATCAGTTCATCCAGCGCGTCGATTTTGTCCGGGTCCGGGCAGAAAAACGGGTTCTGCTCAACCTGATCCCAGTCTTTGATCGCCAAAGGAATCTCACCCATTTGAGTCAGGCATGCACGGATTTGAATACCGAATTTTGTCGCGAGGAATTTTTTGGCAATGGCGCCAGCCGCCACGCGCATCGCGGTTTCACGAGCAGAAGAACGGCCACCGCCGCGATAGTCGCGCAGGCCATATTTCTGTTCATAGGTGTAATCAGCATGCCCTGGGCGGAACACATCTTTGATAGCGCCGTAATCCTGCGAGCGCTGATCGGTATTTTCAATCAGCAGGCCAATGCTGGTACCGGTGGTCACGCCTTCAAATACGCCAGAGAGAATTTTCACCTGGTCCGGCTCGCGGCGCTGGGTGGTGTAGCGCGAGGTGCCCGGGCGACGACGGTCGAGGTCGTGCTGCAAATCTGCTTCCGTTAACGGAATGCCTGGCGGCACGCCATCGACAATACAGCCAAGTGCCAGACCATGCGACTCACCGAAGGTGGTTACGCGAAAGAGTTGTCCAATTGTATTTCCTGCCATCACGGCTCCGCTGTCGTTGTTGTGTTGTTGCGTGCTGGATTAATCTTTGTAAATCGCGAAATGATCGCGGGCAGCCACCAGCTGCGCTTTGGTCAGCATGAAGACGCCGTCACCGCCGTTATCAAACTCCAGCCAGGTAAACGGTACGTCCGGGTACTGCTCCATGAGATGCACCATGCTGTTGCCAACTTCACAAATCAGCACGCCATCGTCCGCAAGGTAATCCGGCGCGCAGGCCAGAATGCGGCGCGTCAGCTTCAGCCCATCCGTACCCGATGCGAGGCCCAGCTCTGGCTCGAAACGGTATTCGCTCGGCAGATCGGACATGTCTTCAGCATCGACGTACGGTGGGTTAGTGACGATTAAATCGTACTGCAACTTCGGCAGGTCGCGGAAGAGGTCTGAGCGAATCGGCGTGACGTTGTGGATCATGCCGTGTTCTTCAATATTTTGTTCGGCGACGGCCAGGGCATCCAGCGAAATATCCACGGCATCCACTTCTGCTTCCGGGAAGGCATAGGCGCTGGCAATCGCGATGCAGCCGCTGCCGGTGCACATATCGAGGATGTGCTGCGGCTGATGATTGATAAGCCCGGCGAACTTATTGTTGATTAATTCGCCAATCGGCGAGCGCGGCACCAGCACGCGTTCATCGACGTAAAATTCATGGCCGCAGAACCAGGCTTTGTTGGTCAGATACGCGACCGGAATACGCTCGTTGACGCGGCGAATCACGCGTTCCACGATGCGATGCTTTTCACTGGAGGTCAGGCGCGCGCTGCGCATGTCTTCCGGGATATCCAGCGGCAGATAGAGTGAAGGCAGAACCAGCTGTACGGCTTCATCCCACGGGTTATCGGTGCCGTGGCCGTACCAGATGTTCGCCGCGCTAAAACGGCTCACCGCCCAGCGCAGCATGTCCTGAATGGTTTGCAGCTCATTGACCGCTTCATCGACAAAAATCTTATCCACATTATTCTCCAGGGCATGCGTCGGGGTAAATTCGGCGGCTAGTTTGCCACGAAGACGCCGATAAATCAGCATTCTTGCGCAGGCGACAGGGGAAAAAACCGTTTTCACTGCCAACCGCCGCATTCAGAAGGTAAACTAACGGAAATGCCAGATGAGAAGAATCGATGAAAAAGAAAGCATCACTTAGCGAGGAGGATCAGGCGCTGTTTCAGCAACTGATGACGGGGACGCGCAAAATTAAGCAGGACACCATTGTCCATCGCCCGTTACGTAAGAAAGTGAGTGAAGTGCCGGTGAAACGGCTGATTCAGGAGCAGGTGGACAACAGCCACTATTTTTCCGACGAGTTTCAACCGCTGCTGAATAGCGAAGGGCCGGTAAGGTACGTGCGAGAAGGCGTCAGCCATTTCGAGCTGAAAAAACTGCGCCGTGGCGATTACTCCCCGGAGCTGTTTCTGGATTTGCACGGGTTGACGCAACAACAGGCCAAGCAGGAGCTGGGCGCGCTGATTGCCGCCTGCCGCCGCGAACATGTGTTTTGCGCCTGCGTAATGCACGGACACGGAAAGCATATTCTTAAACAGCAAACGCCGCTGTGGCTGGCGCAGCATCCGCACGTCATGGCATTTCATCAGGCATCGAAAGAGTATGGCGGAGACGCCGCGCTGCTGGTGCTGATTGAAGTGGAAGAGTGGCTACCGCCGGAGTTGCCGTAGGCGCAAAGCGTTGCCGGATGGCAACTCGGGTATACCTGTAGGCCGGATAAGCGCAAGCGCCATCCGGCACAACATCAGGCAGGATCTTAAATCGCTTTCGCCATTTTCAGATTGCAGGGGCTCATTTGCCATTTGAAAACGCCCAGCCCGTCAGCTTCCAGCGTGACGCAGGCGATTGCAGAGGTGGTGAACATTGGCGGCGTTTCGCCAGGGCAGAGTTCAGAGACCAGGTAGCCAACCAGTGGCAGATGGGATATCACCAGCACGGACGCGACACCCTCGTTCGCCAGCGCTTGCAGATACGCGCCGACGAGGCCGATATCGCCGCATGGTGTCAGTTCAGGCAGCACTTCGACATCTTCAGGCAGGTGCATGCACTCCCCTACCACATCAAGAGTCTGCTCCGCACGCAGGAACGGGCTAACCAGAACACGTTCAATATCCACTTTTTGGCCTTTCAGCCAGGTTGCCATCTGACGGGATTCATCACAACCACATCCCGTAAGAGGACGAACCGAGTCACTGGCTGCTTCAAGAGCAGCGTCGCCGTGACGCATAATAAAAACTTGCATATTGCACCGCTTTTGTTAAACAGAAGCACCGATCAATATCGCAGGCAACGAGACCTGCGATGTTTCGGTAGCCGGGCATTGTGCCTGATCCATCCAATGAATGAAACGCTGTCTTTTACCTTAATGGCGTAAGTATAGTCAATCTTTGTTTACAAAATAACCAGAACTGACCGGGACAACGTCACTCGCCGAAAGATATACCTTTGACCTCAAGCCTGTAAGCCAGTTTCCACGGGAGACCAAAAAGTTTCTCCCCGCTCTGCCATAGCGACTAACGCCTCGCATGGCGTAAAACGTGGACCGTACTGCGTCGTCAGTCGTTGCAATCTGGCAACCACTTCACCCGCGCCCAACGAATCCATGTAACGGAACGGGCCACCTAAGAACGGTGGAAAACCAATGCCAAACACCGCGCCAATGTCGCCATCGCGCGCGCTGCGGATCACGCGTTCATCAAAGCAGCGCGCCGCTTCGTTGAGCATCAGCAACACGCAGCGTTCGGCTATCTGTTGCGGCGAAAGCTGGCTGTTACGCGACGCCATTCCCGGCAACGAATAAATTGCACTATCCGGCTGTTTCTTGCTTGTACGCCCTTTTGGGCCATAAAGATAGAATCCACGACCGTTTTTTCTGCCTTTGCGATCGTCGTTCAAAATCGCTGAAATAAGCGTTGCAGGGGCGCTGAAACGATCCCCATACGCCGCTTCCAGCACCGGCATAATTTTGGTGCCTGTATCAATTCCCACCTCATCCAAAAGCTGGATGGGCCCAACGGGAAAACCGAATTTAACCAGAGCATTATCAATATCTTCGATGCGTTCGCCATCGGTCAGCATACGCATCGCTTCGTTAATGTACGGCGCTAAAATACGGTTTACATAGAACCCAGCGCGATCGGCCACCACAATCGGCATTTTCCCCTGTTTCTTCGCAAGCTTCACCGTGGTGGCGATAGTCTGCTCAGAGGTTGTCGCGTGGGGGATAACCTCCACCAGCGGCATTTTTTCGACCGGGCTGAAAAAGTGCAGGCCGATGACCTGTTCAGGCCGTTGCGCCTGGGCGGCAATATCGCCAATCGGCAGCGACGACGTATTCGACGCAAAGACCGTATGCGGCGCGCACTGCTGCTCGACTTCACTGACCATCTTCTGTTTCAGCACCAGATCTTCAAACACCGCCTCAATGACCAGATCCCGATGCGCAAATCCGCGATAATCGGTCGATCCGGAAATCAACGCCAGCTGGCTATCACGCTCATTAGCCTTGATATGGCGGCGACGCACCTTGTTATCAAGCAGCTCCCAGCTGTACTTCAACGCATGGTTGATGCCCTTAGCATTGATGTCTTTGATACGTACCGGAAGTTTGCCTTTGGTCGCGGTCACGAAGGCGATCCCCCCGCCCATCAGGCCGCCGCCTAAGATCCCCACCGCACGCAATGGTCCGGCCTCGACGCTGGCACCCGGATCTTTTTTGATCTCCGTACTGGCGAAGAAAATATGCCGCAGCGCTTTAGACTGTGAGGTCATCGCCAGCTCGCCAAACGCGCGCGCTTCCGCGTCATAGCCGCTGCTGGTGCCCTGCGCCAGCCCGGTTTCAATCACTTCCAGAATCTTTTTGGTCGCCGGATAGTTACCGTGCGTTTTCTGCTCGGTTTTCTTTCCGGCAAGCGTAAAGAGAATATTGCGCCCCAGGGGGCCCGCGAGAATGCGCTCTTTTACCGGCAGATGGCGTGAGCGTGATGGCGCTTGCTTTGCCAGCTCAACCGCGGCTTCCAGCAAGATGGTCTGCGGCACCACGTCATCCACCAGCCCAACCTTCAGCGCCTGACGCGCGCGCAGTTGCTTCCCCGTCAGGATCATATCCAGCGCCGTACTCACGCCAACCAGGCGCGGCAATCGCTGGGTACCGCCAGAGCCCGGCAGCAGACCAAGCTGCACTTCCGGTAACCCAAGCACCGTTTTAGGATCGTCAGAACAGACGCGCCCGTGACAGGCAAGCGCCAGCTCCAGCCCGCCGCCAAGGCACGCCCCGTGAATGGCGGCGATCACCGGGAGAGACAAGCCGTTCAGCTCCGCCATGATCTGCTGCCCCTGCCGCGCCAGCCCTTCGGCTTCCTGCGCGCTGGCACAGTTGCCAATCATGTTGATATCGGCCCCGGCAATAAAGTTGTCAGGCTTGGCAGAGGTAATCACCACGCCCTGAAGCGCTTTGTTGTCGCGAATTTGCTTGAGGATAGCCCGCACCTGCGTGCCAAACTCAGCCTTCAGGGTATTCATTTTCTCGTCCGGCACATCGATGGTAATTATGGCGACGTTATCCGGGCGAACGGTGAGAGAAAATGCGGATATTGTCGTCATTATTCAGCCTCCAGTACCATTGCCGCGCCCAAACCACCCGCCGCACAGGCGGTGACCAGGCCAAAACCGCCTCCCCGGCGGCGTAACTCATTGAGCGTTTGCGTGATCATTCGCGCGCCAGTGGCGGCAAAGGGGTGCCCATAGGCTATCGATCCGCCCAGAACGTTGAATTTGCTTTCGTCAATCTCACCGGTGGCCTGAGCACGCCCCAGCACGTCGCGGGCAAACCGATCGCTTGCGAGGCACTGAATATTCGCCAGCGTTTGTGCGGCAAACGCTTCATGCATATCAAACAACGTTAAATCTGCGAGGGTGAGGCCCGCACGATCGAGCGCCAGCGGCGTGGCCCATGCCGGGCCGAGCAGCATATCCTGCTGCACCTCAATGGCGGTAAACGCGTAGCTGCGCAGATAGCCCAGCGGCGTTAAGCCCAGCTCGCGGGCACGCGATTCGGTCATTAATATCACCGCCGCCGCGCCATCGGTCAGCGGCGTACTGTTGGCCGCCGTAACAGAACCATGTTTACGGTCGAATGCCGGGCGCAGTTTGGCGTAATCCGCCAGCGTCGAGGTGCCGCGTATGTTGTTGTCCTGCTCCAGCGGGTCGCGGAACGGCGGCGCGTAGGCCGTCATTACTTCATCCGCCAGTTTGCCTTCCGCCCACGCCTGTGCTGCCAGTTGATGCGAGCGATGTGCCAGCGCATCCTGCTGTTCACGCGTGATGTGGTACGTCTTCGCCATCTGTTCAGCCGTATCGCCCATCCGCAGGCCGGTAGAATACTCCGCAACCGCCGGGGGGACCGGCATCAGGTCGCGCAGCTTAAGGCGGGAAAAGAGTTTCAGACGCTGCCCAAGCGTACGCGCTTTATTGGCATCCACCAGCGTTCGCGCCAGCTTTTTGCTGACGCCAATCGGCAGCACGGAAGAGGAATCCGCCCCGCCCGCAATACCCGCGCGAATAGTCCCTGCCATCAGGCTTTCGGCCACGTTGGCGACCGCCTGAAAACTGGTAGCGCAGGCGCGACTAACGCTGTAGGCATCCGTATGCACGTTCATCCCCGTACCGAGGACAATTTCGCGGGCAATGTTTGGCGCTTCTGGCATCTGAACAACCTGGCCGAAGACCAGTTGTTCGATCATTTCAGGGGGAATTTCGCTACGCGCCAGCATTTCGCCCACGACCATTTTGCCGAGGTCAATCGCCGGTACGCCGTGAAAGGCGGTGGCCTGACGGGCAAATGGGGTACGTAAACCACTGACAATGGCAATGCGATCGCCCTGACGGGTGATAAGCGGTAATGCCTGACTCATAAAACTCCCCTGTTAAAAGATAAAACCAAAGTGGTCGGACCTGATAACAGTCTTAACTAATTTTTTACATTAAGCCAATCGGAGAGAGAGAAAAATGGGAGCTAAAACACACTGGAGGGGGAAAAGAAAACGCCCCTGCATCGCAGAGGCGTTTGGGAAGGATTAACGCAGACCCAGCTGGAAGATCAGCGTTTCTGCTTCGCAGGCAAAAACAAAATCGATATCCATCTGTACGCCGCCCTCAACGTCTTTGAAGACCGGGGTGATGACGCACGGATCGGATTCAACGCCACGCGCGCGTTCAGTCAGCGCAGCGAGGGTTTCTTCAGCTTCAGCGCGAGTTGCAAAAACGCGGCTATAGGAGGCTGTGCAATCGGAGTTGTCCATGATGGTACCAACATCCATACAGCAGCAAACCGGGGTTTCATCAGCACTGCATTTACTCATTGTAGATTTCCTCTGTATATGCACGCGAAGGTGCCAGATAAACGATGCCGTTATTTTACGCTCCCCGGAAAGCTCCCTCCAGTTGTTAATTATGCCAATTGAGATAAGTGACCGAAATCACACTTAAAAATGATCTAAAACAAAAATCACCCAAACAGATGAAGCTCGACCTCACCAAATTTGCTAACCAGATCCCGTTTCGGTGATCATCTGCGTAAAATCTGAGAAACAATATTGCAACATCACATCTGGTCAGACCTATACTCTCGTCACTGGTCTGATTTCTCTGACGTAGTCCAGCCCCTACACTTCGCGCTTCTGTTACTACATGTAACATTTTTTGTATAAAAATAACTCAATGAGGTTATGGTCATGAGCCAGAAAACCCGGTTTACAAAGTCTGCTCTCGCAGTCGCAGTGGCACTCGTTTCTACCCACGCCTGGTCTGCAGGCTTCCAGCTTAATGAGTTTTCTTCCTCTGGTCTGGGCCGCGCCTATTCCGGTGAAGGTGCCATCGCTGACGATGCAGGCAACGCCAGCCGTAACCCCGCGCTGATTATGATGTTTGATCGCCCGACGTTTTCTGCCGGTGCGGTTTATATTGACCCGGATGTAAACGTTTCAGGCCGTTCGCCAACCGGCAACAGTCTGAAAGCGGATAACATTGCGCCTACCGCATGGGTGCCAAACGTTCACTTCGTGATGCCTATCAACGATCAGTTCGGTTGGGGGGCTTCCGTGACCTCTAACTATGGTCTGGCAACCGAGTTTAACGACACCTACGCCGCTGGCGCGTACGGCGGTACAACCGACCTGCAAACCGTGAACCTGAATCTGAGCGGCGCATACCGCCTCAGCAGTCAGTGGAGCTTCGGGGCCGGTGTTAACGCTGTTTATGCCCGTGCAAAGATCGACCGCTATGCGGGTGATTTAGGTCAGATCGTTGCAGGCTCTGGCGTGCTTCCTCCGGCTCTGGCAGGCCAGGTAGGCCAGATCCCGGCGGATACTAAAATCGCGCACCTGAAAGGTGACGAATGGGGCTTTGGCTGGAACGCCGGTATTCTGTTTGAACTGGATAAGAATAACCGTTACGGCTTCACCTATCGTTCTGAAGTGAAAATCGACTTTGATGGCGATTATAAGAGCGACCTGCCGTCCGCATATAACCAAATCCTCGGTAATTTCGGCCTTCCGGCAGGCACCAATGGCAGCACCACCAACGGTTCTCTGACGCTGAATCTGCCAGAAATGTGGGAAATCTCCGGTTACAACCGTGTGGCTCCGCAGTGGGCTATCCACTATAGCGCAACCTACACCAGCTGGAGCCAGTTCGAAGAACTGAAAGCAACCAACAGCAGCGGCACGCTGTTCCAGAAAGACGAGAACTTTAAAGATGCATGGCGCCTGGCGCTGGGTACCACCTATTACTATGACGATAACTGGACCTTCCGTACCGGTATCGCCTTCGATGATAGCCCGGTTCCGTCTAACTATCGTTCAATCTCTATTCCGGATCAGGACCGCCTGTGGCTGAGCGCCGGTACGACCTATGCGCTTAATGAAGATGCGTCTGTTGATGTGGGCGTATCCTACATGCACGGACAGAGCGTTAAATTCCAGGAAGGCCCGTACACCTTTAAATCTGAAGGTAAAGCCTGGCTGTTCGGTACCAACTTCAACTACCGCTTCTAAGTTTTACCCCAATAAAAAAGGTGAGCCTCAGTGCTCACCTTTTCTTTATCTATACCCTGCGATTTATTCAGAATCGATATCTTTCAAATCATCCTTAATCGCCTGGGCGTTCGGATTCTCTTCCGGTTTCAGCTTACCGCCGTTGGCGATAAAGTCGTGGCGCTGGAAGTAAGCTTCACGTACCAGAATGTACGGGTCAGAGGACTGACGCAGCAGGCCATCGGAGTCGAGCAACTGAGCTCGCGTTTCCACACCTTCCACCGCCCATTTACCGATAGACATGGGCCAGGTCAGCCAGGAGAGCACCGGATACAGCGTATCGGCCATATCGCCCCCCTCATCACGCAGGGTGAAACTTCCGTAGAATGGCAGTTGCATATACGGGCCGTAACCGACGCCATAGTGCCCCAGCGTACTGCCGAAGCGGTGCGGTTCTACGCGCTGCAGTTTCGGGTTTGCCATACCGGCCACATCAATAAAGCCGCCCATCCCCAGAATGGTGTTCAGGAAGAAGCGCGTAAAGTGCACCATCCCCTGGTAGGGATCGCCCTGCAGGAAGTAGTTAGCCATCACGGCGGGCTCTTCCAGGTTACTGGTGAAGTTACCCAGGCCGGTACGCGCGGGCTGTGGAACATAGTCGCGCCACGCAACGGCCACCGGACGCAGCACATAAGGGTCCAGCACGTTAAAGTTGAAGTTGTACATCGAGCGGTTAAAACCTTCCAGAGGGTCTGACCGCCCTTGCTGTTCAGTGCCGGAACTCGCACACCCGACAAGCAGTGTGGTGCCCAGCGCAACCGCCGACAGGCGAAGCTTCATAAGTGTCTCCCTGTTAATTATGGCTATCGCTGATTGCCATCCATGACGGAACGCATGAGTGTCCGCCTGTTTAGGTGTGAGCGATTGTAACAGCACGTCGAATGATGTCTATATTCGCGGTCTCGTTGCTCTAATTTTAGCCTGGTAACCGCCGCATTGTGCATATCTATTCTACCGAAGCCGTTGACATTAAACGTTACCATTCTTGTCATTTCAGAATAACTCCCGACCTGACTGTTACAAAAACCGCTACGCTTTAACAGGTTTGTGTACAGAAAAGGACAACGCGATGGATAACCTCAAAGACGATAAAATTGACGGTCACAGCGACGAGCTGGAAGTCGAAAGCGAAGAGAAGCAAAGCGGGAAGAAAATTGAGATAGACGAAGAGCGTCTTCCCTCGCGCGCGATGGCTATCCACGAGCATATCCGCCAGGACGGCGAAAAAGAGCTGGAGCGCGACGCCATGGCGCTGCTGTGGTCCGCCATCGCCGCCGGGCTTTCAATGGGGGCTTCGCTGCTGGCAAAAGGCATTTTTCACGTCCAGCTGGACGGCGTGCCCGGTAGTTTTCTGCTGGAGAATCTCGGCTACACCTTCGGCTTCATTATTGTCATCATGGCGCGCCAGCAGCTTTTCACAGAGAACACCGTCACCGCGGTTCTGCCGGTCATGCAGAAACCGACGACCGGTAATTTCGGCCTGTTGATGCGCCTGTGGGGCATCGTGCTTTTTGGCAACGTGCTGGGCACCGGCGTAGCGGCATGGGCGTTTGAGTATATGCCGATATTTGATGAAGAGACGCGCGACGCGTTTGTCAAAATCGGCATGGACGTGATGAAAAACAGCCCTGGCGAGATGTTTGCCAATGCCATTATTTCCGGCTGGCTTATCGCAACGATGGTATGGATGTTCCCCGCCGCCGGTGCGGCGAAAATTGTGGTCATTATTCTGATGACCTGGCTTATCGCACTGGGAGACACCACGCATATCGTGGTCGGTTCGGTCGAGATCCTCTATCTGGTCTTCAACGGCACCGTGCACTGGAGCGAATTCTTCTGGCCTTTCGCCCTGCCCACCCTTGCCGGAAACATTTGCGGCGGCACCTTTATCTTCGCGCTGATGAGCCACGCGCAAATTCGCAATGATATGAGTAACAAGCGCAAGGAAGAGGCAAAACAGCCCGATAGCCAGCAAAAAATGTCGAAAAAACAGCGCTAAATGGCGATGCTTTGAGCAGTTAAGCGGCACGAGACTTACCCGGCAGGGCAAAAAACGCTATACTCGTGCCGCTTCGTCCCCTTAGTTAAATGGATATAACGAGCCCCTCCTAAGGGCTAGTTGCAGGTTCGATTCCTGCAGGGGACACCATGTATCCCCGCCTGCCATCATTTTCGTTCCACTACATCTTGTAATGCTCTTTACTCAGGCCATGCTTTTTCATTCGCAGATACAGCTTTTTGCGCGGAATTTGCAAATACTCTGCGACTTCGTTAATTCTTCCCTGATGAATATTCAACGCCTCAGTAATGATCTGCCGTTCAATTTCGTCAATGCGCCGATCCAGTGGCGTCGGTTCACTGACATGCATGTGAGGATTAGCCACTTCCGCCAGCGGCAAAACGCCAACCGCAAATAATTCAGCAGCATTTGCCAGTTCACGGATATTATTTGACCACCCTCTGCGCAACATTCTTTTAAGGATTTCGGCCCCTACTTCGGGAACAGGATGATTTAGCCGCTGGCAGGCCTTGTTTAAATAGTAATGAAATAGAGGCTCTATATCGTCCAGGCGCTGTGATAAGGGCTGACAGACAATTTGCGTCATGGCGAAACAGTAATAAAGCTCAGCAACGATATTATTGGCGGCGGCTAACTCAACCAGAGAAGAGTGGCTGATACCAATCAAACGGAACGGACGTTGTTCCAGACTTTGAAGCTGCGCAAGTTGATATTGTTGCTCGCGACTCAGATTCTCAGGACGACTCAAAACCAGCGTGCCACCGTAAGCCTGTGCAACGATCTCCTGAAACAGAGTCTTATTTTCTGGCATCACTTCATGACAGATGAACGGCCCGTCTGCATTGCGCCCTAACTGATGGAGATAACGCGCACCTGTCATACGCCCGGTTCCCGCTTCTCCATGAAACCAGACGGCAATGTCCGTTTCGCTGAGTTGCTCAAGACGCTGTCGGAAGCGTTGCGTCCATTCGCTGCGCCCTACCACCTCAACCTGTAATCTTTGTTGGTGGCGTAAACGGCGGGCGATAACCGACTTCCGATGACGTAGCGCGATATCAACCAGAGTCAGTAATTTTCCAGGTTCTACGGGTTTTTGCAGGAAGTCCCAGGCCCCCTTTTTCACCGCCTCTACGGCCATTGGGACATCGCCATGACCGGTAATCAGTAAGATGGGCAACTGTTTATCATCACGATGCAGCAGCGTCATTAAATCGATGCCAGAGCATCCCGGCATACAGACATCGCTGAGCACAATCCCTGGCCAGTCTTTCTGAATCCATTGCTGTGCATCCAGCGGGTTATTACACACAAAAATGCGGTAACCCGCCTGTTCAAGCAGAAGAGTATAGGCATCCAGCACATCAGCATCATCATCGATCAGCAGAATGGAAAAATCGTTACTCGACATCGCTTACTTCCATTATTTTGAATTCCAGCACCACGCAGGCATTTTTTGTTACGGTCGATGCCAGACGCAGCTCTCCCCCCATTTGCGTCATGAGCGAGACGCAAATCGATAAACCAATGCCCAGCCCAACATCTTTACTGGTCGTAAAAGGCTTCAACAGCGTCGGCAGCAAATATTCGGGCCACCCAGGGCCATTATCGGCAATAAACACACAGAGTGTGTTTCCCTCTGTTTGCCAGCTTACGGTAATTTCCGCGCCGCCAGGACACGCATCAAGGGCGTTCGCCAGAACGTTCACCAGAACTTGTTGCAGGCGAACGTCTTCCCCGGACACCCATGCATTTCTCTCGGGCAGATTCATTACTGCTTGCTGCGGTTTATGGCGCATAGCGAGTAATTCCCAGGCTGCATTAAAGGTCTGCGTCAAGTCGACGGGTTTTAGCGCAATATCCTGATCCGCTCGCCGCGTGAATTGCCGCAATGACCGTATGATGGCGCCAATCCGGCTGACCAGCCCCTCTCCTTTAAGCAAGGTTGCCTTGGCCTGATCGGTTTGCCCCATATCGATAGCACGGCCCGCAGTATACAAATACATCGATAACGCATTCAGTGGCTGATTAATTTCATGCGCAAGCGTAGTCATCGTTTGCCCGACCATCGCCAGTTTTGCCGTCTGAATCAGTTCATCCTGCGTTGAGCGTAAATCCTGTTCGATGGCTTTTCGCTCGGTAATTTCCTGCTCCAGCTGCCGTTTTTGCGAATTTAACAGGCCAAGCGTATGACGCAGTAAACCGGCAATGCGCCCAAGTTCATCCCGGCCATATACAGGGATATCCGTGGTGGTTGTGCCCAATCCAATCTGCACCACCGCCTGATTCAGCGCGGTAAACCGCTTAACCAGTCGCGATCGAATAAAATAATGGTTTAATGCCCATGCCAGCAACAGCGCGAGAAATGTCGCCACCAGAATTAATCCGCCGCTCACGCGCACAATCTGTTCCATTCGCTGATTAAACCGTTGCATTTGCTGATGGCTATTACCGAGCTGTGTCTCAAGCAATATTCGAAATCGCCCCAGCGTTGCTTCACGGGTATGGCTGACATCGATAAGCGCTTTTTGCGCGGCGACGTAATCACGCATGGTATTAGGCATATTGTTCTTCACCATGCCGATTTCCAGCAGCTCATCGATAGTTTGTCGCAGCGTAATGGTGCTGGGCCAGTCATCCAGCGCGCGGATATTTTCATCTGCCGTTTTCTTGAGGTTTTCAAGATAACGAATATGTGTCTCGACCAACATCCCGTCGTCATTCCCGGATTTCAGTTCGTTTAAGCGGTCACGCAGATCGTCAACAATCTGATTTTCAATTCGCGAGAGCGTATAGACCTGCTGTTGCTCATTCTGCACTTCCCGAGAACGCTTCAGGTATTGTGTGGTATCGCCCTGGCGTGTTTCTATTTGATCGAGCAATGTTCCCTGCTGCCAGGTAAAATCCTGCACCAGCGAATTAAGTTCGGTCGTAAAATCATCATGCAGCCAATCAATTCTGGCGGAGAGCTCACTCACTTTTTCACGCACCAGGAACATGTTATAGAGCGCCCTGTCCAGCTCGGATAACAATTTCCGGCTATCCTGCAAAATCATCGATAGCTGCTGATGCTCCTCGGGCGTCAGGCCCTGGCTGAGCCGCTCAATTTTATCTAATTGCTGGATAATCTGCTTTCGCAGCTGTAAACGTACCGTGGTGTTGGGCGCCAGTAAAAACTCGTTTAACTGATCGACGGCCAGATTTAAGCTTCCCTCAATCTGAAAAGCAGAATGAATACGCGGAAAATACTCATCAAGTGAATAACGGATCTGCGAACTTTGTTCATGCCATGAGTAAAGACTAACGCTGCTGACAATCAGGGTAAGAAGCGCCCCCATTAAAAAAGCGCCACGTAGGCTATTACTGATGCTCATTTGCCGCAAACGTTGCAGAAGCGACCTACCCTTCATTTCAGCTCTTCCAGTTTATTGATTGCCTGGCGTTGGTTATTCAGAAACCAAAGCTGCCACTCCATCATTTGTTGCTCTGCAAAACTTTTATTATCGAACTGCGCCAGCCAGGCTTCATTTTCACTGCTCGCAGGATCAACCGGCACGCGGGTAAGCAGCGAACGAATTTCAGGCAAGGGACGTTTAAGTCGCGCTTCAGCACTGTGTAGCGCTCGCCAGGCATCTTTTAATTGCGCGAGACGAAAGCTAATCGCCGTATCAAACATGCGCTGCACCAACTGCTGACGTTTCAGTATCAGGCGATAGTTCAACGGCGGCTGATTCATCAACACGGCCTGCTGCGCGGCTCTTGGATTCCCGGAACTCAACGGCGTAACCGGATATTTCCCGGTGTTGGCGTCTGCGAGGATGCGCTGACCTTCGGGGCTGAGCAGGTAACGCATGAAACGCCTGGCTTCCCCCGCATGCTGGCTTTTCTTAAGCACAGCCACATAGGTAGGCGAGACCGCCGACTGTGGGAAATAGCTAAACGTCAGATGCGGATCGTTTAACAGCAAATTGGCATAGTTATCAATAACCGGCCCGGCGACGCCGAGCCCGCTCTTAATTTTATCGGCAACGCCAAAACTTCTCGATGAAATCGTCACTAAATTGCCGGCGCTCGCCAGTAGCGTTTCCCAGCCCTGCGCCCAGCCTTTTTGCTGCAACAGCGCTTCAATCATCAAATGGTTGGTATCCGATCTGGACGGGCTACTCATCAGCAAAGCACCCTGGTAGCGCGGATGCATCAAATCATCCCAATCTGCGGGAGCGGGAAGATGACGTGCAGCCAGTGCCGAACGGTTAATCAACAGGCCAAACCCCGAAATCGCAACGGCAACGGAGGTGGAACGAATCGATTCTGGCACCAGGCGCTGACTGTTCTGTGGAATGTCTTCCAGTGGTGCAAGCTTTTGATGTTCCTGAAGATGCTGTAGCAGCATCGGTGAGGAGGTCAGAATAAGATCGACATTCTCAGCGTTAGACGTATCCAGCAATTGCTCCAGAGAAGCGCTGGTACGGTTGAGTGTGCGAATAGTCACGGCGTCGGGCTGTGTTTGCCAGCGCTGAATAATCCACGCGGTAGCGCCGGGTGAAAATGTTGTCGCCATCACCAGTTCGCCATGTTGTGCCAGCACCGGCCTGGAAAGCAGAATCAGCGATAACAAAACGCCGATTTTGCAGAGTGTTTTGAGCCGGTGACAAAACACGATTGTGATCCCTCTCATAAATCTCAATTTCCCGCGAAATAAAAATTGTGGCAAAACTTACCCGTTTTCAATTATCCGTAACGACTGCGACGAACACGGAGATATCTTCGCAAGCATTGATGAACCGTAATAAGGATACCAGATGATGGTTGCGGAATATGTTAATAGCCGCACAAGACGAAGATAAATCTGATATCAAAAAGAATAACAGGTCATTCACTCATTAATAATTGAGTCAAAAATATCCAGCCAGCCCATTAATTTGAGTCATTTTTGACACATTACATGAACTTGAAGACACACGGTAATTACCGCACTCTTTCTGTCGATTACTCCTGCTGTCTATATCAATTAAAAGTACAGGTGACGACATGTTATCAATATTTAAAACAGGACAATCCGCAGACAAAGTTCCTGCGGAGAAAGTTCAGGCAACCTATAATCGATACCGGATGCAAGCATTGCTTAGCGTATTTTTGGGCTATCTGGCATATTATATAGTACGTAATAACTTCACTCTCTCGACGCCCTATTTAAAAGAGCAATTAGATCTCAGCGCAACCCAGATCGGTTTACTCAGCAGCTGTATGCTTATTGCCTACGGCATCAGTAAGGGCGTGATGAGTAGTCTGGCAGATAAAGCCAGCCCGAAAGTATTTATGGCTGCGGGTCTGGTGCTGTGCGCCATCGTCAACGTAGGCCTGGGTTTCAGCACCGCTTTCTGGATTTTCGCTGCTTTGGTTATTCTTAATGGTCTGTTTCAGGGGATGGGCGTTGGCCCCTCTTTTATTACTATTGCCAACTGGTTCCCTCGTCGGGAACGCGGGCGCGTAGGGGCGTTCTGGAATATTTCTCATAACGTGGGCGGTGGTATTGTCGCACCAATCGTTGGGGCCGGATTTGCTATTCTGGGCAGCGAGCACTGGCAAAGCGCCAGCTATATTGTCCCGGCCTGCGTGGCCGTCGTTTTTGCCGTAGTGGTGCTGGCTCTGGGTAAAGGTTCTCCGCGTAAGGAAGGTCTTCCCGCGCTGGAAGAGATGATGCCGGAAGAAAAAGTGGTACTGAAAACTCGCCATACGGTAAACGCGCCAGAGAATATGACCGCGTTCCAGATATTCTGCACCTACGTCCTGCGCAACAAAAATGCATGGTACGTCTCACTGGTGGATGTCTTCGTCTATATGGTGCGATTCGGTATGATCAGTTGGCTGCCAATTTATCTGCTAACGGTCAAACACTTCTCCAAAGAACAAATGAGCATCGCGTTCCTGTTTTTTGAATGGGCCGCTATCCCCTCTACGCTCCTGGCCGGTTGGTTATCCGATAAGCTCTTTAAAGGGCGTCGTATGCCACTGGCGATGATCTGCATGGCGCTGATTTTCGTTTGCCTGATTGGCTACTGGAAAAGTGAATCTCTGCTGATGGTGACTGTTTTTGCCGCCATCGTGGGCTGTCTGATTTATGTCCCGCAATTTCTTGCTTCGGTGCAAACAATGGAAATTGTGCCCAGCTTTGCCGTGGGCTCCGCTGTCGGTTTGCGTGGTTTTATGAGCTACATCTTTGGCGCCTCACTGGGTACCAGTCTGTTTGGCGTGATGGTCGATAAAATGGGCTGGCACGGTGGCTTTTATCTGCTGATGGGTGGGATTGTCTGCTGTATTTTGTTCTGCTACCTGTCACATCGCGGCGCGCTGGAGCTCGAACAGCAGCGTAAAAAAGACGCCGAGGAAGCGTCCTCTCTTCAACTCGCTGACGCCTGATTTCATGCACCTTGCAGGGAGGCTTCCTTACGGCTCCCTGCATTGTCCTTTCTGCCCCGCCACCTCTATTTATTATACATTTAATGCTCATAAGTTTTACATTTATCTTACAAATAAATAAACTTCCTTACGTTGTAGGCGCAGGCACTTCCCCTTCGGATTACCCACCATAACAACAGGATCTCAGGCTGCCAGCGTCCTTAGCAGGATGATGCGCCAGCCTACTGAGCAAAAATGCTTCAAACGACTGACTTTGTATGGGATGCACAATGGACGAACAAAAAAGCAGAGGTGGAGGCGTGTTCTTTACGCTCTACCGCTTACTCTTCGTATTGCTCAGTGTTGGCACTGGGCTGTTTTTAACCATCTGGGGCGGTAAGCTCCTGTCGCTGGGCGGCAGCGCCTGGTATCTGGTCGCCGGTCTGGCGTATCTGATTATCGCGGCAGGCTACCTGCTGCGCCGTAAATTTGCCCTCCCCCTTTCCATTATTACCTTTGTCCTTACCCTTATCTGGGCGCTCTATGAAGTGCAATTCAGTTACTGGGGTCTGATTCCACGTCTGGTGGTTCCCGCACTCTTATTAATGCTCGCCCTGTGGCTCACCACCACGTTGCCCGTTCAGCGCGCATCGGTGCGTGCGGCTAACCGCAGCGCAACGGTGATTTTTGTCGCGCTGCTGGCAACACTGGTCTCGGCGTTTTTCCCACACGGTGGCATTCATAATGGTGTTGTCGATACCCACGCAGGCAAAGAGCCCACTCTGGCATCAAAAAGTGACAACTGGGAATTCTTTGGCCGCGATGCCTCCGGTACGCGTTATGCACCCTACACGGATATCGCCCCGGAGAATGTAAAAGATCTGAAAGTGGCGTGGACGTATCACACCGGGCGTCGCTTAACCGGCCCGGGTATCGGCGTGGACGAAAATACGCCGCTGCAAATTGGCGATACGCTTTATTCCTGTACTCCGCTGAACGTGGTAACGGCTATTGATGCCGACACCGGTAAAGCCCGCTGGCGCTTTGATCCGCACGCGCAGACCGCTGAACACGTGACCTGCCGCGGCGTGGGTTATTACGATGCGCAAAAAGATGACTCGCTGAGCGCAGAAGAAAAATCCAGCCCGGCGCTTCAGCAATGCCCGCAGCGTATTATCATCTCGACCGTCGATGCCCGTCTGATTGCCCTGAATGCCAAAACTGGCGAGCTGTGCGACAGCTTTGGCAACAAAGGCAGCGTCGACCTGAAACAGGGTATGGGCGACACGGAAAACAGTAAGCGCTATCACCCGACGTCTATTCCGATGATCATGGGGCACATTGCCGTGATTGGCGGCTGGGTGCGCGATATCGTGCACGGTGAGCCTTCCGGCGTCGTGCGTGCGTATGATGTGCGTACAGGGGATGTGGTCTGGGCCTGGGATGTCGGCCAGCCGGAAAACATTACCGACCCGGAAAAAGCACGCGCCTATACGCTGGAAACGCCTAACGTCTGGACGGTGCCAGGCTTTGATAAAGAGTTGAATCTGGTTTATCTGCCAACCGGTAACGGCCCGCCGGATTACTGGGGCGGCGACCGCAACGAAGCTAAAGAGAAATACGGCTCGTCTGTGGTGGCAGTCGACGCCAGTACCGGTGAAACCAAATGGGTCTTCCAGACCGTTCACCATGATATCTGGGACTACGATTTACCGTCTCAGCCCGTTCTGTTCCACATGAAGAACGAAAAAGGCGAAGAAATTCCGGTACTGATACAGACCACCAAAACCGGGCAAATCTACGTTCTCGACCGCCGTACCGGGAAACCGGTCACCAAAGTGGAAGAGATTCCGGTACCGCATCAGGGCGCGGAAGGCGAACGTCTTTCCACCACTCAGCCGTTCTCTACGGGTATGCCGCAGTTAGGCGTTGACCCGCTGACCGAGAAATCGATGTGGGGCGTCACGCCGTTCGATCAGCTGATTTGTCGTATCGACTTTAAAGAATCGACCTATCTGGGCATGTTCACCCCGCCGTCGGAAAAACCGTATATCGAATGGCCAAGCCTGCTGGGCGGCATGAACTGGGGCGGCATCACTATCGATGAACGTACCGGCACGCTGTTCGTCAACGATATGCGTATGCCGCTGCGGATGTCTCTGGTGCGCCAGCAAGATATGGCGAAATACCACGTCTCAACCGACGAAGTCCCGGGCTTTATGGGCACCGTACGTCCGCAGGTCGCTGGCCCTTACGGCGGTGTGCGTATCGATATTCTGCAATCTGCGCTGGGCGTGCCGTGTAATACTCCGCCGTTTGGCACCATGAGCGCGATTGACCTGAATACGCGCCAACTGGTGTGGCAGGTTCCGATGGGTTCAGTGGAAGATACCGGCCCGCTGGGGATGAAAACCGGCATGCACATTCCGCTGGGAATGCCAACGCTGGGCGGCCCAACCTCCACCGCTTCTGGCCTGGTCTTCTTTGCCGGCACGCAGGATAACTACCTGCGCGCACTCGACTCCTCAACCGGGAAAGAGCTATGGCGCGCCCGTCTGCCGGTTGGTGCCGTTGCCGCACCGCTGATTTATAAATCACCGAAAACCGGTAAAGAGTATGTCGTTATTTCCGCCGGTGGCGCCAGCCACTCACCGGATGTAGGCGATGACATTATCGCTTACGCGCTGGAAGATTAAGTTCTGACAGCACAAGGCCGAAGAGTTTATTCCCTCTTCGGCCTTTTTATTTGACTAAATTTTTCTAACAACTTCTTTAATTTTTCTGCCTTTAATCCGCCACAATAGTTTGACACTATGCTATCCGGGTTCTTTTGCCCAAATTTCTGTTTTTTTTCTTCTGGGTTCACTTAATAAGGACTGTTCTATGCTCAACGCGTTAACACAACGGTTCGATCATCCGGATGGCGCTAAGCTCTTACTACGCCTGACATTCAGTGCTTTGCTTCTGTTTCATGGTATTCATAAAGCCTTACCGGGCGGCGATCTGGGCTTTATTCAGGACCTGTTGATGAAAGCCGGGTTACCGGGTTTTATTGCCTGGGGCGTTTTTATTGGTGAAATTCTTTGCCCGATTCTGATTATTCTCGGCATCTTCACTCGCTGGGCGGCAATTATTGTTTCGTTCACCATGTTGACCGCAGTGGCGCTGGCAAACGGTACACAAATATTCGCACTGGCACCCACAGGCGCGTGGATTATTGAAAGCGCTGCGTTCTATTTCCTGCTGGGTATTGTGATTTTTTTACTCGGTGGCGGGCGTTACAGCGTGATGTCGAATCCTGATTATCGTTAAGCCGTAAATTGCCTGATGCGCTACGCTTATCAGGCCTATAAGGTTCCTTGCAATATATTGAATTAACATGACTTTGTAGGCCGGATAAGGCATTTACGCCGCATCCGGCAAGAACAAAGCGCACGTTGTCAGCAATTTGCGCCGACTGCGTTAATTTACTCTTTCACGCGTAACCGCTTCCCGCGTTCCTCTTCGCTGTTCTGCGTCGCCGCCACCAGCGTAAAATCAAAGCTCACTTCCGTATGCGGCTGGTGAATGCCACGCTCGTAGGCCACCGCTTCGTCGTCCACTTTCACCGGGTCAGCAATCAGCCCATCGCGGGTGGCGAAAGCAAAATCATCCCACAGGTACGCATCGCCATTGAGGTTAATTTGCGTAGTCAGGTGTTTATAACCCGGCGCGGATACAAAGAAGTGAATATGCGCCGGGCGATTGCCGTGACGGCCTAAACCGTTGAGCAGTTTCTGCGTCGGGCCATCCGGCGGGCAGCCGTAACCGCACGGCACAATGCTACGTACCGCATAGTGACCGTTGGCGTCGGTCAGCACGCGGCGGCGCAGGTTGTATTCGCTCTGAGATTGATCAAAGAACGAGTAACCACCCAACGTGTTGGCGTGCCAGATATCCACAACGGCATCCGCCACCGGACGCCCCTGCTTATCTTTCACCACGCCCTGTAACCACATGATTTCACCCTGCTCTTTGCCATCATCCATGCGGGCAAAACCTTCACTCAGCGGCGCATTCGCCACGTACAGCGGCCCTTCGATGGTGCGCGGGGTGCCTGTTTCATTGCCTGCCGCCGCCTCTTTTTCATCGGCGCGAATGTCGAGGTAGTGCTCCAGCCCCAGCCCCGCCGCCAGCAGCGCCGCTTCTTTGCGTTCGCCCAGCTCGTTGAGATAGTTCACCGCCAGCCAGAACTCTTCGTCGGTGATATCAAATTTTTTAATGGTCTGGCAGAGATCGCCCAGCAGGTGATGCATGATCTCCTTAAAGCGCTCGTTCCCCTGTTGAGAGAGAAAACCGCTGCTGACGGCGAGTAATTTTTCCACTTCTGATGTAGTAACCGGATTCACTGACATTGCTTATACCTCATTGTAGGGTAAGGTTTTTGTAGGTTGACTCAGGACAGGTGTTTCCTGCGAAGGCAGGCTCCACAACGCAATCCACGCCAGTAGCGCATAGACAATCAACAACAGCGATACCGGCCAGGCGGCGTCAAATTCGATTAACAGTGCGACGGCGAGCATCGGCCCCAGCCCGCCGGAAAAGATAGATCCCACTTCATGCCCCAGCGCCAGGCCGGAGTAACGCACACGCACCGGGAACAGATCGCTCATAATGCACGGCTGCGTGCCAATCATCGCCCCGTGACACACCGGCAAACCAAGGAACATCGCCAGCATAATCCAGCTATATTCACCGGTAGAAACCAGCCAGAAGAACGGGAAAGCCATCACCAGCAGGCCAATCACGCCGATGTAATAGACGCGTTTCAGGCCGATACGATCGGAGAGCGCGCCCCAGAACAGAATCGAGAAGAATTCAATCAACATCGCCAGCGTCACCGCGCTGATAATAATGCTCGTAGAGATGCCAATATGTTTGGCGTACACCACCGAGAAGGTGAAGAAGATATAGGATGCGCCGTTCTCCGGCAGACGCAGGGCAATCGCCTGCATCAGCGCTTTTGGATGGTCGCGCAGCAGCACCAGCAACGGAATTTTTTCATGTTTATCTTCCGGTTTAGCCTGGCTGAACGCCTCACTTTCACGGATGTTTTTGCGGATATAGACGCCGACCAGAAAAATCAGCAGGCTCAGCAGGAACGGCACGCGCCAGCCCCAGCTCATAAAATCGGATTCCGGCAGTTTCTGCACCAGATAGAATGCGAATGCCGAGAGCACAAAGCCGCCGGAAACGCCCATCTGGCTCCAGGCGGTAAAGAAACCGCGCCTGGAAGCCGGGGCATTTTCGCTCAGCATCAACACGCCGCCGCCCCACTCGCCGCCCGAGGCCACGCCCTGTAAAAAGCGCAGCGTGATCAGGCAAATCGGCGCCCAGATGCCAATCTGGCTGTAAACCGGCAGCAGGCCGATGACGAACGTTGTCGCGCCCATCAGCGTGAGCGTCATGATTAACGTCATCTTACGACTGTAGCGATCGCCTAAATGACCGAAAGCAATCCCGCCGAGCGGGCGCGCCAGGAAGCCGACCGCAAAGCCGGAAAACGCCAGCAGCGTACCCTGTAGCGGGTCACCGCCGACCGGGAAAAAGAGCGGGCCGAAGACCAGCGCCGCCGCCGTGCCATAGAGAAAGAAGTCATACCATTCCAGCGCATTGCCCAGAACGGAGGCGATCACCAGTTTACGCATTTGCTTTGGGTCGTGCGGTGCTGCTGCGGTATTGCTCATAAGCCAGGCTCCTCAATGGGTTAGGCTTTCACCTCAATATCGCCGCCTACCGTATGGTAACGACGGTTAAAATAGACCAGCCCACGCGGCTGCTCGCTGATGCGAATCGCCTGCACCTGGCAATAAAATACCGTGTGGCTGCCCACTTCATGGCAGTCGTCAATCACGCAGTCGAAGCTGGCGACGGCGGAACTGAGTACCGGTGCGCCGCTCGCCATCACCTGCCAGCGGTCGTAAGCGAAACGCTCTTCGGAACGCAGGGTGGCATTGGCGAAAATGCCCGATAACTCCTGATGCGCGCCGGAAAGCACGTTCACGCACAGTGCGCCGTTTTGCTTGAAGTGCGCGTTGGCAAAAGAGTTGCGGTTCATACACACCAGCAGGGTCGGCGGTTGATCCGTGACGCTACACACGGCAGAGGCGGTAAAGCCAAATTTCCCCGCCGGGCCATCGGTGGTAATCACCGACACCGCGCTGCCCAGTTGCGCCATCGCATTACGAAACTCGGTCTGCAAATTCATGCTGAAATCCTCAGAGATCGATAATCAGACGGGCGCTTTTCGCCCGGGAACAACAGAGCAGGATCTGGTCGCCATCGGCTTTCTCCTCGTCTGTCAGATAGCTGTCGCGGTGATCCGGCTCGCCCTCAATCACATCCGTCAGGCAACTGCCGCAAATCCCCTGCTTACAGGAGACGCACACCTTCAATCCGGCCAGCGCCAGCGCCTCGACAATGGTCTGGTTTTCCAGCACCCGCACGGTAATCCCGCTGGTGGCGGCGACCACGTCGAACGCCTTTCCGCTCACTTCAACTTCCGCGCTGAAGCACTCCTGATGAACGTTTTCAGCCGCATACCCGGCGGCGTTTGCCTGCTCGCTCACCGCCTCCATCAGCCGCGTCGGGCCGCAAACATAGACATGGGTGTTAGCCGGTACATCACTCAGTACCGCTGGCAAATCAATGCGTTGTTCATCGCTAAAGTGCAGCCATACGCGATCCGCCCACGGCGCTTTTTCCAGTTCGGCAACAAACGCCGCCTGCGGGCGCGAACGGGCGCAGTAATGCAGCGAAAACGCGCGCCCGGCGGCGTGCAGCTCCGCCGCCATCGCCAGCATCGGCGTGATACCAATCCCGCCGCCGATCAGCAGGCTGTGCGCCGCGCGCGCATCAAGGGCAAACAGATTGCGCGGCAGGCTCACCGTTACCGATTCGCCTTCCTGAAGCGCGTGTGCCGCCAGCGATCCGCCTTTCGACTGGCTATCTTTGAGGATGCCCAGTTGATAGCAGTAGCGATCTGCCGGATCGCCGCAGAGTGAATACGGGCGCACCAGATCGTCGGTCAGATGCAGGTCGATGTGCGCCCCGGCGGTGAACGCAGGCAGTTCAGCGCCGGTTGCGTCGGCAAGCGTCAGCAGGACGACTTCCCCCTGTAACTCGCGCTTAATAATGTGCAGTGTCAGCATGGCGACTCCTTAACGCATGAACAGACCGCCGTTGATGTCCCAGGTCGCCCCGGTGACAAACGCCGCCTGCGGTGAAGCCAGCAGCGCCACGGCCTGAGCGACAAATTCGGCATCGCCCAACTTACCCACCGGGATCATCTGTAACAGCCCGGCCATTTTCTCTTCCGGCACCAGCGCGTGAACGGACGGGAGATCCATCGGCCCCGGCGCGATGGCATTCACCGTTACGCCGGATTTCCCCAGCTCGCGGGCGAAGATTTTGGTCAGCGTCAGGATGCCGCCTTTCGATGCCGCGTAATGCGCCCCGGAGGCCGTGCCGCCGTTCTGCCCGGCGAGCGACGCCAGGTTGATAATTCGCCCGTAGCCTTTTTTGGCGAAATAGCGCCCAATCGTCTGGCAGCCGACAAACGTGCCGCGCAGATTGGTTGAAATCACCTGGTCAAACTCTTCAACGTCAATCTCCATCACCGGTGTCGCCAGGGTCAGCGCGGCATTGTTCACCAACACCTCCAGGCTGCCGAAGCGGGTTTCAATCGCCTTTAGCGCCTGCTCAAACGCCTGCGGCTGGCGGATATCCAGTTCCAGCGCCAGCACGCGACCTGCGCCGTTATCGAGTTTCTCCGCCGCCTGTTGCGCGCGCGCCAGACTCACGTCCGAGAGCACCACCTGATACCCCTGCGACAACAGATGCGTGGCGATGACGTTGCCCAGCCCGGCGGCCGCGCCGGTGACTAATACGGTTTGCGTCATAACGCGCTCCTTACAGGATGTAGCCGATGCTGTGCAGCACATCGTCGCTGTTGATAAGACGAATCACCTTTTGCTTAATCAGCAGCCGGTCGCCCTGCGGTTGCAGGTGCCAGGTGATATCCGCCGCATAATGACGGCTAAATCCTTTGCGGTGTTCCCACAGCGACTGCGCGCCGCGCACCACGATTTCGTCACCCTCGCCTTCCAGCAAACGGAAGCGGGAGAGCGTGCGCAGCGTGCGGGCGCGCGGCGTGGTGGAGATTGACTCACCGCTGTAAAGGCGCTTCACCCGACGCTCGCGCATTTCGTGATCGTCGCAAGCGTAGTTGAGGGTATTTTTGAAATCGGTCTCCTGTGGATCGATTGGCACGATATACAGGCCGTCGCGCTGCCACAGTTCCAGCCAGGCATTGAACTCACCCTGATCGAGCAAGTCGCCCTCGAGATTGATAATTTCCATCGCGGAAATCAGAACCGTATCTGGCGTCATTATTCCGCCTCCGTCATCAGTTTTTTCCACTGTTGATACGCCGCGCGCATCCCCGTTTCGGCACTCACGTCGCTGCGCAGGCCGTCGTCGCTGCGGTATTCACCCGCCAGTCCTCGGTTGAGCATGATCCACAGGTCGTTGCCCGCCGTCGCTCCGCGCTGTACGCGCTCCCACGCCTCGGAGTCATCCGGCGTACCGAAGCCCATCGGCCCCTGGAAGTGTTCATGCAGACGCAGGCGAGCCTGATTGGCAATTTCCGGGCCGCCGTCCATGGTGATCACCGCATGGTGAATTTCGGTTTCGTTCACCGAGACGGGTTGCAGCACACGGAAGAAGGCCATTGAACAGGCAATATTGGGGAAAATGTTGAGGTTAAAGCCGGAACCGCCGACGGCACGCACAATGCGACGTACCTGATCTTCATCGTGGTCTTTACGCAATTCGTCGGCCAGCGCAATAAAGCGCTCCGGGATAGGCGCATCGAGATTGGCTTCCAGATCCACCAGTTCCGGGATCATCACCATCACGCTGTGGCCGTTGCCGAGATCTTCCACATAGCCGCTACCGTCAACGAAGTTGAGCATCTCTTCGGTCTGCTTATCGACCGAACTTAAAAACGAGCGGTGAACGACCGGGAAGTGGTAGCCGTCGGTGGTATTTTCCAGTTGGATCTTCCAGTTGCCGGGGAAACGGAAACGGTGCGCCGGGCCGGTTTTAATCGGATAACCCGCGCCCTGCTTCATAAACAGATCCATCCACTTTTTCGCCGCGCCGAGGAAATCTTCCAGCGGTTCGATGTGCTCATTAAAAGTGGCGAAGATCATGCCGGCGTACTGTTCGGTACGCAGCGACACCAGCCCCAGCTCGCCTTTTTCCAGTTGATCGGCATAGCTTTCCGGGTGCGGCACGCCGCGCAGGCTGCCGTCCAGCGCGTAGCCCCAGCCGTGGTACGGGCAGACAAAACTGTTGGTTTTACCGGTGCGATGTTCGCACACGGTGGCGGCGCGGTGGCGGCAACGGTTGAGCAACGTGTGTACGTTGCCTTTGCGGTCGCGCACGACGATCACCGGCTGCGTGCCTACCTCGGTGGTTTTGAAACTCCCGGTTTCCGGGATTTCGCTGGTATGCGCCACCCATACCCAGGTTTTGCTGAAGATCCTGTCCAGCTCAAGGTTGAACAGGGTCTCGGAATTATAAAGTGAGGTATGCACCCGGTCAGACTGCACCAGCGCGGCGATTTCCGCGCAGTCGGGAACATTGGCTTCGATATTTTTTACGGGGATCTGGTTATCACACTGCATCGCTCGACTCTCTATTTATTGTCAGGTACAGGCAGCACATCATCGGCGTGCCAGTGGTCAACTGGCCTGCTGAACAGATTGCGCGTCGTGAAATGGTGCATCCGCATCACACCGGCTTCGCGGCGAAACTCCACGTTCAGTTCCGCCGCATTGAGATGCGATCCTCCGGCGGTAAAACTGGAGGTTTGCAGCATCAGCCAGCGCCCGAAAAGCAGGCCATCCGGCTGCTGGATGAGGGCTTCCGAGCACAAAAAATGGGCGTTCATCGCAAAATGCGCGGGCGTTTTGACGTATCCGGCCATCATGCTTTCAATGGCGTTGCGTCCGACATGCCTGCCAAGGCGTGTGGCATACGGTTCGCCCACGCCTTCCCAGCAGGCATTGGTGGTAAACAGCGCGCCAATCGCCCGCACCGTTGCCGGGGTCTCAAGCTGGTCGCACAGGCGCATATAGTTACTGATGCATACCCGCGCGTCCTGCTGGTCTTCAAGCTGTTGCAAACGCTGCGCATCCTGTGAGTTCATCGCCCGCTCCTTAACCCTGAATAATCAGTTCGCGGCCCACGCGCGCTTCAATCTTGCAGTACTTCCACAGCTTGCTTTCACCGACCGGCGTAGTGCGGAACAGGTTGCAGACCGCCGCGACACTTTCCAGGGTGTCGGCATCCGCCAGCACGTAGGTGGTCCACGGCGCGGTGGTCGAGGGGCCGACCATCAACTGGTCATCATCCATGTTGCCGATGACGCGGATGCCCGGCGTCTCTTCCATGCCTTTCATCATCACGCCGAATGCGCCCCACACCTGTTTGGCTTCTGCCGGAGTCGCATCGAAAAAGTTCTGGTTCACACCGATACAAAACAGCACGCGTAATTTGTTCTGGCTCATTTGTTGCTCCTTTCAGAAATTCAGAGATAACCCGGCAGCGGTTTGCCGCCGAAAAAGACCGTACCGGCGTTCAGGTACGAGAGGTCGCCCATAAAGGCATGTTGGGTAATCACCATCGTGTCGCGCACATAACGCTGGAGCGGGCTGGTCATAGTGACGCCGCCCATCCCGTTAAGCGCCAGCGCCTGACGGGCAACGTCTGCCGCCACGCGGGTGACGTGCGTAGAGGAAAGACGCAGGGCGTTGACCTGCTGCTGGCTCGGCTCATTGCCGACCAGCAGACGCTGCCAGACGTCATCAATGGCCTCGTAAAACCAGGCGCGCGCCGAACGGAGTTCAGCTTCACAACGGGCGATTTGCATCTGCGCCTGCGGGCGGTCGGCCAGGCGCGGCGCGCCGGTGACAGACTGCTGACGATGGGCAATCTGATAGATTTCATTGAGTGCCGCGCGGGCCACACCCAGCGCCACAACGGACAGCACCTGCGTGGCGAGCGACAGCACCGGATAGCGATACAGCGGGCCTTCCAGATTCAGCGCCCCGCCGCGAATAAAGGTCCACTCCTGCGGCACATACGCGTCATCCACCAGCAAATCATGGCTGCCGGTTCCCGCCAGCCCGACCGTATCCCACACCGGGTCGATATGAATGCTTTCGCGCGGCAGCACCGCCATGCGCGGAAGCATGTTCTCCCCTTCTGGCTGAATGCCGACGCCAAACACCGATGCGCCCATACTGCCGCTGGCAAAGCACCAGCGACCGCTTACGCGATAGCCGCCATCGGCCAGTTGCGCTTTGTGGGTCGGGTAAATGCCCCCCGCAAACACCACATCGGGGCCATCGCGATAGAGTTCTTTCAGGGTATCCGGCGGCAGCGCGCCGAGATAAAACGGGCTCATACCAAAACTGGCAACCCAGCCTGCCGAGCCATCTGCGGTGGCGATTTGCTCAATCAGTTCGCAAAACTGCGCCGGAGAACACTCGTCGCCGCCGTAGATTTTCGGCACCAGCGCACGGTAGACGCCTACCTGTTTAAAGCGGCTGATGATGTCGTCCGAAACATGGCGCTGGCGCTCGAAATCGGCGCTGCGCGCGGTCACTTCGGTCAATAACGGAACAAGCTCTTCACGGACGTGTACGACGGACATAGCTGACTCCCGATTAACGTGGGCGGGCGGCAAAAAGGTGCACGATGCCGCAACGCCGAAAGGCATTGAGTGGTCGGTTCGACGGTTTTATGGCGCGGTGAGCGTCAGAGGCGGCGGTGCATCAGCCATTCCGCGGCCTGGACGAGAAGCCCCTCTTCGCCAAAGCCCGCCACCAGTTGCAGCGCGACGGGTCGGCCCTGAAGTTCGCCCATCGGCAGCGATAGCGCCGGATGACCGCTGAGATTGAAGGGGCGAACCAGCCGCGTCAGATTCACCACGCTAAGCGGATCTTCCGCCTCTTCCAGCGTCGGCGGCAGTTCCGGCAGCGTCGCCAGCGCCAGTAGCGGTGTGTCTTCCAGCAGGGCATTCACCTGAGCGGTGAACTGCGCGCGCACGTTTTCCGCGCTGGCGAGCTGGTCGCTGGTGATGGATTCACCCGCCTGAATTCGGCTGGCAACGTCCGGGGAGACCGCGTGGCTCGCCAGCAGCGCGTTAAACGCCAGCCAGTTTTCGCGGTTGATGATGGTCAGCCCGGCACGATGCGCTTCGCCCAGCAGCGGTAACGTCACGCTGTTTGCGGCGATGCCCAACGCTTCCAGCGCATCCACCAGCAGCGCGTCAATATCCGGCTGCGCGGCAAAGATAAAACCGATGGCGGGCAGAGACTCCAGCGGCGCATCAACCGGTAGCGCCACGCGGGCCAGTACTTCACGCAGAATGCGAGGTTCGCGGGCAAAAATACCCACGCAATCGAGTGAGCTGTAGGCAGGTAATACGCCCTGGCGGCTGAGCACGCCATAGCCCGGTTTTAACCCCAGCACGCCGCAGCAGGCGGCGGGCATTCGGACCGAACCACCGGTGTCGGTACCGAGGGCGAAATCGACATCGCCATTGGCGACGACGGTTGCGGAGCCGCTCGACGAACCGCCGGGGATAAGCGTTGGGTATTGAGGATTAACGGGCGTGCCGCTCCACGGGTTGATCCCGGTGACGCCAAACGCCAGTTCGTGCAGGGTGGTTTTGCCCGTCAGCTGGCAGCCGCAGTTGAGCAGCACCTTGACGATGCGGGCATGCTGCTTCGCTTTCGGCGCATCGGCCAACGCCGGGCATCCGGCGCGGGTCGGGTGACCGGCGATATCCAGCGTATCTTTGACGGCGAACCGTAGTTCACCTGCGCCAAGCGTAAACTGCTCGACGTAACCATTGCTCTCAAAAACTGGCTTCATGATTGATACCTTGACCAGAAAAAGTGAATCACATTCAGGCGAACAGTCATCGCTGTTTTTTTACCCTGAATGGCGATAAATCAATCATGAGAGATTTACGTGAATATTCAAGTAATATTTCACGTTATTTTTACAATCCGATAACGCAAATATAACCATTTATTCACTATGGCTATTGCGTTATGTTGATGAATTGCCGCAGAAAAAGGAGGGAAACGCACCAAAGTCGCCGTGAAAACTCAGGGCGACAGATAAGAATTAACGATAGGATTTACAGGGAGTTATAAGAAAAGTTTAGCGCGATCACAAATCTTAACGATCGCTCTCTGAGGCTACAGTTCGTTAAGGTTTCCCAGCACTTTTGACAGCGACAGGTTCATTTTTTCCACCTGCGCGGGCGTCATTCCCTTGAACCCTTTTTCGAAAACTTTCTGCGCCAGGCGGTGCGCTTCTTCAATTTTCGCCTTTCCGGCAGGCGTGAGCATCACCTCCGTCACCCGGGCATCCTGTTCGCTGCTGGCGGTGGTCACCATTCCATCGTCACGCAGGCGGCCGACGATTTTGGTGACGGTCGGCATTTTTGCCATCGCATATTCAGAAATTTGCGAGATGCTGGCCTTGCCGTACTGATGGGTAATCATCATCACCCGAAAGCGCGAAACGTCGAGCTGCACCTTTTTCAACGTCACTTCCATCACCTGGGTGTAGCGCGCATAGACGTTAACAATCCAGTAGAACGGGAACTCTTCACGATGAAAAGCCGCATCCGCGCTCTTCACATCCGCTGTTTTTTTGATTGAACTCATGAGCTTCCTTAGTCAAAAGACGTCGATACGCTGAGTATACCGGGTTATAAGTTCACGCTATAGCATCATCGCGCATTCGCTCTGTCATGAATGTTCTAAAACCCACCTTATGATTCACAAAACGCCACACAGATAACAATTCCGTCTCATTTTTTACGGATTCCATTGACACCTTATCACGCTGTTACCTATACGTTAGCGCACGTGTTCGGATGGCCTCTGTCAATAAAACATTCTGAGCATGATAAATATTCGCCTGCTAACAAAATAATATTACATTGCAATGTGGAGCCCGACATGAATGATTCTTCGAGCGTATTATCGCCGCCTTCCGGTACGCAGGATACACTGGACCCGCGACAACAAACGGTGATTAAAAAGTTATTCCGCCGATTAATTGTTTTCTTATTTATTTTATTTGTTTTCTCTTACCTCGATCGCATTAATATTGGTTTTGCCGGTTTAACGATGGGCAAAGATTTAGGTTTAACCAGCACCATGTTCGGTCTGGCCACCACGTTATTTTATGTGATGTATGTAATTTGCGGGATCCCCAGCAATATTATGTTAGGGATTGTCGGCGCCCGACGCTGGATTGCGGTGCTGATGGTAGTATGGGGAATAGCCTCAACGGCTACCATGTTCGCCACCGGGCCAAATAGCTTGTATGTACTGCGAATGCTGGTTGGGATCGCCGAAGCGGGCTTCCTGCCAGGGCTGCTGCTCTATTTAACCTACTGGTTCCCGTCGCAGTATCGCGCCCGCGCTAACGCCTTGTTTATGATAGCGATGCCGGTAACCATGGCGTTGGGTTCGCTGGCATCAGGCTATATTTTGAATATGGATGGTTTATTAAACCTGAAGGGTTGGCAGTGGTTATTTTTACTGGAAGGTTTCCCGTCCGTATTATTAGGCCTGGTGGTCTGGTTCTGGCTGGATGACTCTCCGGCGAAAGCCAAATGGCTGACCGACGATGATAAAGCCTGTCTGAATGAAATGCTGGAAGCCGATAAACGCGCGGTTCAACAATCACAACAGGGGATCAGCAGCGGAATGGTGTCGCAGCGCAGCATGCTGCGGGAGTTATTTACGCCGGTCATTATGCTCTACACGCTGGCTTATTTTTGCCTGACGAATACCCTGAGTGCATTAAGCGTCTGGACGCCGCTTATTCTGCGCAGTTTTAATCAGGAGAGTAATAACATCACCATTGGATTACTCAGCGCCATTCCGCAGGTGTGCACTATTGTTGGCATGGTTTGGTGGAGTAAGCGTTCCGACCGGTTGAATGAGCGGAAAATCCACACGCTGCTGCCTTATCTTTTTGCCGCCGCGGGCTGGATACTGACGGCAACCAGTAGCAACCCGATGCTGCAATTCAGCGGTATCGTGATGGCATCCGCCGGGGCATTTGCCGCGATGGTGATTTTCTGGACCACGCCAGATCAATCCATCTCAATGCAGGCGCGCGCGCTGGGGATTGCGGTGATTAACGCCACCGGGATGACCGGCGCGGCACTGGGGCCACTGCTGATGGGCTGGATGAAAGATATCACCGGTAGTTTCAACGCCGGAATCTATATGGTCGCCGCATTCCTCGTGCTCGGCGCGGTAGTAATTGCCTTCATTCCGATGAAAAAAATGGCGCAAAAAAAGAGTCTGGCGCTGTAAAAAATCGCCCGATGACAACGCCAAACCGTAGGCCGGGCAAGGCGTAGCCGCCTCCCGGCAATTCACGCGCACAATGCCTGATGGCGCTGCGCTTATCAGGCCTACCGATTTACCCGGTAACCTGGGTCACGCCCTCGGGCCGGGGGAAAATATTAACAACACACCGGCAAACAAACTCATCACCCCGGCAAAGGAGAGCAATGAGAAGGTTTCATGCCAGCCGGGTAAGACAATCGCTGCGCCCCAGACCAGCACATAGCTCAGGCTCATCAGCGCATAGGCACGGGAAAGGGGCAGCCGCTGCAAAGCTAAAAACCAGCAGATCATTGATACCAGATACCCCGCCAGCCCAGCCACCAGCGGCAACGTTCCTGGCTGGTGTGTCAGAAGATGGTTGCAAAACTGCCGCAGAGACGCCACAGGCGGCAGTTGTACCATGGCATAGCGCAGCGCCAGCTGGGATGCACTGACGATAACTACGCTCAATAATGCCCAGATAACGCCCATCACGCCTTCCCTCCCAGCAACAGAATACCCAGAATAATCAACGCAATGCCTGTCCAGTGCCGCGTGGTCACCGTTTCGCGCCAGATAAATTTTGCGGCGAGCGTCACCCAGACAAAGTTCAGGCTTAACATGGGATATGCCAGGCTCACCGGCACGTGTTGCAGCACAACAAGCCAGAACAGCATCCCTGCGCCGAGCATTCCGACGGCAAGCGCCAGCCACAGCAGCCGCAGTTTTTTGCCTGCGGAATGTGCAGCCTGTTTCTGACACAACTGCCCGGCACTGCTCAACAGGCTTGCCAGTAACAGCAGAACGACCGTTGTCACTGCGGGAAATACTCCAGATAAATAATGCGTGGCATTACGTAGACGTTATCCGCTTTAGGCAGGTCGAAATCCTCCACGGTTTGCCCACTGTTGACCTGCAACACCAGAGATATCCTCCCCTGCTGGCGATGCGCCGCCAGCCAGTCATTGAACGCTTCACGAGGGATAAAACGATCTTTAGCATCCGGATAGCCAAGCCCATAGCGCAACTCACCTCTTCCGCCATAAAGCAGAATATCCGCGCGTTTCAGCTCCCAGGCTAATCCTGCCGCCAGCCCGACGTTATTGGTTAACACATAGCGGCTGGGTTGCAGATCTTCGCTCAGAATATCAATCATAAACTGCGGCTGCTTGCTGGCAACAACCCGGTCAGGAATCGCGTAACCGCACAGCAGAGCCAGCAGCAGCGGACAACAGGCGGCCAGCAGTGTTCCCTGTCGCCCATTTTTCAATGACATCCATCCCATCAATGCCCAAAAACCAAACGCCACCAGCGCCAGCATGCTTTTATAAAGTTCAATGTAGGGCCAGATGGGATGTTTCATCCATCCCCAGGGAGAGACAATAAACGCCGCAAGCGCGCCGCAGACTCCAACCGCCAGGTTGATGATGCCGTTAGCCCGCATAACCAACGGCGTGGCGTCACGGACATAACGCGCCATCAAAATCGCCAGCGGTGCGAAGCAAGGCAAAATGTAGGTGGGGAGTTTTCCTTTGGCGATGCTGAAAAACAGAAACGGCATCACTACCCAGCCCAACAGATAAAAAAGCCCTTTCTCGGTTTTACGCCCTCGCCACCCCTGCTTCAGCGCGCCCGGCAGCAACGCCAGCCACGGCAAACACCCGGCGATAACAAATGGCACGTAATACCAGAATGGCGCTTTATGCTGGGCATCGCTGCGCGCGAAACGCTGGATATGCTCCACCCAGAAGAAATAGCGCCAGAAATCCGGCTCGCGAGAGGCAATGGTTAACCCCCAGGGCAGTACCGTTAATATGCAAACTGCGATAGAGAGCCAACCCCAGGTCAGCACTTCCCGCCAGCATTTTTCCGCAATAACCCAAGGAAGCACGCCTAAAACCGGTACCGCCAGCGCAAGAAATCCTTTGGTCATCACGCCCATCCCGCAGGCAAAACCCAGCAGCAGATAGCCACCGATTTTTTCCGCACGAATACGCGCGTTCGCCCCATACCAGAAACCACACATGCCCAGCACCAGCCACAGGGTGATCATTGGGTCCAGCACCGCGTAGGTGCCGATTCCATAGACCAGGAACAGGGTCAGGAAGATGACTGCGGAAAGGATTGCAATGCGTTTATCACGCCACAGCATCCAGGCCATCCAGGCAACTAATAATCCGGTCAGGGTGATCGACAATACGCCGCCAAAGCGAACGGCAAAGTTGTTATGCCCGAACAACCATTGACCGATGTTATTGATCCAGTATCCGGCGACCGGTTTTTCAAAATAACGTAACCCCAGAAAATGCGGTACCGCCCAGTTACCGGATGCCAGCATCTCGCGACTGATTTCCGCATAACGTGTTTCGTCTGGCTGCCAGAGCAACCGGCCATTTAGCGGAATGAGATAGTAAAGCGCATACAAACACGCCAGTAGCGCGGCATAAAAACGAGGCTTCATCGCGACGATTCCCTAATATGTTCCACACCCAACCAGCCTTCCCGGCCAGCAATTTCACCACGTTCTATGCTTCCCACGGGCAGCCTGCTAATGTCATCAGGCAGAAGCTGGCTCAGGGGGCAAAAGTGAATATCGTTTTCACGCGCCAGGGTGAGTAACGCATCAAACTGCGCGGCGAACGCAATGCCTTCCACTTCGGCATGAATGGTGTAAACCGGCACGCCCTTATCCTGTTGAATGCGTTTAATCAAATAATCGTTGAACGCATCCGCGTTCACCTCACGCCCAACCACTTCATCCCAGGTCGGAAGCGTTACCGGGATCTGCACCGTTCCGAGCGTGCCATTTTCAAGCCGTGGACGGAAGGGTCGATGGCCGCGACAGTCGCTGTTATAGCGAAAATTAAACGGTTCCTTAGCCGTCACAACGCGGCTATCGGCCCGCCAGCCCGCCACCGCCGAGCAGGAGACGGCAGACCCGAGAATGCGCTCCAGCTCAACTAACCCGCGCCCAATCTCATGAACCAGCTTTTTGTTGTTCCAGCGCCCGCTTCTGGCCTGCCAGGCATGATGATCCCACGCATGTAGCCCCACTTCGTGAAACGCTGCCGCCTGGCGAATAATCGCTTCATTACCTGCGCCAATTTCACGTCCGGGCCAGGCAGTGCCTGCCAGTAAAATATCCCAGCCGTACAGCGATGCCGCGCGTGAGCGCAGCATCTTCCACAGGAATTGAGGTTTCACCAGCCGCCAGAGATGCCGCCCCATATTGTCCGGCCCGACGCTAAAAAAGAAACTGGCCCGCACGCCATGTCGCGCAAGCACAGAAAGCAGTTGAGGAACCCCGTGACGGGTTCCTCTGAAGGTATCGACATCAATGCGTAAGCCGACGTTTTTCATGATGGTTCGTCACCACGCAATTCGACGGTGCGCAGGAAAAAGTCCAGCGTCTCTTCCACCGTTTGCTGCATCGCAATGCCCGGTTGCCAGTTCAGGCAGCGTCGGGCGTTACGAATACTCGGTTTCCGGTGTTCAACATCCTGATACCCTTTGCCGTAGTAATCGCTGCTTTCCACATCACGGAATCCGGCAAATGGTGGGAAGTGCTGACGCAGCGGGTGACGCTCAAAACAGTCAAGCAGCATTTCCGCCAGCTCTTTGATACTGGCTTCGTTGTCCGGGTTACCGATGTTGATAATCTGCCCGTCGCAGCGGTTATCTTCGTTTTCGATAATTCGGTAGAGCGCCTCAATGCCATCGCTGATATCGGTGAAGCAACGTTTCTGGCTGCCGCCTTCAATCAGTTTAATCGGCGATCCTTCCACCAGATTCAGGATCAACTGCGTGATCGCGCGCGAACTGCCGATACGGGCGGCATTCAGGTTATCAAGGCGCGGCCCCATCCAGTTGAACGGGCGGAACAGCGTAAATTTCAGCCCCGATTTTTCGCCATACGCCCAGATCACGCGATCGAGAAGCTGTTTGGAGACCGAGTAAATCCAGCGCTGGCGGTTGATAGGCCCCACCACCAGATTAGAGTTATCTTCGTCGAAATCTTTATCCGTACACATGCCGTACACTTCCGACGTTGACGGGAAGACGATGCGTTTGTTGTACTTCACACAGTCGCGCACAATCTTGAGATTCTCTTCAAAATCAAGTTCAAAGACGCGCAGCGGGTTGCGGGTATACTCAATCGGCGTGGCAATCGCCACCAGCGGCAACACCACATCACATTTTTTAATGTGGTACTCAATCCATTCAGAGTGGATGCTGATATCGCCCTCAACAAAGTGAAAGCGCGGGCAATCCATAAAACGACCGATGGCGTCAGAGCCAATATCCAGGCCGTAAATTTCGTAGCGGTCGTCCTTCAGCAAGCGTTCGGTAAGGTGATTACCGATAAACCCGTTCACGCCAAGAATCAGCACGCGTGTACGGCGTTTCAACGCCACTACCGGCTTACTGTTCAGCAGTGCGCCAGTCACCAGCCCCAGCGACTGGGCCAGTTGCGCGCCCTGCATGTAGACGCCCTTCTCGGTCTGCCCGGTTTGGATCTCCAGCGCCCCTTCGCCGCAGGCGACAATCAACGGCGAGACCGAGAGTACGGTGCCCGCGCGTGCGGTCACGGCTTGCGGGTGGACGCGTGATTTCCAGACAATAAATTTAGTTTGCCCAACAAAGCTGAACGCCCCAGGCCAGGGATCGGAGACGGCGCGAACCAGGTTATGTAGCTCGTACGCGGTTTTTTCCCACTCCAGACGCCCCTCTTCCGGCGTGCGGCGACCGACGTAAGTGGCCTGATTTTCATCCTGCTTACGCTCATGGGTTCGGTTTTCGCGGATTTGTACCAGCGCATCATGCAACAGCGTCTGCGAAGCTGCGCACAGTTTGCGATGCAGACTCAGCGCGTTATCGTTTTCGGCGATAATCACTTTCTGTTGCGCGACAATATCCCCCGCATCCGCGCGTTTCACCATGCGATGCAGCGTGACGCCGGTCTCTTGCTCCCCATTGACCAGCACCCAGTTTAACGGCGCACGTCCACGGTATTTGGGCAGCAACGAACCATGCAGATTAAACCCGCCTTTTGGGGCAAGGCTGAGGATGGCATCACTCAGCAGGTGACGATAATAGAAGGAGAAAATGACCTCCGGGGCCATCGCGCGAATACGGTCAATCCACAGCGGATGATTCACATCATCGGGCGCATAGACCGCAATCCCCTGCTCCGCCGCCAGTCGCGCCACGGAGCCAAAAAAGTGATTCTCCTGCGCATTATCCGGGTGAGTAAAAATCGCCGCGATGTCATACCCCGCGTCAAGCAACGCCTGAACACCCGTACATCCCATATCGTGATAGGCAAAAACCACTGCTTTCATTGCTGATTTTCCTCTTCTGCTGCCGTTTCAGGCTGACGTATAACGCGTTGAATAAAGTAACGAGGGCGTGCGCGGACATCGTTGTAAATTCGGCCAATGTATTCACCCAACAACCCCATGCCGACAAACTGTGCGCCGATAAACATGAACAGCACGGCAAAGAGCATAAAGACCCCTTCCGCCGCCCACTGCGGGCCAAACATCAGGCGCAGCAGCACAAGCAGCACCGAGAAGCCGAATCCCAGTAGCGCAATCACGCTGCCCACGACGCTCAACAGGCGCAGCGGCGTCGTCGTCAGGCAGGTCACCAGGTCGTACATCAGGTTGATAAGCCGCATAAAGCTGTATTTCGAATCGCCAAACTCGCGCTCGGCATGATGCACCGGGATCTCAATCGCTCGCCGGGCAAAGGTGTTCGCCAGAATGGGAATAAAGGTACTGCGCTCGTGACAGTTGAGCATCGCATCGACAATATGGCGGCGATAGGCGCGCAGCATGCAACCGTAGTCGCCCATCGCTTTGCCGGTGGTACGCTGGATCAGGCGGTTAATCATCTTCGACGCCGTTTTGCGAAATAGCGTGTCCTGGCGGTTTTGCCGCACCGTACCCACCACGTCATAGCCCTCGTCGGCTTTTTCAACCAGCCGGGGGATCTCTTCCGGGGGGTTTTGCAGATCCGCATCCAGCGTGATAATCAGATCGCCCGTCGCATGGCTGAAACCGGCCATAATGGCGGAGTGCTGCCCGTAGTTACGGTTAAGCAGTACCGCCACCACATGACTGCCCGGCTTTTCCGCCGCGTCGCACAACATGCGGGCAGAGTTATCGCTGCTGCCGTCGTCCACCAGCAGGATTTCATAGTCGCGATGCAGTAAAGCGCAGGCCGCATCAGTTCGGCGAATTAACTCCGGCAAACTCTCCTGCTCGTTGTAGACCGGAATCACCACCGACACTTTGTTTATCTGCGTAACATCAAACATCTCAACGTCCTGCCAGTTGATGGAGTGCCGCAATAACGCGGGTTGTGTCGTCATGAGTCATATCCGGGAAAAGAGGAAGGGAGCAAATACGCGCGCTGTTCCACTCGGTATTGGGCAGCGCGAGATTGGGGTAACGCTCGCGATAATATTTTTGCGTGTGTGCCGCGCGGAAATGCAGCCCGGTGCCGATGCCCCTCGCTTTTAGCTGTTCCATTAATGCGTCACGGCTGATACCGCAGTGGTTTTCGTCAACGCGGATAATAAACAGGTGCCAGGCATGCTGATGCGGCCAGCCCGGAAGGGCAAGCGGCTGAAAGGGCGTATCGGCAAGCTCGCGTAAATAACGTTGCGCGATGTCGCGACGCTTTTGATTGGCCTGCGGTAATTTCGCCAGTTGCACTAAAGCCAGCGCCGCGTTGATATCGGCGAGGTTATATTTGTAACCGGGCGAAAGTACTTCCGCCTGCGGGGCGCGGCCGTGGGTTTGTCGGTCGAATGCATCCACGCCCAGGCCATGAAATTTCAGGCTGCGGATCTGTCGGGCAAGGTTTTCATCATCGGTGACAACCAGCCCGCCTTCGGCGCAGGTCATATTCTTGATGGCGTGGAACGAGAAAATAGCCGTGCCCTTCCCGCCCACGTGCTGGCCTTTATAGAACGTACCTGCGGCATGAGCCGCATCTTCGATAACCGCAATACCGTGGCGATGTGCCACGGCATAAACGGCGTCGATATCCACCGGCGCGCCTGCATAATGCACCGGCACAATCGCTTTGGTTCGCGGGGTAATCGCGGCTTCAATGGCCTCTGGCGTCACCATTAGCGTGTCGCGATCGACGTCGATCATCACCGGCGTAGCGCCCAGCAACTCAATCATATTGAGCGTGGAAACCCAGGTCAGCGACGGAGTAATAACTTCATCACCCGGCCCTACCCCAAGCGCCATCAGGGTGACGTGCATTCCGGCGGTGGCCGAACTGACGGCGATGGTAAATCGATTGCCCGTTAGCGTGCAGAATGCCTCTTCAAGCGCCTGATTTTGTGGCCCGGTCGTTATCCAGCCTGACTGTAAGACGGCTTTTATCGCCTGAAACTCCTCATCCCCCATAGAAGGACGGGAAAACGGTAAAAAATCATCCATTTTGAACACTCGCTGACGTAGCCCCACGGCGCATGACTTAACATGCAATACCTTTATTCGGGGAGGAGTGGTTCAGAATAGAGAGCTTGTATTAGCGCAACATTAAGAAAGTGAAATATCCATAGAAATGATTTGCAATCAATAGCATTAAAATGCAACTACTTGATATACATAGAAATTAATGCTTTGCTATTTTCTATGTTTCCTCATGTTTTTCCTGAATATTTTATTTGGTGAGCATGATCACTATTTACTGCGTGACAAAAGTAGTTTCGCTCGCTCATTTACCGTATGTTTAGGCTCTTGCCCTGGTGGGCTGTGCTAATATACGAACACACAAATTATCTGGGGATATATGCATGGAATGGCAGGTCATTGACATCTCAAAAACTGAAAAACAGGATATTTTTTCAGTGGTCACCCAGTGCGGCAAAATTAAAACCATTACTAAAATCAAATCGGCCTTCAGCATTAACAAAGGTGATGTTCTTACGCCAACGCTTAATGCGACTTACTACATTAATAACAATAAAAACCGCACCATTGAGATTCTCTCTTCTGTCTGCTTTTCCACCGAAGCGTGGGCCGCGTTAAAGTTGCGATAGGGCGATATGACAGAGTTGAGAATAATTCTTAAAAAGCTGCAACTGCTCTGCAATATTTGTTAGCAACTCATCCCCTATCAATCAGTAATTCCTTTCCCTCCGCATGCCATGACAGGCTATGATTAGCACAGCCAGTACTCTTATTTGAATTGAGGCAATGTCATGGATAAAGAACTTCTCGACGCCGGATACCGGGTCTACACCGGTGAAAAGATCGACGTCTATTTTAACACCACCCTGTGCCAGCACTCGGGCAACTGCGTGCGTGGCAACAGCAAGCTCTTCAATTTGAAGCGCAAACCGTGGATTATGCCCGATAATGTAGAGAGCACCGTGGTGCAACAGGTCATCGATACCTGCCCGAGCGGCGCGCTGAAATACCGTACCAAATAACCCATAGCGAGAAAAAAATGGAAATTCTGGAAGGTAACAACCGTTTTTACGTTAACGATGCTGACGGTAATCAACTGGCCGAAGTGGTTTTCGTTCCCACCGGCGAGCACCTCAGTATTATTGAGCATACCGATGTAGACCCAAGCCTGAAGGGTCAGGGCGTCGGCAAGAAACTGGTGGCAAAAGTGGTGGAAAAAATGCGTAACGAGAATCGCAAAATTATTCCGCTGTGCCCCTTCGCTAAACACGAATTTGATACCACCCCGGAATACGCCGATATTCGCGCCTAATCTACAGCGCTCTGTGGAGCGCTGTCCTTCATTGCCCCCGACACAGATCGCAAAAAAAAGAAAAACTCCCCTTAATGAAATCAAAACCCCGTTTTAGTTGACTGATATCAATTTTGTAAACTTTCCGTTACGGTAAAAAGCCCGTCCCGTATAAGAAAAGTCTTACATAATCCTATGAAAAAATTGTTTTTTATTGCTGCACTGACGACACTGACCTCCCCTGCTCTGGCGCTTAATTTCAACTCGACAGCACTGAAGCTGAAATGCCCCTCGCGTGGGCTAATCGAAATCACGCTGCATGCCTTTGGTCACATCTCCGAGTTGTGGAAGGGACATTATTACGTGGGCTCAGGGCATGAGGTCCGTAACGGTACGGAATATTTCAAATTCAGTAACGGCGATACCTTAATGCATCATCCAAAGAGCGATAAATTCATGTTCTATTTTGCGAAGAGCCATACGCTGAAAGCCTGCCAAAAACTGTCTGAACAGCCGATTAAGGTCGCCTTCAATTAAGAGAAGAGCGACGAAACGGCAGCGGATGTTTCCGCCGTTTCGCCACTATTTTCAGTAGCCTGAGCAGCAAAATCGCCGGATGCGGCTGCGCCTTATCCGGCCTACGGTTCGGCGGTTCCATCGGGTGTTGTGCGGCTTAATTGTCGGGTGGCAGCTGCGCCTTACCCGACCTACGACCACGATGCAGGTAGGCCCGATAAGCGAAGCGCCATCGGGCATTGTGAGGTGCGCTATCAGGTATGGCTTTCCTGTAACAACGTCTTAATCGCTGCTTCCTGCTCGGCATAATTCCCTTCACCAAAGAAGGCATACCGCAGCTGCCCGCGCGCATCAAACAGGTAGTGTGCGGGCCAGTACTGGTTGCCGAACGCATTCCAGATGCGGTAGTTATTATCCAACACCACAGGGTAGCTCAACCGCCATTTTTTCACCGCTGACGTTACCGCATCCACTGGTTTCTCATGGGGATATTCAGGCGTATGTACGCCGACTACCGTCAGGCCTGGGTATTTCTGCGACCATTCGCGAACGTGAGGCAACGTGTGCTGGCAGTTGATGCAGTCAAAGGTCCAGAAATCAACCAGTACCACCTTCCCTTTCAGCGAATCGGCTGACAGCGGTGCGCTATTGATCCACGCCGTTCCGCCCGTCAGTGGCGGGAGCTGACTGCTGGGTGTAGTATCAACAACCGGCTGCAAATGTACGGATTGTTCAGGAAGCAAGCCCACCAGACGCTGTTCCAGCTGTTGTGAAAACGCACTGGCCCCCTGAAGCACGCTGGTGGTACAGGTGGCAATCAGCGCTACCGACGCCAGCATTGCGACACCCGCGCCCTGGCGCAGACGTTCCACCACCGCCGTTTTTGCCCGCAGCCAGTGCATCACCCGTTTACCGCCAAACCACAACAGGGCCAGCATCGCCGCGCAGCCGCTCCCGTAGGCTGCCAGCAATACGCTGCTGGAAACGCTGCTCCCCTGAAGCAAACTCAGGCTGAGAATGGCCCCCAGCACCGGCCCGGCACATGGTGCCCACAGCAGGCCGGTGGCAAATCCGGCCAGCAGCGCGGCAACGAGCCCGCGATTATGGTTGCTTTGATCGTTCACCTGATTGCCCAGCCGCACCACTGGCTTCGCCAGCCACTGCGCCACGCGTGGGAATATCAGCGAAAGCGCGACCACGCTCATAAACAGTAACGCCAGCCAGCGCCCGACGGTGGCGATCTGAGCCACCCAGGCACTGGCCACGGTCACCAGCGATGACACCAGGGTAAACATCAGCACCATCCCGGTTAACATCGCCGCCAGATGGCGTTTCTGCCCTTTCACGCTGGCAAATAAAAACGGAATAACAGGCAGCGTACAGGGGCTTAACAGCGTCAGCATGCCGCCGACAAACGCAATGATAATAGCCATATCTCACCTCACCTTTAGGTTGCCTGGGTATCAGGCGGTGAGACGATTTAACCGCGTCGATGTGTGCGGGGTGTGTCGGCAAAACGCCGTTTTGTCTCGTTAGTTGTCGAGGGAGGAAGTGGATACAGAAGGATACAAAACGCGCGGCAAACGCAGGATAACCACCAGACCGCCCTCACTGTGGTTGCGTAAACTCAGTTGCCCGTGAAGCTGCGTCGCCAGTTGGGCCGCGATCGCCAGCCCCAGCCCGGTACCGCCCGTGTGGCGATTGCGCGAGTTTTCAATACGGTAGAAAGGTTGTAGCACCGCATCCTGCTCGGCCTCATCAATACCGGGGCCGTTATCCCGCACCTCGATTTCCAGCCACTGCGCATCATGCAAAAGCAGATGAACCTCCGCTTCACTGCCATACTTCAGCGCATTATCAAGCAGATTGGTCATGATGCGCCTTAGCGCCTGCGGCCGGGTCTCCAGCGGGGAAATCGTTGGGGCGGGCAAGAAGGTGACGGCCTGGCCGGTGTCCGTGTAGTCGCAAACGAGGGTGTCGAGGAAGGCATTGAGATCGAGCCGATGCGTGGGCTCCAGCAAGGGTTCAGCGCTTCTGGCATACGCTATGCCCTCGCGTACCAGCCGCGTCATATTCTCGAGATCCTGCATGAGCTTATCGCGCAGCATCGGCTCCTCGCTCATCTCCACGCGCAGTTTCATCCGCGTGATGGGCGTTTGCAGGTCGTGGGAAATCGCGGCGAGAATTTGCGTGCGTTCTTTTAAATAACGCTGGATACGCGCCTGCATCGCATTAAATGCGCGGGCCGCCTGCGCCACTTCCCGTGGGCCCCGATCGTCCATTATTCGCGGTTGTGTCGCAGCAGGTTCTAAGGTTTCCACCGCGCGGGTAAACCGCGAAAGCGGGCGAATCACCTGACGTACCGCCAGCCATGCGCACAGCAACAGTAACAGCGGTTGTACAACCAGCACCACCGGCAGCCAGCGCGCCAGCGCGGGCAACTGCGGGCGCAGGTCTATCGTTAGCGGGGAACCATCACGTAAACGCAGATGCGCCTGAATATGCTCACGCGGGCCGGGAATGGCGCTCATCGTCAACGCGTATTGCCCGCCGAGCGCCTCCTGAAGCGACGCCACAATCGAGCGCGAGCGCCAGCTGTCAGGTACGGGGCCCGGCTCGCCGGCATCGGTTTGATAGTGATAGTTGCCTCGCGCCAGCCGGGGAAGCCACGCGGCGCGTTCGTCTGCCGGAAGGCGGTCAAGAATCGCCACGCTGGTCGCCACGTCATAACCCAGGTTATCGAGCATCACCGTGCGTGCGCTGCTCATACGCTCATACAGCAGCAGGGAAAGCGTCAGGCCGTTCGCCAGTAAAAGCCCGGCCAGCACCAGCAGTACCAGCCGATACAGCAGCGTTTTCGGCCAAAACCTCACTGACGAATCTCCACCGGCATCGCCAGCACATAGCCTTCGCTGCGCACGGTTTTGATGTAAGCGGGCTCGCGCGCGTCATCGCTCAGCCGTTGACGCAGGCGACTAACCAGCAGGTCGATGGAGCGTTCAAATAACTCCGCATCACGCCCCTGAGTAAGGCTTAGTAACTGGTCCCGGTTCAGGACACGCTGCGGGTGATCGAGAAAAACCCGCAGCAGGCGATACTCCGCCCCGCTGAGCGCAACAACCAGACCGTCATCATCAATCAAATGGCGAGCAGCGGTATCCAGTTGCCAGCGGCCAAAGGCAATCAGCCGCCCGGCATCGGTGATTTGCAAATTCGGCGGCAAGGCCCGATAGCGACGCAAAATAGCTTTAATCCGCGCCAACAGTTCACGCGCGACAAATGGTTTCACCAGATAATCATCCGCGCCCATCTCAAGGCCGAGGATCCGGTCCGCATCGTCGCTGCGGGCGGTGAGCATCAGCACCGGCAGATTTTGATAGCGATCGCTGCGCAATTCACGGCACAACGTCAGCCCGTCATCGCCCGGCATCATGACGTCCAGCACCACCAGATCCACCTGGTGGTTTGCCAGATATGCCCGCATCGCCTTCCCGTTGGCGGCTCCCGTCGCGCGATAGCCCGCGCTATTAAGGTAGTCGACAACCAGCTCTCGAATATCGCTGTCGTCATCGACCACCAGCACCGTGTCGATATGTTCCATCGCGGCTCCGTTACAGTTTATCGGCGTCGACCACCGCCTGAGTGAACGCCACCGGGTCTTCCTGTGGCGGGTTATGACCGACATTCGCGCCAAACGTGCGGTGCTCATACTTGCCGGTAAAACGGGCGGCATAGGTTTTAGGGTCCGGATGCGGCGCGCCGTTGTTTCCGCCTTCAATGGTGATGATTGGCACGGTGATAGCCGGAAGCGTCGCCAGTTTTTGCTCGTATTTATCGTACTTCGCTTCACCCTTTTCGAGCCCTAAACGCCAGCGATAGTTGCTGATAGTGACCGCAACGTGGTCCGGGTTATCCAGCGAGGCGGCGCTGGTGGCAAAGGTTTTATCGCTAAACTTCCAGCCTGGTGATGCCTGTTGCCAAATGAGCTTCGCAAAATCATGGGTATTTTTCGCATAACCCGCTTCGCCACGCGGGGTGGCAAAATAGAACTGATACCACCACAGCAGCTCTGCCTGCGGCGGCAACGGTTGCTCACCAATTTTCTGGCTGCTGATCAGATAGCCGCTCACCGACACCAGCGATTTCACCCGCTCCGGCCACAGTGCGGCGACGATATCCGCCGTGCGCGCCCCCCAGTCAAACCCGGCAACGTCCGCCTGCTTAATGTTCAGCGCATCCATCAGCGCCACAATATCCGCCGCCATTGCCGACGGCTGGCCGTTACGCGGCGCAGAGTCAGAGATAAAACGCGTCGTGCCATAGCCGCGCAGATGCGGAACGATCACCCTAAAGCCTTTGCTGGCGAGGGCCGGAGCCACCTCTGCGTAACTGTGAATATCGTAGGGCCAGCCGTGCAGCAGTATCACCGGCTGCCCGTCACGCGGGCCAATATCGACGTAGCCGATATTCACATCACCGGCGTTAATCTGGTGGATGTTATTGAACTCGCTGGCGTAATTATCAGCTGCCAATACCGGAAGTACAGGCGTCAACAACATAGCGAGCAGAAGAGCAGATTTTACCGTTTTGTTTTTTAAAAATTGAACCGGGAGGGCCGACGTATTCATTTTTTACTCCTGCGCATGGGCATGGATAAAGGATCGATAAAAAAGCAAAAACGATAGTTAGCGAAGGAATTATAGTGAGTAAATTCTAACCAGCCGGGACTATTTCTTTTCGCCCTATCGCCTGACTATCAAAACAGCCGTATGTGTCGGGGATATTTCGCCGCACCCCCTTTTTGCCTGCCTCTGTATCTCCATTTACGCCAGATACAGTGTGATACACAGTGACGAAAAATCAGTCTTGACGCTCAGGGGCGTTGAGGAGGAGATTAAGCGAGGCAAGATGGTCATTTTTTAACCTCTCACAAAAGGTGTCGCGCAATGACTCAATCACTGGCAGGAAAAAAGGCTCTGGTTATCGGCGGCTCGCGCGGTATTGGTGAAGCGATTGTCCGCAGGCTTAGCGATGAAGGCGCAACCGTCGCCTTCACCTGGGTGTCATCCGGCGAGCGCGTGCAGCAACAGGTTGACGGTTATCGACAACAGGGAAAAGCGGTGCAGGCGTTTCAGGCCGACAGCGGCGATGCGGTGAAGCTTACAGAAGCCGTAAACCAGGCGGCTCAGGCGCTGGGCGGGCTGGATATTCTGGTCTATAACGCGGGCGTTCTGCGGATGGGCGATATCGCGACGTTTTCGCTGGAGGATTTCGACCTGAGCTACAACATTAACGTGCGCGGGCCGTTTGTCGCAGTGCAGGCGGCATTGCCGCATTTTCAGTCCGGTGGGCGAATTATCACGATTGGCAGTATCGTCAGCAGCGCAGGCCGGGGGCCTGGCTCCACGGTGTACGGCGTGACCAAAGCCGCCGTCGCCCGTATGGTGCGCGGGCTGGCCTGGGACTTGAGCGAACGCAAAATTACGGTGAATGATGTTCAGCCGGGGCCGGTGGCGACGGATATGAACCCACTCGACGGGGAACATGCGGAGTACTTAATCAACGCCAACCCCATGAAGCGTTTTGGCGAACCGCATGAAGTCGCTAATCTGGTCGCCTGGATCGCCGGGCCGGAATCATCATACGTGAACGGCGCGTGTATGGCGGTGGATGGCGGGTTAACGGCGTAATACACGCCCGGTGGCGCTACGCTTACCGGGCATACGGACGGATGTTTTTGTAGGCCGGGTAAGCGTAGCGCCACCCGGCAAAAAAAGCAGACAGCAACGGTGAATCAAACCTGACGCTGGCTAATAATGGTTTGCAGCGTAGCCTTCAGCGCCTGGCTACGCTCGTGGCCCAGCAATTCCAGCACCTGAGCCTCGAAACGCGCTGCTTCGCCGTTAAGCGCCTCCACCAGCTTCCGTCCTGACTCGGTGACGTTGACCAGGCTTAAACGACGGTCGCCGCCATCAACCTCGCAACGTTCCACCTGCTGTTGTTTCTCCAGCCGATGGAGCAACCGGGTGATGGTGGGTTGTTTGCTGACGGTTTTTAACGCCAGTTCACTCACGCTGGTCGGCCCGTTGCCCTCCAGCACGGAGAGCACGCGCCATTCCAGCACCGACAGACCGTGTGATTCCACCACCGGGTGAAATTCGGACGAGACCACCATCCACGCCTGGCCCAGCAGGGCGGGTAAATAACCGTTGATAAAGTTCATAGCTGCTCCGTGATGTTGGGTACGTGTTTTCCCCCTCACCCTAACCCTCTCCCTCAAGGGAGAGGGAACTGACCGCGCCAGAGGTTAAGTATGTGCGTTTTTCTCCCTCTCCCTGTGGGAGAGGGCCGGGGTGAGGGCATCAGCGAGCACATTCCCCACCTTATCAGAACCGCCCTGACAGCAGCGATCCAAACCCCGGCACGCGGGTGTCAAGGCGCAGGCGGTTAAGCATCATCCAGGTTGTCGCGACCGAAGATGACAGCACCGGTAGCCCTACCCGGTCTTCAATCAACTGTATCGACCCCAGCGACGGCATCTGAACGCACGCTGAGGCCACAATCACATCAACGTTGGTATTCAGCCGCTTCGTTATCTCTACCGGCGCAAGCGGGTCCTGACGCCCCACCGCCAGGTTATCGGGGATCTCCAGCGAAATGCTGTCTACCACCTCAATGCCTTCATTTTCAATATAGTCGATCACCATTTGCGTCAGCGGCTTCATATACGGCGTCAGAATCGATACACGCTTCGCCCCCACCGCCTGTAACCCTTCCACCAGCGCGCCCGCACTGGTGATAACCGGCGAAGGATGACCATTTTCGACCGTGCGGCTGTGCAGGCGTTCTTCGGAAATACGATGATAGCCTTTGCCCATGCTCATGATCGCCACCAGGCAGGCGTAGCCCAGCACATCCACCGCGGCGTCGGAGAGTTCCAGCGCGCAGCGGTCGCTGTCGGCGTCCATTTTCGACAACTCTTCTTTGGTGACGTGTTTCATGCGCATCCGGCTGGAATGAAACGTAAAACGTTCCGCCGCAATCGCTTCTCTGGCGCGCAAGATTGCGGGGATTTCCGTCTCCATGGTGGTGTTAGAAGACGGGACAATCTGCCCGATTCGGTAAGTTTTTGCAGTCTGCATTAGCGTGACTCCGAAGGCGGCTCGGCCGCGTCGTTAAATTCATTGAGGTCGAGGCTGCTTTCCAGGCTATCGCTGAAGGTGACGGCGTTCATCGCCCGGCGATTGACCTGCAAGTCGAAGATATCGAAGCGGTTGTAATGCCCGGTAATGTCATGCATCTGGCGCGGCTGAATGCAGCGATCGAGGTCGATGTCGGCGTAGACAATTCCCTCCTCATCAATCAGCGGCTCGCCAATCACCCGCCCGTCCGGGCCAATCACGCCGGAAAATGCGCTGTTGCGACGCGCCAGCAGTTCGCGCGATTCCGGGTGGCTTTGCGCCATCGCCTCGATGATCTCTTCGCTAATCGTTGAACAGGCAATTACGGTGAACACTTTGCCTTCAAAACAGTGCGCCGAGGCGCGCAAGCGGATGGCTTCTGCCATGTCGTAATCTTTCGGCGCGACGGGCAGCGCGATGTAGCTGGCGACGTGTACCAGTTCGCCCTGCGCCAGCAGCGAGAAACGCGCCAGTGTATTGGTATTCTCACCGCAGGCCAGCGCGCCCAGCGGGCCGATACTGGTTTTATGCACCCGTAACGAAGAAGCATCGCCGTTGGCCCAGGTGAGTTTCTCCGCCCAGGTCGGCACTAGCTTGCGATGGCGGCCAATAATTTTTCCTTCGTCGTTAATCGTCACCAGCGTGTTGAACAGCGTACCGATACTTTGTGGATGACGCTCATTGACACCGATCACCACGTTAACCCGATGACGCGCGGCGGCCTGAGCAATTTTGCGGATTTCCGGCCCCGGCACTTCAATCGCGCTGCGGCACAATTTTTCAAACCACGGGCTGCCCTCTACCGGGTTCATCACCCAGCTCCAGTAGGGATAACCGGCGATAAACACCTCCGGGAAAGCGACCAGCGTCGCGCCGTTTCCGGCGGCTTGCGCAATCAGGCGGCACGCTTTATCCACCGTCGCGTCAGTATCCAGAAATATCGGCGAGGCCTGCACCGCAGCGGCGGTAAATTTTTGCAATTCCAGCATGCTAACCCCCTTTAGACCGCGACAACCGGATGACGCAGGCTGCCAATCAGCTCCACGTCCGCGTCAATCACATCACCCGGCCATACCCACTCCTGCGGGCTGCGCCCTGCCCCCACCCCTTCCGGCGTGCCGGTCGCGATAATGTCACCCGGTTCCAGGGTGATGCCTTTGCTGATATCGGCAATCAGCGTCGGAATTTTGAACAGCATATGGCGTGTATTGGAGCTTTGTTTGGTGACGCCGTTAACCCGCAGGCTCAGGTTCAGGTTGTGCGGATCGGCAATCTCATCGGCCGTAACAATGCACGGGCCAAACGGCGCGAACGTGTCCTGTCCTTTGGAGTAGATCCACTGCCCGGCGCGGCGACAGTCGCGGGCGCTCATGTCGATCATCAGGCTGTAGCCGAAAACATAATTTAACGCCTGCGCTTCGCTGACGCGTTTGGCGCGAGAGCCGATAATCACCGCCAGCTCCACTTCCCAGTCCAGTTGTTGAGTGATCTCCGCGTTGTGTTCAATGGCGTCGTCAGGGCCGATAACGGAGGTCGGCGGCTTGGAGAAAATCACCGGCTCTTTTGGCAGCTCGCGTGAGGTGTCCAGGGTGCGGCTGGATTCCGCGACATGCTCAACGTAGTTCAGGCCAATACCGAAAATGTTTTTACGCGGACGCGGGATCGGCGCCAGCACCTTCACGTTCACCAGCGGCAAGGCGCTACCCACCGGCCAGTTGCCCTCATAAGATTTCAACAGCGACGTCCCCGCACGCACCGCGACCGGGCCGAGGTCAATAAAATCGAGCATATTGTCCGGGAGAGAACTCCCGCTATGCTGCGCCAGTTTGGCCAGATCAACCACATAATCGCCCACGATGGCACCCAGACGGCCCGCTCCGGCCACTTCACTACGGTAAGTAATCAGACGCATTATTTGTTCTCCTCAGACAAAAGGGGTTGATGGCCGTCGTTCTCCAACAGCGCTTCTTCGTAATAGAGTCCCAGTGACTGCATCACCGGCAGATCGTTAAAGCAGAACAGGCAGGCGTCATCGCTCTGCGACAGGTTCACGTGCTCATGGAACGCCCAGGACGGCACGCAGAAGATGTCGCGCTCCTGCCAGTCAAAGCGTTGCCCGTCGATAATCGAGTAGCCGTGACCTTTCGCAACCTGATACATAAAGCTACCCGTGTGGCGGTGCGCCTTGCCCACAAATCCGGGGCGCAGGCGCTGCATACTCGCGCCAATCGTCGGCATCACGTGGCCGCCCGTCACCGGGTTGGTGTAGTGCATCAGCACGTCGTCATAAGGCGTACCATCGCTCACGCGAGAGGCGCGGCACAGCGCGTCATAGGTGGGTCCCCACTGATATTTAAACAGCGGCGAGTAAGGTTTATCCCAGCCAATATTGTGCGGCCGCAGCGCCGCCGCGCCCCACAGCGCGACATGGTCATCCACCGGCGCAGTCACCTGTTGATGCATCTCCGGGTGCACTTTGTAGAACCCGGCTTCCATGGCATTAACCAGCGGAATATCCAGCCCGTCCTGCCAGATGCAGGGCAGGCCATCGGCCTCTACGCCGTGTTCGTGCCAGGTGCCGTTTGGCGTCAACACAAAGTCATTCGCCTCCAGCGGCATCTTATGGCCTTCAACGATGGTGTACGCGCCGCGTCCTTCCATGATGAAGCGCAGCGCCGAGGAGGAGTGCGCATGGGCCGACGCCGCTTCACCGGGATGCATCACCTGCAAGCCGGAATAAAGCCAGCCCACGGCGGCCGCTACGTCCTGGCGACCGGGGTTATTCAGATAGATAACCCGACGCCCCGCCTTTTCGGGCGTCACCAGTTCAACCGAATGCAGCACGTGTTCGCGCAATTCACGGTAGCGCCACAGCACCGGCACCGACGATGATTTCGGCTGCCAGGGTTCAATCTTGTTGGCGACGGTCCACAGCGCACCGGTTTTCAGTTGAGAAAGCTGCCGGTAATAGGCCACCAGCTCCGGGGTATCGGCGACATCTGCGCGTCCGGCGATACTTTCACGGTGGTTTTCATGTTTCATGATGATTTCCCCTGAGGCGCTAATGCGCGTTGCAGAACGTCCTGACCGTAGTGATATGCCGGGTGCCAGTTAACCTGCGCCCAGCCGTAGCGCGCGCACTCGCGCTGTAACCAGTTAGCATCCGCCAGCATCGGGCGGCCGATGGCGCACAGGTCCGCGCGCCCGGAGGCGATGATGCCATTCACCTGATCGGCATCGCTGATTGCGCCAACCGCCATCGTGGCGATCCCACCTTCGTTACGCAGGCGGTCAGCCATCGGCGTCTGGAACATGCGTCCGTAAACTGGCTTCTGTTCAACAGAAACCTCACCGGAGGAGCAGGTAATCATGTCGGCTCCGGCCTCACGGAACATCCGCGCCATCACAACGGCGTCATCAACGGTTGTACCGCCAGCCACCCAGTCGGTCGTGGAAAGACGCACGGAAATCGGCAGATGACTCGGCCACGCGCTGCGTACCGCCTGAAAAACCGCCAGCGGGAAGCGCAGGCGATTTTCCAGCGTGCCGCCGTAGTCGTCTGTACGCTGGTTGGTTAATGGCGAGATAAAACTGGAGAGCAGCGAACCGTGTCCAGCCTGGATCTCCAGCCAGTCAAACCCGGCGCTGACTGCGCGATGCGTCGCCGCGACAAACCGGGCGATAATCTCCTGAAGCTGCTGCGCTGTGGCTTCTGCGGGCGTGTGAGAAACGCCATCGAGATACGGCAGCGCCGAGGCTGAAATCAGCGGCCAGTTGTTTTCCACCAGCGGATAATCGGCTTTTTCGACACCGCCGCGCGTGGAACCTCGTCGCCCGGCATGGCCTAACTGAACGCCGATTTTTGCAGCACTGTGTTGATGCACAAAATCGGTAATCTGCCGCCACGCGCTGGCCTGCTCGTCATTCCACAGCCCCGGACATCCCGGCGTCATGCGGCCCTCTGCCGAGACGGCGGTCGTTTCGGTCAGTACCAGCCCCGCCCCGCCCAGCGCACGGCTGCCAAGATGCATCTGGTGAAACGCGCCCGGTACGCCGTTGTTCGCCTGATACAGCAACACCGGCGAGACCACTACGCGGTTATTCAGCGTTACGCCACGCACCTGATACGGCGTAAGCAACGGTGGGGTTGCCGGTTCTTTTGCCAGCCACTGTTCGTACTGCGCCAGCCATTGCGGATCGCGCAGGCGCAGATTCTCGTGCGAAATGCGCTGGGAGCGGGTCAACAGCGAATAGGCAAACTGCGGCGGTGCCAGATTTTCGTAGCGACTGACATTTTCAAACCATTCGGTGGAGTTACGCGCCGCGTTCTGGATCTTCAGCACTTCAACACTGCGCACCGCTTCGTAGTGCGCCAGCCCCGGACGCAGCGCGCCATCGTGCTGCTTCAGGCTGTTCGCAAGCTCAATGGCATCTTCCAGCGCCAGCTTGGTGCCGGAGCCAATGGAGAAGTGCGCCGAGTGCGCCGCGTCGCCCATCAGAACAATCGGCACCTCTTTTTTCTTGTTTTGCGTCCAGTGCACCCAGTGGTGGCAAATCACGCGCGGGAAGCGGATCCAGATCGCCGCGCCGCGCAGGTGTGAAGCATTCGACATCAGCGCGTGTCCGTCCAGCCAGGGCGCAAACAGCTTTTCGCAGTAGGCAATGCCCTCTTCCTGACTCATGGTGTCCAGACCGGCGGCCTGCCATGTCTCCTCGGTGGTTTCGACGATAAAGGTCGATAGCCCCGGTTCAAACTGATAGGCATGAACCTGGAACCAGCCATGCGGCGATTCGGCAAATAAAAAGGTAAAGGCTTCAAATACTTTGCGCGTGCCAAGCCAGACAAAACGGCATTGGCGATTATCAATATCCGGCTGGAAAACCTCCTGATAGCGAGTACGCACGCGGCTGTGAATGCCGTCTGAGGCAATCACTAAATCCGCCTGATAATGCGCGGCCAGCGCCTGGTCATCCTCCACCAGCGTATCGAACACCAGTTCCACGCCCAACGCCTGGCAGCGTTCCTGCAAAATATTGAGCAGTTTTTTGCGCCCGATACCGATAAACCCGTGTCCGCCACTGCGGTTCACCGTGTCTTTAAAATGGATTTCAATATCATCCCAGCGGCTGAACTGCGCGGTGATTTGTTCAGCGCTCACCGGGTCAGCCTGTCGCAGGTTTTCCAGCGTCGCATCAGAGAACACCACGCCCCAGCCGAACGTATCGAACGGGCGATTACGCTCCACCACCACAATGTGGTTAGCCGGATTTTGTAATTTCATCAACAGGCCAAAATAGAGCCCCGCCGGGCCGCCGCCGATACAGACAATGTTCATTGACTCTCTCCTGGTGCTTGCAGCGCCGCCAGCAGCGCGGCCGGAATATCAATTGCGCGATGGGTTTCCAGCGAAGTTGTGACCAGCGTTTGCGTCACCTGCATTCGCAACTCGCCCGTCAGGCTGGTGCAACTGAGCGCCAGCTTCAGCGAACGGGTGCCGAGGTGGATCACTTCCAGTTGCAGCACAACCTTGTCGCCCATTCGGCTTACGGCTTTGAAATCCGCCTCCAGATGGACCGTCGGCAGGCCGAAACGCTGCTCGCCGATATAGCCGGCAAAGCCTTCAGGCAGCAGTTCATCCACCCACTGCTCCAGCAGATCGTTGAACATGACGAAGTACTGCGGATAGAACACAATCCCCGCCGGGTCGCACTCGGAAAAGCGGATACGATGCTGGCGAGTAAAGGTAGTCGCACTCATATAATCTCCTTAGTTCAGAGCCAGACGCTGCTGGCACTCGCGCAGCTTGTCGCCATGTTCATCGGCCAGTGCCGCATCACGCAGTTCGCGCAGCGTGGCCGGAGCAAGATGCGACGCGTGGCGCTCCACAATGTCTATCAGGGTTTGGTAGTTACGCAGGCCGCGCGCGTGGGTGTCGCCATAGCCCTTCACCAGTCGCTGGCACTGGACAATTTCCAGCGCCAGCGCAGGGTTGAAGGCCGCCGCGCGCACCACGTATTGCAGCCAGCTTTCGATGCGCGCATTTTCCCGCTGATAACGCAGGGTGAGACGGCGGCCGCGACGCCAGCGCGAGAGCGTCCACAGCAGCAAATAGCCGCGCAGAGAACTGGTGTTCACCACGCGTCCTTTGCGGGTCACGCTGCCCAGCAGGCGGTTGCAGATACCCGGCTTCAGCAGCCAGCGCCCCATTCCGACAGGCAAGGTTTCGCACACCTCTTCCAGCCGGGGGTGCATATATTCGTTAATGCTCAGGAGTTGCTTCTCATCGAGACGCACCTCTTCCCGCACGCGCGCAAAGCGGCTGGCGCGAATTTTGAGATCCGCCACACGGATGGTGTCCTCCCACGACATCCAGAGGGCGAGATGGCGCGCGGCTTCCCGCAGCAGCACATCACCCTGGCCGCCGGGTTGTTCAGAAAGCTGTTTCAGGCGGTCAAGATAGAGATCGGCGTAGCGCACATCCTGATAATCCAGCAGACGGCGCACGCCTTCGATGGCAGTGGCGCGCGCGGCGTCAGGCAGTTCGCGGGTGATGCGGTCGAGCAGCGCCGCAACCTGCGGGCTGGTCGGCGCGGGTTCGTTGAGGGTTATCACGGCATCAGCATCTTCCAGCCCTGACGCCGCCACGCCACGGGCGAAAGCGCGCAGGCTCGGCTTCACGCCAACGCCGCCGCGGGTGATGGTCTCTTCAAATTGCGCCTGACTGAACGGCAGCACGCCGGAACCGCACAGCGCGCCGAACAACACGGCGCTGATCACGCTACCGCTCTCTTCCGCCACTTTCGCCATATCAAAACGGACAAACTGTTTTGCCGCATTGCTGGCATGCCGGATGAGCGAGTCGCTATTGACGCGGCCATCGCCCATCGCCGTTTTTTCGCCGATGGCGTAGACGCGGTGTGTTGATGCAATCAGCGTGGTGCGTTCTGGCGTCACCAGCCCGCGCTGCACGGCGCGCCCCGCTTCCATCAGTTCAGACGCCAGCACCACATCAACATCGCCCGGCATCGGCATCAGCGCCAGCACCGGCGGCTGGGCGAGATTGTCGTGAAGCCCCGGAAAAAGCTCCACGTAATAAATCGTCGCCCCGGTGCGCTGGGCAACGCCTGGCACGGAAGTGGTCTGGGCAAAATAGCCTTTCTCTTCCCCGAGATTGACAATCCAGTCGGCAAGTACCCCGCCGCCTTCACCGCCCATCGCCAGGATGGCTATTTTAATCGGTTGTAATACGGGCATTTTTGGCTCCTCAGAAACTGAAACGCGCGATGCGGCGAGCGTCCCGACGCTGCAACCAGCCGATCAGCGGGCGACGAATCGCCTCCATCAGCCGCTCACGCAGGCGCGGATATGAAATAATGCGCGCACGGTAGAATGACGGGCAGAGCACCGCCGCATGCGACACTTCCCCGCACAAACCGCAGCCCACACAACTGTTTACCACCGTCGCCACCGGGTCAGTGCGCAACGGATCGGGATTCGGTTTTACCGATAACGACGGGCAACCGGAAAGGCGGATGCAGGAGTGGTCGCCGGTGCAGGTATCCGGGTCAACGCCAAAGCGCTCACGCACCACGCGCTGTTGATTCTCCAGCGCTTTGCGCACCTGCTGTTTTTCCCGACGCTGGCGGTTAAGCATGCATTCGCTCTGGGCTATCAACACCTTCGGCCCCGGCGTTTGCGTGGTGAGCGCTTCACGCAGGGTGGCGGTCATCGCCTTCAGGTCATAGGTCCGACGAACGGTCTTCACCCACTTCACGCCCACGCCTTTCACTGCGTTTTCAATCGCATGCCCGGTGCTGCGGGTGGCGTTCTCTGCGGTGGAAGAGAGGATGTCCTGCCCGCCCGTCGCCGAGGTATAGCTGTTATCGACGACGATGGTCAGGTTGTTGCTCTGGTTAAAGACACTGTTGGCGATACCGCTGGTCAGGCCGTTGTGCCAGAAGCCGCCGTCTCCCATCACCGAAATGGCGCGTTTGCCGTCTTTGGTGTTCAGCGCCGCCGCGCCTGCCCCGCCGAGGCCGTAGCCCATCGTGGTATTGCCGAGGTTAAACGGCGGTAAAATGGAAAACAGATGGCAGCCAATATCAGCGCTGATGTGATGTGGGCCTAACTCGCGTTCGACCAGTTTCATGGCAGTAAAGATCGGGCGTTCCGGGCAACCGGTGCAAAATCCCGGTGGGCGGGCATGAATGGCATCCGCCAGCGCCGGTTCCGGGGCTGCGTTGACCACATCCGGCACGACACTTGCCAAGGGAATTCGCACCTGAAACGCCGCGGCTTTGACCTCTGGCTCCAGGCGACCATAGCGCTCAAGGAATGCCCGCAGCCCGGCCTGCACGGTGGCAGTGTTGTATTCGCCCGCCAGCGGCAGTAGATCCTTACCGTGCAGTTTGGTCTCCAGCCCCAGCGTGCGCAGAATCAAAGAGAGGTTCTGTTCGACAAAGTTCGGCTGCCCCTCTTCCAGCACCAGCACCGCACGTTTGTTGCGGCAGAACTGTTCCAGTTCTTCATCCACCAGCGGATAGGCCACGTTCATCACGTACAGCGGAATTTTGCTGTTGCCAAACACATCCGCCAGGCCAAGCTGATTGAGCGCGCGGATCAGGGTGTTGTAGTTCCCGCCCTGAAGGGCGATGCCAATATCGTCAGCGTCGGCAGAGAAAAACTCGTTGAGCTGGCGTTCGCGGATGAAACGCACCGCCGCAGGCCAGCGCTGATGGATTTTCTCTTTTTCGTGCAGGAAGCTGGCGGGCGGCAGCACAATGCGGCTCAGATCGCGCTGCGGGTTTTCCAGCGCCTCTTTTACCGTGTACGCCGGGGCGCGGTTTTCTGAGGTAATGAACTGGCCGTGAACGTGACAGGAGCGAATACGCATTTGCAGCATCACCGGCGTGTTGCTCGCTTCCGACAGTTCAAAACCATCTTTCACCGCCTGCACGATTGAAGGCAGGTTCGGGCGAGGGTCGAGCAGCCACATCTGCGATTTCATGGCAAACGCGTGGCTGCGTTCCTGCATAATTGACGAGCCGTCACCGTAATCTTCGCCCACGATAATCAGCGCCCCGCCCAGCACGCCGCCGGAAGAGAGATTCGCCAGCGCGTCAGAGGCGACGTTGGTGCCAACGGTGGCCTTAAACGTCACCGCGCCGCGCAATGGATAGTTGACCGACGCCGCAAGCGTTGCCGCGGCAGTCGCTTCACTGGCGCTGTTTTCAAAGCGGATACCGTACTGGTCGAGGATTGGCTGCGCATCGGCCAGTACGTCCATCAGGTGGGAAATCGGCGCGCCCTGATAGCCAGCGACGTAGGAGACGCCAGATTCCAGCAACGCTTTAGTGACCGCCAGAATTCCCTCGCCGCTAAATACGGAACCGGCGGGTAAATTCAGCTTTTTCACCTCTTCTGCAAACGAACGTTCAGCCATCTCAACCTCGCTTTCATTTTTGTAATCTGTCTGAGTTAGTTGTAAGCAAGGGGATGGCGGGCGGCAATCCATGATTAGTCATGGAATTGTCTTTTGTGCGGAAGGTGGATAGGGATTGCAGGGAGGGGATAAAAAGGGGGGCAGGCGCCGGGTTTTCACCCCTCACCCCGGCCCTCTCCCACGGGGAGAGGGAGAAAACCGCACATACTTAACCTCTGGCGCGATTAGTCCCCTCTCCCTTGAGGGAGAGGGTTAGGGTGAGGGGGAAATGTGCGCGCTGATGCCCTCACCCCGCCCCTCTCCCACGGGGAGAGGGAGAAAGCCGCACATACTTGACTATCTTTTCTTCGGCAACAACATCACCATCACTGCCGCCAGCAAACACACCAGCGCAAACGCGCCAAAGTTCCACGACAGCGATAATCCGCTACTGGCGATCCACGCGCCAAACAGTGGGCCGCTCATCGCGCCGATTCGCGCGAAACTGAGCGCCCATCCCGTTGCGGAGGCACGGCTGGCCCCCGGATACCAGGTGGCCAGTAAGCCCGTCAAAATGAGCGATGCCGAAATGCTCCCCAGCCCGGCCAGCGCGGTGAGCAAAATGTTAATCGCCAGCGAATGCTTGAACATCAGCGCACAAATACCGACAGCGCCGACCAGGTAAGAAATAGCCACCGCTCGCCGCGCGCCAATACGGTCGGCAATGCGCCCGAGCACTAAGCCGCCGATAGCGGAGGAGAGGCTAAACACCACCAGAAACAGCAGGCTGGGGCCGAGCGCGTAGCCGCTTTTGCGCATAATCGTTGGCAGCCAGGTATTCAGCCCATAAACCAGTAACATGCCGCAGAAGAGTGCTATCCAGAAACAGGCGGTGGCGCGCAGGTAATCGCGGGAAAACAGCAGCGTCACGGTTTTACGCCAGCCCTCCTGCTGAGGTTTGTGGCTTTCCGGTTCTGGCATGGGCACGCCCAGCCGGGCAGAGAGCGCTCGCGCTTCGTCCATGCGGCCACGGCTGACCAGATACTCCAGCGACTCCGGCAACAGTCGCGCCATGGGCCACAATGCCAGCAGCGGTAAAGCGCCGACGCCGATTACGCTGCGCCAGCCAAAATGCGGGATCAGCCACATCGCCACCAGCGCCGAACACAAAATACCGAGCGAGTAGCCGGAATACATGATGCCGTAGTTATAGCTGCGCCGCTCAGGCGGCGAGTACTCTACCGTCATCGCCGCCGCAATCGGGATCACCCCGCCCAGCCCCAGGCCGCCGATAAAGCGCGAGACGCCAAACAGCAGCGGCGTCGGCGCCCAGGTGGTCGCCATCATCGACAGGGAAAAGAGCGCCACGCAGGCCAGCAGCATTCGCCGCCGCCCCAGTCGCTCACTGAGAGATCCCGCCAGAAACGCGCCGAAAAACATACCGATAATGGCGTAACTACTGAGCGCCCCCAGTTCCAGCGGCGTTAAACCCCAACGGGCATCTTCCGCCATACTCGAGAGTACGGCGCCCATCACCCCGACATCATAACCTTCGAACAAAATACTCAACCAACACACCAGTAAAACCCGGCGGGTCACCGCATAAGGGCGAACCGCATCTTTAGTCATGGCAATCGTCATGGCGAACTCCGGTTATTTGACACGCTATCAGCGATATGCAATCGCGCGAGCAAGATCAATCGTTCACCGCAGAACCCGATGTGATATCTGCACAGGGTGGATAGCCACAGCAGAAGATGGCGTTTATGCATTTTTTACCCATAAGCAAAACAAAATGATCTATGTCTCGTTATCAGAATCTCCTGTGACACAAACAAAAAAAGCGAGCTAACGTATAAGCGTAATTAGTTACATGATTGTTCATATATTGTTATGAATAAGTTGATTCAAGCAACGCGATGGCGTATGACGGCAAACAATCAACTCACAGCGTTCCCCTTTAACTTTTGCTATTGAGGAGTCTGTTATGTTGATCAACGAAATCGCCTCACCGCGTCTTTCTGCCGCCCTTAGCCATCTCAATGCCTCATCGAGCCTGCTGTTTGCCTCGGCATCGCTGGAACAGGCCGCCGGGATCGTCGGGCGTATTTTTAAGCCTTGCCAGGTCGATCTGGTGGATCGCGGTGCGCGCGCCGATGTTCGTATGCACCACATCGCAATGGGGGAAATCTCGCTTAATCGCCTGCGTTATAGCTCGCGGGTCGATATCGCTCCGGCACAGCTAAAAGATTTTTTTCTGGTACAGATGCCGCTGCACGGCCACGCAACCATCATCAGTGAAGGGCAAGAAATCATTTCCACGCCGCAGCTGGCAACGGTGATTAACCCGGAAGACGTGACTCGCATGCGCTGGGAGCCAGGCAACGATCAATTTCTGCTGCGCATCTCTCGCTCACTGCTCGAAAGCACTCTGATGGGGCAACTCGGGCAGCCGCTGAACGGACCGCTGCGTTTTGACAGCGCTTTTCGCTGGCAGGAAAACCCCGCCTGGTGCGCGTTAATCGGTTATCTGATGGAATGCGCCAGCCAGGGGTTAGATCTGGATAAGCACCGTTTAATTCGCCAGCAAATTGAGCAACTGGTCGCCACCACCCTGCTTAATAGCCATCGGCATAATTACCAACACCCCGGACAACAAAAGCGAGCAGCCATTCGTCCTTCGCATGTGCGCCGGGTTCAGGAGTACATTCACGCCCACGCTCACGAAACCTTAAGTGCTGAGATGCTGGCAGAAATTGGTGGCGTGAGTTTGCGCGGGCTCTATGCCGGATTTAAAAATTTTCTTGGCGTCAGCCCCATGCAGTATCTGCGTGATACGCGAATGGAACGCGTGCGGGCGGAACTGCTGACAGGGGAAGTAAACAATGTTACCGGTGTGGCGTTACGTTGGGGATTTGCCCACATGGGGCGTTTTAGCGCAGAGTACAAATCACGCTTTGGCGAGACGCCCAGCCAGAGTATGCGTAAACGCTGACCGGGCGACAGATTATTCCGCCACCAGCGCAAGGACGCGCAGTGGGCTTCCGGAGCCTTCTTCAATTTTGAGCGGTGCCGCAATAATCACCGCACCACGCGTCGGCAACTGGTCAAGATTGGTCAGGCATTGCAGGCCATATTTGTTCGCACCATGCATTAACGTATGACAAGGATAAGGTACCGGCCAGCCGTAGGATTGTCCGGCATCGGTGTTAATGGTTTCAACGCCAAAACCGCGCACGTTACGTTGATGAATCAACCATTCAACCGTTTCCTGGGATGGGCCAGGCGTATGTGCTCCATCTTCACGCATGTTGAGAAATGCCTGCGCGTCATTCGCTTTCTTTGACCATCCGGTACGAAACAGCAGCCATGCTCCCGCTGGAATTACACCGTACTGCTCTTCCCAGCTTTTGAGATAATCCACGGTCAGCACCCAGTCCGGGTTTTCCGCCACTTCACGGCTGGCGTCCACCACCACGGCCGGGCCGATAAAGGCGGTAGGGTCAATGGTATCAACGGTGTTTTGCGCGTGTTCACGGCCACTGATCCAGTGGGCTGGCGCATCAAAGTGCGTGCCGGTATGTTCGCTACAGCTAAAGTTGTTCCAGTACCAGCCCGGCCCTTTCTCATCGTACTGCGAGATGGCCTCTTTTTTGAAACCCTGCGCCTGGCCAAACTGCTCGGGCAATTGCAGCGTCGGGAAGCGTTCACTCAGCGTCTGGGTCAGATCGATAATGCGGATCGCTCCCTGAGCGATACCGTTGGAAAGTGCTGCCAGTATAGCGGTCGTCATCTACGGTCACCTGTTCAATGCGTTATGATTATTAACAAACAAGTAACATTGTAGGAGGCCTGCTTCAGGCAACTATCCAATTACTGAAGCCACTATCCGCATTGCGAAAAAAAGATTACGCGGTGGGTAACTGCTGTTTAAACGCCCCCAGCAGCGTATAGAGATGCGCTTTTTCCGCCTCTGGCAGGCCGCTCATCAGCTCGTTCAGCCAGCGCTGGTGCGCCTTCGCCATCTGGTCGAATTGCTTTTTGCCCGTCGCGGTTATCTTCACCCGACAAGAGCGGCGGTCGCTGGGATCATAGACCCGTGCCGCCATGCCCTCTTTCTCCAGGCTGTCCGCCAGCCCGGTGACGTTACCGCCCGTCACCAGCATCAGCCGGGAAAGTTCGCCCATTTTTATCCCATCCGGGAAACGATCCAGCTGCGCCAGCATATCGAAGCGCGGCAGCGTGCTGGCGAACTGTTCACGCATCCGCTGGCGTAATTCTGTCTCGATAAGATTGACGCAGGAGAGCAGGCGCAACCACAGTTTTACATCCATGGCGCCATCCGGTTGTGGGATATTTAACGCGTTTGCGTCCATCACAAACTCCTCTGTTTTTACCCGTTTCGATAACGATTTGCTCTTGTGACATTTCTCACACCTGAGCAATTATTCACCAAAGCCCCTCTGGACATTTTTATTTTAAACCTAAAATATTCATGTGTGAAATACATAATCCTCACGTGTTTATCGTTGACGTTCACTTACCTGACAGGAGCCATACCATGGCGGAAATAAAAGCAAACCGTATGTTCAACAACAATAAGTTTAAGCTGGGTTTCTTTGCATCCAACTGCTCCGGCGGAATGGCCGTGACAAAAGTCGGGGAGCGCTGGGATAACTCGTGGGAAAACAACCTGAAAATGGCGCAGCTTGCCGACGAAGCCGGTCTGGAATTCCTGCTGCCTATCGCCCGCTGGATTGGCTACGGCGGCGAAACCAACTTCCATGGCAACGTGCTGGAAACCACCACCTGGGCTTCCGCGTTGCTGGCCGCCACGCGCCACATCAGCGTATTTACCACCGTACACACCTCGTTTAACCATCCTGTGGTGGTGGCAAAACAACTGGCGACGATGGATCACATCGGCCAGGGACGCGCCGGGTTGAACGTGGTTTGTGGCTGGAACCGCCCGGAGTACGAAGCGCTGGGCGGCGACCTCCCCTACGATCACGAGAGCCGTTACGCCTTCGGCCAGGAGTGGTTCGAAGTGATTCAGAAACTGTGGCGCGAGGAGAAACCGTTCGACTGGGAAGGCCACTATTTCAGGCTCAAGCAGACCTATAGCCTGCCGCATCCGCTGCGCAAAGATGTGCCGATTTTTAACGCTGCCGGCTCCGGGGAAGGACGCAAATTTGCTGTACGTAATGCTGACTTCCTGTTTACGTCAGCCATCAGCCTGGACCGTTCTGCCAAAGAAATTGCTGAAATTAAGCAGCAGGCAGCCAATGTGGTACGTAAGCATCCGTTAAATCTGCTGACCTTCTCCTATGTCGTATGTCGCCCAACACGCGAAGAGGCAGAGGCGTACCATCAACACTACTCGCAGTCACACGCAGACTGGGCGGCGGTGGACAATATCATTCGTCTGATGTTTGAAAACGCGGAGTCTTTCCCGAAAGACCAGCTGCAACTTATTCGCGATCGATTCTCCGCCGGACACGGAGGTTATCCGCTGGTGGGGACACCGGACGATGTCGCCGACGGGCTGGAAAAACTCTATCACGCCGGATTCTCGGGAACGACCCTCGCTTTTGTTAACTACGCTGAAGACTTCCCCTATTTCCGCGACGAAGTGTTGCCGCGCCTGGAAGCGCGCGGCCTGCGCGAACCGTTTGACCCAGCGTATCGCAAACCCGATGCGGAGGAAGCGGCATGACACTGTCGTTAACGCCCGAAGATTTTAAGCTGGGAATGCGCCAGCTCACGCTGCCGGTCGCGGTAATCACCGTGAATTCCGATGCACAACGCAACGGATTGACCGCCTCGTCATTTTGTTCCGTAAGCGTCGATCCGCCGCGCATATTGGTGTGCGTCGGTAAAGCCGCCAGCGCCCACCAGCAACTTGCCGTCGGTGAAGGTATTGGGGTGAACGTTCTGGCACCAGAGCAACTGGAGCACGCCATGCGCTTTGCCAGCAAAGCCTTTCACGGCGAGCAGCGTTTCTGCGAGGGCAACTGGTATCCGCTGAAAACCGGCGCGCCGGTACTGGAAGGTACCGCGGTCAGTTTTGACTGTGTAGTGGATCAGATAATCGACGATACAACACACAGCATCGTAACCGCGACGGTAGTGGCTGTGGAGAAGAGCGATACCCAATGTTTGTTATATCGTAATGGTGCGCCAGTCGTGGCGTAGATTGCGTATTACCGCAACCTCTCCCGGGCGGAGAGGTTGTCTTAAAGAGTACTCTCTTCCGTTTTTTCCCGTCTTTATGAATTCTGAAAAATTTCTCTTAGGGTTCGTTTCCCGCTGCGGTTCAACTACTTTGGAGGTTGCGTTTCAGGGATAACGTCAACCGGAGGGAAGTATGGAAAAAACATCCCCGATACAGGAGAAGGTCAGTTGGGTGGGTTATCTCGCCTTTTTTATGACCGTCATTTTCTTTTCAGGCTTTTTTGCGAAATCCACCGAATGGTGGCGAGTATTTGATTTTACCGTGCTGAACGGCACGTTTGGCGCGGTGAACAGCGCCGGGCAGAGCGTCGTGTCGTTTCGCGGAACCGGCGGGACGGGGGCGAAGGACGGTTTTCTCTTTGCCCTTGAACTGGCGCCTTCGGTGATTTTGTCGCTTGGCATTATTTCCGTTACCGAAGGATTAGGCGGATTACGCGCCGCGCAGCAGCTCATGACGCCCATCCTCAGGCCTATTCTTGGCGTGCCGGGTATTTGCTCGCTGGCGTTGATTGCCAACCTGCAAAACACCGATGCCGCTGCGGGGATGACCAAAGAACTGGCGGAGGAAGGTGCGATCAGCGACCAGGAACGCGCAATATTCGCCACCTTTCAGACCAGCGGCAGCGCCATTATTACTAACTATTTTTCCTCTGGCGCGGCGCTGTTTACCGTAATCACTGTTCCCGTAATCACCCCTCTGGCGGTGATTCTGGTATTTAAGTTTGTCGGCGCAAACCTGCTGCGGTTGTGGATCGCGCAAATCGAAAGCCGTCAGCGCAAGGAGGCCGTGGATGAGCACGCACGCCCGTAAGAACGTGATGGATCTGTTTGTCGAGGGTGCCCGGCGCGGTTTCACCATCGCCACTACCAGCCTGTTACCCAACGTGGTAATGGCATTTGTAATTATTCAGGCGCTGAAAGTCACTGGCTTGCTGGATATTGTGGGCAAGGTTTTCGAACCGGTGATGGGGCTGTGGGGACTCCCCGGTGAAGCGGCGGCCGTGCTGCTGGCCTCGGTGATGAGTATGGGCGGCGGCATCGGCGTTTGCGCGAGTCTGGTGGTTTCGGGCGCGCTAAACGGCCATGATGCGACGGTGTTGCTTCCCGCGATCTATCTGATGGGTAACCCGGTGCAGAATACCGGGCGCTGCCTGGGCACGGCGGGGGTTAACCCGAAATATTATCCGCACATCATCACCATTTGTGTCATTAACGCCCTGCTTTCTATCTGGGTAATGCAAGTGATTGTATAAGAGAGGTTTTACATGGAAATCACCCTACCCGGACTGCGTCTGTTTAAGCAAGCGCATCTCTATGCGCCGGACTGCCTCGGCGTGCAGGATTTTCTGGTCGCCGGGGGAAAAATTGTCGCTATCGCCCCGGAGATTGACGCAAGCGGGCTGCCAGGCTGCGAGGTCATTAATCTGCAACAGGCGATTGTCTGCCCCGGTTTTATTGACCAGCACGTGCATCTGATTGGCGGCGGGGGTGAAGCCGGGCCGCATACGCGTACGCCGGAAGTGCGGCTGTCGAAGCTGGTCGAAGCGGGCATTACGTCCGTTGTCGGTCTGCTGGGTACCGATGGCATCACCCGCCATCCGGAATCGCTGCTGGCGAAAACCCGGGCGCTGGAAAATGAAGGCATTAGCGCATGGATGCTGACGGGCGCGTACTCCCTGCCCTCGCCAACCATCACCGGCGGCGTGGATCGCGATGTGGCGCTCATCGATAAGGTGATTGGCGTGAAATGCGCGATTTCCGATCACCGCTCCTCCGCACCGGGAAATGAGCAACTTGCCAATATGGCGGCGCTCGCGCGCGTCGGTGGTTTGCTGGGCGAAAAAGCAGGCATTAGCGTATTTCATATGGGCAACAGCCCGCGCGGGCTTGCGCCGCTGGAGGCCATCCTGCAACACGCCGATGTGCCGATTAACAAGCTGCTGCCCACTCACGTTAACCGCGCTGAGCCGCTGTTTGCACAGGCGAAAGCGTTCGCGCTGCGAGGCGGCTATATCGATATCACCAGCAGCATTGAGACGCCCATTGATGCGGCGACCGCCATCGCCAGCGCCCTTCGCGACGGCGTACCGCTCGCGCGCATGACGGTGAGTTCTGACGGTAACGGTAGCCAGCCGGTGTTTAATGCCGAAGGAAAACTGACGGGAATTGGCGTCGCGGGATTCGAATCGTTGTTATGTACGCTTCAACAACTGGTTCATCGCCATCAGCTTCCACTGGAACAGGCCCTGCGCCCGTTCACGCAAACCGTCGCCGAATTTCTCGGTTTTGCACATAAAGGGCAGCTGGCAGAGGGTTGCGATGCCGATTTTATTATCTTCACGGCAGGCTTACATATCGACGAGGTCTGGGCGAAAGGAAAAATGCTGGTGCGTAACGGCTATGCCTGCGTGAAAGGAACGTTTGAGTGATGTCATACAGGCGGGAGATGCGCAGTCTCCCGCCTGAGTTTCAGACAAAATTAACCATTAAATCAATGTGGTTTACTTAGAGTGCATCCCAAAAAAAGCCCGTCGCTGAAAGGCAATATATTACCGTAAGAAATTAATGTGTCGCCGATCCACGACAGTTGTAAGTAACTAAAAATTAATAAAAAAATCTCACTTGTCACCCCCTAAAATTAAGCGTACATTAGCGCCATCTGGAGCAGTGATGCACCGAATTCTGAGGTGATGCCAATGTGCGTCAGCTCACAATGTCACAACAGGACATGTTTTCGTTAGAGCGTATAAACGTGAAATACGCGGAGAGATGAGTCGTGAAATATTTATTTATGGGTGTGTCGTTTATGGTCATCGTTTGGGCCGGTACATTTGCCCTGATGATCTAACCAAGAATGTAAAAAAAAACAGGAGCCTTTTGGCTCCTGTTTGCGTTTTATCAGTCAGTGTTTTCCGCCGTGTGCTTCGTGCCGGAAGGCAGCAGGCCATCGGCGCGGAACATCGCTTTAATGCCCCTTACCGCCTGACGAATACGGTCACGGTTTTCAATTAGTGCAAAACGCACGTGGGTATCGCCGTAATCACCGAAACCAATGCCCGGCGACACGCACACTTTCGCGTCCTGAAGTAGCTTTTTGGCAAACTCAAGCGAGCCCATCGCGGCATACGGTTCCGGGATTTTCGCCCACACATACATTGACGCTTTCGGGCACTCGACCATCCAGCCCGCTTCATGCAACCCTTTCACCAGCACGTCACGGCGACGTTTATACTGTGCGGCAATATCGCGCACGCACTGCTGATCGCCTTCCAGCGCCGCAATAGCCGCGACCTGCAACGGCGTAAAGGTACCGTAGTCGTGATAGCTTTTAATCCTGGCCAGCGCGTTAACCAGCGTTTTGTTTCCGACCATAAAGCCGATGCGCCAGCCCGCCATGTTGTAGCTTTTCGACAGGGTGAAGAATTCAACCGCGACATCGCGCGCACCCGGTACCTGCATAATCGACGGCGCTTTCCAGCCATCGTAGACGATGTCGGCGTAAGCGAGGTCGTGCACCACCAGCACATCATAGCGTTTCGCCAGCGCAACCACTTTTTCGAAGAATTCCAGCTCAACACACTGGGCTGTCGGGTTCGACGGGAAGCCTAAAATCATCATTTTCGGCTTCGGGTAACTTTCACGAATGGCACGTTCCAGTTCGTTAAAGAAGTCGACGCCTTCCACCAGCGGCACCGAGCGCACCTGCGCGCCGGCAATCACCGCGCCGTAAATGTGAATCGGATAGCTGGGATTCGGCACCAGCACCGTATCGCCATGATCGAGCGTGGCCAGCATCAGGTGCGCCAGCCCCTCTTTCGAACCGATGGTAACAATCGCTTCGCTTTCCGGGTCAATTTCAACGTCGTAGCGGTCCTGATACCAGCGCGAAATGGCACGACGCAGACGCGGGATGCCGCGCGAGGTTGAGTAGCCGTGCGTATCCGGACGCTGGGCGACGGTACAGAGTTTTTCGACAATATGCGGCGGAGTCGCACCGTCCGGGTTACCCATGCTGAAATCGATAATGTCTTCGCCGCGCCGACGCGCAGCCATTTTCAGTTCAGCGGTAATATTGAAAACATACGGGGGTAAGCGATCGATACGCGTAAAACGGCGTTCAGGACTGAATTCAGCCATAGGTTCCTCAGATTCACGTTAGCGCCCGGACCGTCCGAGCGACGCTGCCACGACAGTGGCGTGTTTAGAAAATAGCCTGAAAAAAAACCGTCTGTCGAGGGGTAAGACAAAAAATAGTTCTGGGTACAAAAAGAGGAAGTTTAAAAATATAAAAATTCTACCTGCGTTCACAATGGGATTTTTAACAACATTTAATTAACTTAATTTTATCCTGTTGTTCTCATGAGAAATTCTTAATAATCCCCTTTTTCCCGTTGATTAGCCGATTATCGATTAATCCCCTTTTTATTTTGTGGATTACGAATTTTCATCCTCCTATCCAGACAACTGGTCATCTGGCGCGGGGTTTCTTATCATAAGACTTTCCTGATAAACCCGGCGTTCCCATGCACGAAATTTTCAACATGCTGCTGGCGGTGTTCGACCGCGCAGCGCTGATGCTGATCTGCCTGTTTTTCCTGATCCGCATCCGCCTCTTCCGCGAACTGCTGCACAAAACGGCCCACACCCCGAAAGAGTTGCTTGCCGTGAGCGCGATCTTCTCACTGTTCGCCCTGTTCAGCACCTGGTCCGGCGTACCGGTTGAAGGCTCGCTGGTCAACGTGCGTATTATCGCGGTAATGTCCGGCGGCATTCTGTTTGGGCCCTGGGTCGGCGCCATCGTCGGGCTGATTGCCGGGGTACACCGCTATCTGATTGATATTGGTGGCGTTACTGCCGTGCCTTGTTTCATCACCAGTATTATTGCCGGGCTGCTTTCGGGCTGGATCAACGTCAAAATCCCTAAAGCGCAACACTGGCGCATCGGTATTCTGGCCGGGATGCTGTGTGAAACGCTGACCATGATTCTGGTGATTGTCTGGGCGCCAACCACCGCCCTGGGTATCGATATTGTCTCTAAAATCGGTATTCCAATGATTCTTGGCAGCGTCTGTATCGGCTTTATCGTACTGCTGGTGCAGAGCGTGGAGGGGGAAAAAGAGGCCAGCGCCGCGCGGCAGGCCAAGCTGGCGCTCGATATCGCCAACAAAACGCTGCCGCTGTTCCGTCATGTGAATAGCGAATCCCTGCGTCAGGTGTGTGACATTATCCGCAACGATATCCACGCCGATGCGGTGGCGATTACCAATACTGACCATGTGCTGGCGTATGTCGGCGTCGGGGAAAATAACTATCGCGATCAGGACGATATTGTTAGCCCAACTACCTTTGAGGCGATTACCAGCGGAAAAATCATTATTAAAAACAATGATGAGGCTTATCGCACGCCGGAAATTCACTCGATGCTGGTGATTCCCTTGTGGGAGAAAGGCGTAGTGACCGGGACGCTGAAAATCTACTACTGCCACGCGCACCAGATTACCTCATCCTTGCAGGAGATGGCGGTTGGCCTGTCGCAGATTATCTCGACGCAGCTGGAGGTCTCGCGCGCCGAGCAGCTCCGGGAAATGGCAAATAAGGCAGAGCTGCGCGCCCTGCAAAGCAAGATTAATCCCCATTTTCTGTTTAACGCGCTGAACGCGATTTCGTCCTCCATTCGCCTGAATCCGGACACCGCGCGCCAGTTGATTTTTAATCTGTCCCGCTATCTGCGCTATAACATTGAATTGAAAGACGATGAGCAGATTGATATCCGCAAAGAGCTGTACCAAATCAAAGATTACATCGCCATTGAGCAGGCGCGGTTTGGCGATAAGCTGACGGTTATCTACGATATCGATGATGAGGTGAATTGCGTGATCCCAAGCCTGCTGATTCAGCCACTGGTCGAAAATGCCATCGTCCACGGCATCCAGCCCTGTAAGGGCAAGGGCGTGGTCACCATTAGCATCACCGAAAGCGGCAACCGCGTGCGCATCAGCGTGCGCGACACCGGGCACGGCATTGACCCACAGGTCATCGCCCGCGTTGAGGCCAATGAAATGCCAGGCAATAAAATTGGTCTGCTGAACGTTCATCACCGGGTAAAATTGTTGTATGGCGAGGGGCTGCACATCCGCCGTCTGGAGCCAGGCACGGAAATCGCCTTTTACGTTCCCAACGCGCGCACGCCGGTAACGGCTCCCGCCACTCTGCTGCCGTTATAGGGAGAAAAAATGAAAGTCATCATTGTTGAAGACGAGATTCTGGCGCAACAGGAACTGACCTGGCTGATAAAAGAACACAGCCAGATGGAGATTGTCGGCACGTTTGACGACGGCCTCGACGTGCTGCGTTTTTTACAGCACAACAAAGTGGACGCCATCTTCCTTGATATTAATATTCCTTCGCTGGATGGCGTGCTGCTGGCACAAAGCATCAGCCAGTTTGCCCATAAGCCGTTTATCGTGTTTATCACCGCGTGGAAGGAACATGCGGTAGAGGCGTTCGAGCTGGAGGCGTTTGATTACATTCTTAAGCCTTACCAGGAATCACGCATTATCAGCATGTTGCAGAAACTGGAAAGCGCCTGGCAACAGCAAGCGGGCGGCAGTACCGCGATGCCGGGAACGACTGCGCGCGAAAACGACACCATCAATCTGATTAAAGATGAGCGCATTATCGTTACCAGCATCAACGATATTTACTACGCCGAAGCGCACGAGAAAATGACCTTCGTGTACACCAAACGCGAGTCGTACGTGATGCCCATGAACATCACTGAGTTTTGCAGCAAGCTTCCGGCCACTCACTTCTTCCGCTGCCATCGATCGTATTGTGTGAATCTGGATAAGATCCGCGAGATTGAGCCGTGGTTTAATAACACCTATATCCTGCGCCTGCGCGACCTTGATTTTCAGGTGCCCGTCAGCCGCAGCAAGGTGAAAGAGTTTCGTCAGTTGATGCATTTGTAAGGATACCGGGTGAGCGAGCATCACCCGGTATAAGAAAGGAATTACAGAATTTGCCCCAGCGTCTGGCGCAGGTGCGCCCCGGAGCCCAGCAGGCCTGGATTATCGTGAACAATCAGATAGACCGGGATATCCTGCACGTAGGCTTTGAAACGGCCTTTATCTTCAAAACCGCCACGGAAGCCGGACGCTTTAAAGAATTCGAGGAAGCGCGGCACGATGCCGCCCGCGATATAGACACCACCAAAGGTGCCGAGCGTCAGCGCCAGATTGCCGCCGAATCGCCCCATGATGACGCAGAACAGCGACAGCGCGCGGCGACAGTCGATGCAGGAATCTTCCAGCGCACGCTGAGTGATGTCTTTCGGCTGTAAGTTTTCCGGCAGACGACCATCAGATTTCACAATTGCGCGATACAGATTGACCAGCCCCGGCCCGGAAAGCACGCGTTCCGCAGAAACGTGGCCGATTTCCGCCCGCAGCTCTTCAAGGATAATCCCCTCTTCTTCGCTGTTCGGCGCGAAATCCACGTGACCGCCCTCGCCCGGCAGGCTGACCCAACGTTTATCAACGTGAACCAGATGCGCCACGCCTAACCCGGTGCCGGCGCCATAAACCGCAATCGGTTTGCCCTCTACGGGTTCCGCGCCGCCGAACTGAATCAGGTGCTCTTTTTTCAGCATCGGGATAGCCATCGACACGGCGGTGAAATCATTAATAATTTCCAGGTGCGCAAAGCCGAGATTCTTCTTCATTTCAGCAATGGAGAAGGCCCAGGTATGGTTGGTCATCGCCACCCAGTCGCCGGTGATCGGGCAGGCGATGGCGATGCAGGCGTCTTCCACTTGCACATTGTGTTCTTTGAGATAGACGCGGACCACCGCTTCGAGGCTTGGATAATCCAGGCCTGAGTAGGTCTTCGCCTGCGAGATTTCGCCCGTGGCGAGGTCACATAACGCTAAACGCGCGTTGGTGCCCCCGACGTCTCCTGTTAATGCAAACTTTGTCATTCCGTTACGGCTCCGCTAAAGTCAGGATAATTCTTTATCACAGAGTAAATTCAAGGCGCTGTAACAACAATGACGATTGTGTGAGCACCCCAGGATTATCGATCTACGTCACATAATTTTATGTATCAACCTTAAGGATATCTCTGTTTCGCCGTATCGTTTCAGCATCTATTGCGCTGAAGGCATTTACAGAACCCGGCAAAGTGATGCCAGCTTTTAGCCAAAAGGAAATCATCATGCTCCATCCGCGAGCCCGCACGATGTTATTACTCGCCATTCCGGCGATGGTTATTGGTGTTGCCGCCAGCCTGATGTTAATTGTGGTGATGAAACTCGCCTCAGTATTGCAGCACCTGCTGTGGAGCACCCTCCCCGGCGCATTAGGCGTCTCTTGGGATTCACCGTGGTGGATAATACTTGTACTGACGTTGACCGGCCTGGCGGTAGGCCTGGTGATTCGCTTTAGCCCAGGTCACGCGGGGCCCGACCCGGCGACAGAACCCTTAATTGGCGTGCCCGTCGCGCCCTACTGCTTGCCGGGGTTGATTCTCGCATTGGTTCTGGGCCTGGCAGGCGGCGTTAGCCTCGGCCCGGAGCATCCGATTATGTCGGTGAATATCGCGCTCGCCGTGGTGCTCGGCGCACGCTTTTTCCCGCGCGTTAGTTCCCTTGAATGGACCATCCTTGCCGCCGCAGGCACCATCGGCGCGCTGTTTGGCACGCCGGTCGCCGCGGCACTGATTTTCTCGCAAACCCTGAATGGCAATAACGACGCGCCACTGTGGGATCGCCTGTTTGCGCCGCTGCTGGCGGCGGCTGCCGGGGCGCTCACCACCAGCCTCTTCTTCCAGCCACACTTTTCGCTGCCGATTCCCCATTATCAGCAGATGCGGATAATCGATATTTTCAGCGGTGCGGTGGTTGCGGCGATCGCCATTGCGGTGGGCATGGTGGCGGTATGGTGTCTGCCCCGTCTGCACGCCCTGATGCATCGCTTAAAACATCCGGTTCTGGTTCTCAGCGCCGGTGGTTTTTTGCTGGGCCTGCTGGGGATTATCGGCGGGCCTATTACGCTGTTTAAAGGGCTCGACGAAATGCAGCAGCTCGCCTTTAGCCAGACGCTGACCAGCAGTGATTTTATGCTGATTGCCGCCGTGAAGCTGGCGGCGCTGGTGATTGCCTCGGCCAGCGGTTTTCGTGGTGGCCGTATCTTCCCGGCGGTATTTGTCGCCGTGGCGCTCGGTCTGATGTTGCACGCTCACGTCGATGCCGTTCCAGCGGCAATTACCGTTTCCTGCGCGATTCTGGGGCTGGTGCTGGTCGTCACGCGTGATGGCTGGCTGAGTCTGTTTATGGCCGCGGTGGTCGTGCCGGATACCACGCTTCTACCGCTATTGTGTATTGTGATGCTGCCCGCCTGGCTCCTGCTGGCGGGCAAGCCGATGATGATGGTTCCGCGTAAAGACAAACCCTAGCCTTTACTGTTGCGCGTCTCGAGCGCCTGAGTGACGGCACGAAGCAGGTCAGGAATGTCCTGCTTCGGCAGCACCACTTCCACCAGCGTTAAGCGTTCAATTTGCGCGGTTTTCGCCAGTACCTCGTCCAGTTGAACGCTTTCGGTTACGCGCCAGCACTGGGCCTGGCTGTCGAGGTTCAGCGCCTGCGGCAGCTGCGTCCAGTTCCACAAACTGATGTCGTTATAGCGCGCTTCGGGGCCATGGATCGCCCGCTCCACCGTATAGCCATCATTGTTCAGCAGCAGAATTAACGGTCGCAGGCCGTCGCGCAGCATTGAACCCAGTTCCTGAATCGTCAGCTGGGCTGCGCCATCGCCGACAATCAGCACCACGCGTCTTTCCGGGCGAGCGGTTTGCGCGCCAAACGCGGCGGGTAGCGTGAAACCGATTGAGCCCCACAGCGGTTGCACAATCAGTGAAGCATCGCTGGGTAGCTTAAGGGCCGCTACGCCAAACGCCGCGGTCCCCTGATCGCCCAGAATAATGTCGCCTGGCTGGAGATGTTTTTGCAGCGTTTGCCAGAAGCGCGCCTGTGTTAACTCGCCCGCTTTTCCGGGGGCAAGCGGCGCCACGCAGCGTGTTTCCGTGCGCCATTTCGCCGATAGCTCATGGCTCACGGCAATCAACGCCTGCGTCGCCTGCGCCATCGGAATCCCGCTGAACCAGCGATCGCCGACACGCGCGGCAAACGGTTGAATTGAAATCGATTTTTTGTCCGGAATTTTGTGGGTAAAGCCTGCTGTAGTGGTATCCGTGAAACGCGTGCCGATACACAGAATCGCCTCCGCGTCCTCTATCGATTCGCGCGTTTGCGATAAACTCGCCACACCACTGTATATACCCACGAAGCCCGGTTGCTGCTCATCAAACAAACCCTTGCCCATTAACAACGAGGCGTGAGGAATCGGTGTCTGCGCCATCCAGTCGCGCAGCGTTTCTTGCAGGCCAAAGCGCAGCGCGAGAAAGTCCGCCAGCAGAGAGACCCGACGACAGGGTTGCAGCAGGTCGCGGACGGCTCGCGTAAAGCGTTCAATCTGGCCGTCATTGATGGCTGTATCGGTAAGCGTAAGCGCGTTTACCGGACGACTGGTCGGCGCTTTTGCCACGTCGGCGGGCAGAGAGAGATAGCCCGGACGGCGATGTTTGATCATTTCAGTCAATACGCGGTCGATCTCATCCGTCGCATTGCGGACGGTTAACACGCCCTGCGCCACGGAAATCGGGGCGCTCATCTGCCGAAAATGGTCGAATTTTCCGTCGCCCAGCGTATGGTGCAGAAGCTCCTGACGCTGCTGCGACCCAGTACAAGGCGCACCCACAATGTGCAGCACCGGCACATATTCGGCAAAGCTTCCCGCTACGCCGTTTAACGCACTCAACTCTCCCACGCCATAAGTCGTCAACAACGCGCCGCAACCCTGAACGCGTGCATAGCCATCGGCGGCATAAGCGGCATTGAGTTCATTGGCGCAGCCAACCCAGCGCAGCGCAGGATGCGCAATCACATGGTCGAGGAATTGCAGGTTGTAATCTCCCGGCACGCCAAACAGATGGTCCACGCCGCAGTCCGCGAGGCGATCCAGTAGATAATCCGCAACAGTGTAAGACGTTTGCATGATAAGTACCCTTTAGCCACTTGCTCATCTCTGAGTATTGAAGAAGCGGTTCGCCTGTCCAGACAGATACGAAAATGCTATTGGAAAGTAAAATTTACAGCGAAAGGGAGTATACGGCGGCGGCAACAATGCGTAGTGTAAACGTATACACTACTGATGCTTTGCGGAGGAACTTATGGTTTATCAGGCAGATCCGTCACGCTACAACACGATGGAATATCGTCGCTGCGGCGCAAGCGGGCTGAAACTTCCCGCCATTTCGCTGGGCTTATGGCATAACTTTGGCGACGCCACGTTAATCGAAACCAGCAGGCAGCTGCTGCGCCATGCCTTTGACCTCGGCATTACCCATTTTGATTTAGCCAACAACTATGGGCCACCGCCGGGCTCGGCGGAGAGTAATTTTGGCCGCATTCTGCGGGAAGACTTTTTACCCTGGCGCGATGAGCTGATTATCTCCAGCAAAGCGGGCTACACCATGTGGGATGGGCCTTATGGCGACTGGGGATCGCGTAAATATCTGGTCGCCAGCCTCGATCAAAGCCTGAAACGCATGGGGCTGGATTACGTGGATATTTTTTATCATCACCGTCCGGATCCGGATACGCCGCTGGCGGAAACTATGCGTGCGCTGGATCACATCGTACGTCAGGGCAAAGCGCTGTACATCGGGCTTTCCAACTACCCGGCTGACCGTGCGAAAGAGGCCCTTGCGATTCTTAACGATCTGGGCACTCCCTGCCTGATCCACCAGCCAAAATATTCCATGTTTGAACGCTGGGTAGAAGATGGGCTGCTCGATCTGCTGAAGCAGGAAGGCGTTGGCAGCATCGCTTTTTCACCGTTAGCGGGCGGGCAGCTTACGGATCGCTATCTCAATGGTATTCCGACAGATTCCCGTGCCGCCAGCGGCAGCCGTTTTCTTAATCCGGATCAACTGACGGATGAGAAACTCGCGAAGGTTCGCCAGTTAAATGAGATAGCCATGCAGCGTGGGCAGAAATTGTCGCAAATGGCGCTGGCCTGGGTATTACGTGACGATAAAGTGACATCGGTACTGATTGGCGCCAGTAAAACCGCGCAACTGGATGACGCCGTTGGCATGCTGAATAACAGGCACTTCAGCGTTGAAGAGCGGGCCGCCATAGACGCGATTTTGCAATAGCGCAAATTAGCAGCACTTTTAGCAAAAAGTGCTGCCCTTTACGATTTAGGAGTTACCCCGATGATACGGATATTTACTTGTTCGTAATATAGGGTTAACAGGCCGGGCAAGGCCCGATCGTGAAGGAGATAAACTATGTTCAGGTCACTGATTCTGGCTGCAGTATTGATGGCCTCAGCAGCACCAATGATTGCTAACGCTGGTGAAATCACCCTGCTGCCATCAATAAAATTACAAATTGGCGATCGTGATAATTACGGTAACTACTGGGACGGCGGCCGCTGGCGTGACCGGGGTTACTGGCACGATCACTATCAATGGCGCGATCGCGGCTGGCATCGTCACGATAACGGCAGACATCGCGGTTGGGATAATCGCCGGGCTTATGAGCGCGGTTATCACGATGGCCGCCATGACGGGCGAGGACGTGGTCACGGACATGGGCACGGGAAGCATCATTAATTTCCCCCAACGCTAATGACTTTAAAAAGGGTTTCTGTATATCAGGAACCTTTTTTTATGGTCAAATCCTGCGCTTTTTATTCATCACTATTTGCCCTTGAGCAAAAAGGTGCTCAACGTATCTTAGCGTGACGGTATTTCACGTCAGGATTACTATCATGAATGCACATTTTAGAGATGAAATTCAGACATTCGGTCGTTCACTGTTATTACCTATTGCCGTACTGGCTCCGGTTGGCATGGTAATGGGCATTAGTTCTGCTTTAGGTCAGAGCTATATGATCGATAAGCTGCCTTTTTTAGGTAATGACATATTCAAAGCCGTTTTATCTTCCCTGGGATTAATCAGCAGTGTGATATTTAATAATATCCCACTGCTTTTCGCGATGGGCGTCGCGTACGGCATGTCGAAGAAAGAAAAAGGGATTGCCGTATTTGCCTCCGTGGCGGCGTATCTGACATTGCTTATCGCCATGCATGTGCATTTAAAACTGGCCGGTGACCTGGCTAAAGGCGACCTTTCGCTTGCAGGCCAGGGGATGATTTTAGGGATCCAAACGCTGAAGATTGAGGCGCTGGGCGGAATTATCGCGGGTCTTCTGGCAGCGAAAATAACCGACCGTTTTTACCGCTTACAGCTGCCGCTGGCGTTTGCTTTTTTTAGCGGTAAAAAGTCAGTGGCTATTTTGACCATCGCCTTCGCGATCCCGGTGGGCTTAATCATTCCGTTCATCTGGGAGCTTTTTACCGCCGGCATGCGCGCCGTCTCAACCATTATGATGGCACCGAACGTCGGCGCAGGAATTTATATGACGCTTAACCGCCTGCTCATTCCCTTCGGCCTGCAGCATGTGCTCAGCTCCACCGTGCGCTTCACCGCCGCTGGCGGCACCTATCTTATTGACGGGCAAACTTACGTCGGAATTCTGCCCGTAATGAATAAGATTCTCTTCGACCTTGGCCCTGCCCATACGGCCTGGAAAGAATTTATGCCCACACTGACCAGCTATCTCGCTTCCGGGCAAATGTTAACCACTCTGTTTCGTGTGCCGGCAATTGGCCTTGCCATGTACCACACCGCCTATTTCAAAAATAAAAAATTCGCTAAGGGAATGATTCTCACCGTGGTATTAACGGCGATGCTCGGCAATATTACCGAACCGCTTGAATTTTCCTTCCTGTTTATCGCACCAAAACTGTTTATTGTGTATGCCGTACTGTGCGGTTTATTGACTATACCGCTGCAATTACTGGACGTATCTATTGGTTATATTCGCGGTACTGTTTTTGACTTCGGCATTTTTGGTTTGATGTACGAGCACACGCAGTGGCTGAATTTAATTCTGCTGGGTATGGTTAACTTTGTCGTGTTCTATTTTGTATTTCGCTTCGCGATTAGCAAGTTCGATATTTAAACGCCGGGGCGTGAGAGTGAAACGACCGACAGCACCCTGCTGAATAATAAAGAATACGATAAAGTCGCCGAACTGGTGATTCAGGGGCTCGGCGGTAAAGAGAATATCAAACGCGTTGAGAACTGCGTTTCTCGTTTACGCATCGATTTGAGCGATCAGAAGAAAATTGATATGGCATTGCTGAAAGATTCCGGCGCGCTGGGGACATTTATTCCCTCAAGCAACCACATCCACGTGGTCTTTGGCCCACATGTTGAGTTTGTCCGTAACGCGGTAGATGACCGTCTCGCGGGCGCGAATTAAAAACAAGGAGAGAATAATGCGCGCACTCTATGATTCAAAAAGCAAAACGCTTGACGATCGCGGTCTGAAAACATGGCTTAGCCAACAGGCGCGAGTGCAATCCTGGCTGGACGTTGAGGCCGCGCTGGCCCTGGCTCAGGCGGAGCATGGTGTGATCCCCGCCAGCGCGGCTGAAAATATTGCCGCCAATTGCCGGGTTGAACGCATCGATCTACTGGAGATGGATCGCCTGCTGCGTGAAATTGGCCACGGTTTTGTGCCGGTGCTGAAAGTGCTGGTGAAAGCCTGTGAGAGTGAAAGCGGAAAATACGTTCATTACGGCGTGACAACACAGAATATCCAGCAAACCGCACAGCTCTATCTGGCGAAGCAGTTCGATGCGCAAATACAGACATTCCTACGCGATATTTTACACAACCTCGCCGCTATGGCGCGCGCGCATCACGATACGCTCATGGCGGGCCGCACCCACGGGAAACACGCATTGCCCATTACCTGGGGCTACAAAGTTGCGGTGTGGATTGAAGAGCTTCTGAGCGCGCAAGAACGAATGCGCGAAGCCGAAAAGCGAATTTTTACGGTGATGATGGGGGGTGCCGTTGGCGCCTTTCACGCTACGGGCGAGACCGGACGGAAAGTTCAGGAGAGCGTTGCCCGGCGGCTCGGCATGCATTCAATGGCAATACCTTCAAGAAATTCACGCGTGTACCGCATGGAGTACATCAGCAATTTGTGCTTGCTGGCCACAACCCTGCATAAGATAGCGGAAGAGGTCTATCAAACCTCTGGTGAGGAGTTTGGCGAAGTGTCGGAGGCCTTTACCAAAGGCACCGTCGGTAGCAGCACAATGCCGCAAAAAGTAAACCCGAAACTGGCCAAAGGGATTATCGGTAATGCGCAGAAGCTGTATTCCGTGCTGACCTCCTGTCTCTATGTCACCTCACGCCCTTTTGAAGCAGACAGCTCCGCCTATTTTATTTTTGATGCCAATATACAGGAGAGTATGGAGTGCATCACTGAGATAGTCATGCGTGCCGAGGAGCTGACGCGCACACTGGTGATTCATCGTGAACGGATGCAGCAAAATGCGCAGTTAACGCATGGACTCATTAACAGCGAGAAAATCATGATGCAACTGGTGGAGAAACTGGGCAAAGATGCCGCCCACGAGCGCGTCTATCAACTGGCGATGCGCAGTACCCACGAATCGCTGCCCTATGCAGACGTTTTACGTCAGGATAATGTCATACGTGAGCATTTCAGCGATGAAGAGATAGCGGCGCTGCTCGATCCGGCGCATTACCTCGGCCTTTGTTCGCAAATTGCGCGGGAAGCCGCCGACCGTGTCGATGCACTTAAATAAAGATGTCGCCGTAGCGAAATTCGAGAAACGCTTTTAACGCTTCCGGGCTCATGCCTTGTACCTGCCGCACAAATGTGTCGGCAGGTATTTTCTGACGCGCGGGGAGTAAACCGCGTTCACGTAACAGCCTGAAATCTTCCTGCGTCAGCCAGAAATTCACTTTCACGCATTCCAGTTCCGCATAGCGCAGATGATTGGAGATTTTGTTGGTGAATGTGATGAGCAGATCAAATGCCTCCTGCTTCAGGAGGTCTATTTCATTAATGTTTACGCATGCCACAACATCAATGTGAAACCGTGAGAGCAGCACTTCCCGAAAGTAACCCACTTTGCTTTCTGAGGAATTTGTGACGATGATTACGCGTTTTTTCGCGTCACTCACTACGCTATTTCTCAGTTCATATTTCTTGATAATCAGGATCAGCGTCGCCAGATGGACAGGCGAAAAAGAGACCTGCCACAGATGCTCAATCTCTTCTAACGCCTGCCGCACCTGTAGCCATAAGTCAGGGTACCGCCCTTCAACACCGTGTAATTTTTTATCATCAAACCACAGCCGCAGCGTGTTCTGAATAATTGCGGCATAAATGAAGTTATAGAGTTCAGCAAACCAGGCGTGAGGGCTATGAATGGTAACGTTCAGCTTGCGCGCCAGTATCGTACACACTCGTCTCACGCAGTGAACCAGCGCCGCATCATAAAGCGTAAAGGGACGGTACGTCAGCGTAAGTGAGGCAATCAACATATCCAGGCAGGCGTTTTCCGCGTCACTGTCCAGCGCCTGATAGGGATAAGTTGTCAGGAACCGGACTGTCTCCGCGGGCGTAATCCTGTGTCCCCGCTTACTACGATGCAGCCCCAGGCTAAGATAAACCAGCAAATACTTTCTGCCGTTATAACCGGGGCGGATTATTGGGCTAATGACGCGGGAATAGCACTCTGCCGCCTGAACGATCTCTTCTGCGCATTCATCAAGAAATTGTTCAGCAATGGCCCGATTCGCTGGCTCGTTCGCCTGATGCGCCACTAACCGATGATTCGCGCCTATCTCAACGGTTTTTACTATCGCGATGCACGCAGCGACACGCAGACGAAATTCATTACCGACCAGCCGCGAACCTTTACGAGGAACGCTTACCAGTGACAGCGCGTGAACCTGCAACTGACGCTGTATCAGCGGGTTATCGTTCTTCACCGTTCCGGCGCTAACGTTAAACTTTTTGTAGTACTCGTTTTTGTTCACCACATCGTGCAGGCAAAGTGCAACCAACAGGCAGCTTACGCGCTCTTCAGGCGTGGTGATATAGCGGCTGAACTGTACACGCTGCAAAAATTCGATGTATTCCCGATAACCAATGCGGGTGGTAATGAATTGATTATCCTGATGAAGCTGGGCGTGTTCCGGCAGAAGATCGTTAATCTCCTTCATCGTGCGCTTGAGTGTAGAGAGGGTTTTACCAAAACGCTGCACGGCAGCATCGATGGCAAGCGGCGAGTTATCCTGGAGATATTTGAGAAAAGCGAGATCGAAGTGATTCATGGATGCGCACCGATTAACAAGGCGCATCCATCCTATGGGAAATGCGTAAGCAAAACCGTGACCTGTCGCGGGCCACGGGTTTTATGCTAGAGCCCCAGCAGCGTCCCCACCAGCAACCAGCCGTTCAGCGCAACCACCAGACCCACAATCAGCCAACCGGTGCGTCTTACCAGTGCGGAGTTTACCAACTCACCCATCAGTTTTTGATTACTGGTAAAGACCAGCAGCGGTACCAGTGCCAGCGCAATCCCGAAGCTCAGCAGCACCTGGCTCATCACCAGAATGCGGGTCGGATCCATCCCCATCAGGATCACGATGAACGACGGTAGCATGGTGACGGAGCGGCGCACCCACAGCGGTATGTGGAAGCGAATGAAGCCCTGCATCACGACCTGCCCTGCCAGGGTACCCACTACGGTAGAGGAGAGCCCGGCGGCAATCAGGCTCAGGCCAAAGATAGTGGCGGCTGAATGACTGAGCAACGGTTCCAGCGTCAGATACGCCTGGTCGAGATCCGCAATTCCGGTATGCCCGTGGAAGTGAAACGCGGCGGCAGCGGTCGCCATCATCGCGAGGTTAACGAATCCGGCAATGGTCATGGCTATCGCCACATCCCAGCGCGTAGCGTTATAGCGTTCACGCGCGCTACCGCCGTGCAGATTTTGTGTCAGCGATGAGTGCAGGTAAATCACGTGCGGCATGATGGTCGCACCCAGCACGCCCGCCGCGAGGAATACGGCTTCCGAGGTGGGCAGAGAAGGAATAATCATCCCTTTTGCCAGTGGGGCCAGCGCAGGTTGCGAGAAAATCAGTTCGACGATGTAGGCTGCGGCGACAAACAGCAGCAGCCCGCCGATCACTTTCTCCAGCGGTTTTTGCCCACGCCGTTGCAGCATCAGGATCAGGAACGTCGCAATCCCGGTTAATACCGCGCCCTGAAGCAGCGAGATCCCCAGGATCAACTTAAAGCCGATCGCCGCGCCGATAAATTCCGCGAGATCGGTCGCCATGGCGATGATCTCGGCCTGCACCCAGTAAAACCACACGACCGGTCTCGGGTAATGGTCGCGAATCTGTTCCGCCAGGTTTTTGCCCGTGGCGATACCGAGCTTGGCAGAAAGCACCTGAATCAGCATCGCCATCAGGTTGGCCCATACCACCACCCACAAAAGCTGATAGCCGAAACTGGCCCCGGCCTGAATGTTGGTCGCAAAGTTACCCGGATCGATGTAGCCGATGGCGGCAATAAATGCGGGCCCCATCAGCGCAAGCCTCATCCGGCGCGCTGTACGACTGCTGTTGTTACTTGCCACGCGACTGTCTGTCATTCTCTGCCTCAAAAACATAGCCTTTGCTATGTTTCATGCTACCAAAATGAGAATGATTATCAAGTTCATTTAAAAAGGTGATAATGATTGCTCTGATAGCCGAAACCGATAGTCGGGCTGGAGGTTGGGAAGGTTTGGTATACGCTTATTGTGAGGTTAGTACATTATACAATCTTTAAACACATTTACTTAACATAATAAAAATGTATGTTCGATCACTCTTTTTGAGATTGCTCACAGGTTCTGAATATAGTGCGACTTTGATCTCGTTTTATTTAGTTACGTTACATAGAATGTGCAAGAAAATTAAACCTGCCTCATATTTGGAGCAAATATGGACCGCGTTCTTCATTTCGTCCTGGCGCTTGGCGTTGTGGCGATTTTAGCGTTGCTGGTCAGCCATGACCGCAAAAAAATTCGAATTCGTTATGTAATTCAATTACTTGTCATTGAAGTCTTACTGGCATGGTTCTTCCTGAACTCCAACGTCGGTCTGGGCTTCGTGAAAGGCTTTTCCGAAATGTTCGAAAAACTGCTCGGATTCGCCAACGAAGGCACCAACTTCGTCTTCGGTAGCATGAACGATCAAGGCCTGGCATTCTTCTTCCTGAAAGTTCTGTGCCCTATCGTCTTCATCTCTGCGCTTATCGGTATTCTGCAACACATTCGCGTGCTGCCGATTGTTATCCGGGCGATTGGTTTCGTGCTCTCCAAAGTCAACGGCATGGGCAAACTGGAATCGTTCAACGCCGTGAGCTCGCTGATTCTGGGTCAGTCTGAGAACTTTATCGCCTATAAAGATATTCTCGGCAAAATGTCCCGCAACCGCATGTACACCATGGCGGCAACGGCAATGTCTACCGTGTCGATGTCTATCGTCGGTGCTTACATGACAATGCTGGACCCGAAATATGTGGTGGCGGCGCTGGTTCTGAACATGTTCAGCACCTTTATCGTCCTCTCTATCATCAACCCATACCGCGTTGATGCCAGCGAAGAAAACATCCAGATGTCTAACCTGCACGAAGGTCAGAGCTTCTTCGAAATGCTGGGTGAATACATTCTGGCTGGTTTCAAAGTAGCGATTATCGTTGCGGCGATGCTGATTGGCTTTATCGCGCTGATTGCAGGTCTGAACGCCCTGTTTGCTGCCGTTCTGGGTATTTCCTTCCAGGGCATCCTGGGCTACATCTTCTACCCGATTGCATGGGTGATGGGTGTACCGGCCAGCGAAGCGCTGCAGGTAGGCAGTATCATGGCGACCAAACTGGTCTCTAACGAATTCGTCGCGATGATGGACCTGCAGAAAGTGGCGTCTACGCTCTCTCCGCGCGCAGTCGGTATCATCTCCGTGTTCCTGGTTTCCTTCGCGAACTTCTCTTCTATCGGTATCATCGCCGGGGCGATTAAAGGCCTGAACGAAGAGCAAGGTAACGTGGTTTCTCGCTTCGGCCTGAAACTGGTTTACGGTTCTACGCTGGTGAGCGTGCTGTCTGCGTCTATCGCGGCGCTGGTGCTGTAACGCCAGGCTGCGTCTACAAGACGTAAAAAAACGGGACGATAATCGTCCCGTTTTTTATTTCTTCAGTTCACTGAGCGGCTCAGGTTTACCCAGCAAATAGCCTTGCAGATAATCCACACCCAGCTCGAATAACTTCTCTTTCTGTTCCTGCGTTTCGACGTACTCAGCCACCAGCGTCAGACTCTTCACTTTCGCCATGTCGCAAATCGACTTCACGATCAGCTGATCCATCTTGTCGCTGACGATATCGCGCACAAAGCAACCGTCAATCTTGACGATATCCGCTTCCAGACGCTTGAGGCGCTCATAGTTAGCGTACCCGGTACCAAAGTCATCAATGGCAATCAGACAGCCATAGGCGCTGAGCTGGCGAATATTATGCAGACTGTTTTCCGAGTCTGAGAACGCCTGCTCTTCCGTAACCTCGATGGTAATAGCCCCGGGCGTTACCCGATAGCGTTTCAGCAGCCGAATAATTTCATCCGCCGCGCCTTTCTGCATCAGGGTAAACGGCATCAGATTGATTGAAAAACGATGCCCCGGATAGTGCTTCATCTTGCTCAGCAGCGTTTCCACTACCTGCATATCAAAGCGGTAGCTCAGGTTAAACTGGGTGATAATCGGGATAAATTTATCCGGTGTAATCAGCTCGCCGTCGCACTGCAGGCGGCTCAGAATCTCATGGTAGCCCTGGCCGTTTTTATCAACGATAGGTTGCGCATAGAGAAGAATACCGCCATGCGCCAGCGCGCGTTTAACCCGGTTTAGCATCATGACGCGCTCGGTCGTGAAGCCGGAAATGGCCTCTTCCCGGCTATCCAGCGCCAGCACCTGGTGCGAGCTGCACGCCTGTTCAGAGAGCCAGCTCAGTTGCCCCAGCGTATGGTGCAGCTGGTTTTCCTCTTTGCCGTCAATGACGCCCCAGGACGCGCCAAATTCCAGGTCGATTACATTGTTATTCCAGCTAATCTTGTGATTATTCAGGAACTCAACAATGTGCGTCAGGCGCGCTTCGGTCTCCGGGCCGGTCAGCACCAGCAGCAGTTCATTGCCGGGGATCTGAAAGAGTTTTTCATCACTCGTCAGCAACGGTTGTAAATTTCGGGTGATCGCACGCTTACAGTGAATACGCATCATCATGCCGTAGTGACGGCTTAAGAACTCAAGATTATCGATGCGCAGACAGCACACCGTTGCCTGCTGGTTCTCCTTTAACCACGACTCAAACTCGCGCAAATTCGGCAGGCCGGTTAATGGATCGATCAGCGCCTGATCGTGCCATTTACGCTTCAACGCTTCGCCTCGCGCGTAAATCTGTACCATATACAGAATACAAATCGTGAACGAGATCAACACGGACAAAACAAAAGCAACCGAGTAGGCACTCAGCACCCCAAACAGGAAATGCTTGTTATTCAGCACCAGCAGGAATGCTGACACAGACCAAATCAGAACGATAAGTACGCCGCTTAAGCGGCTGATTCCTGAGAAGAACAGGATAAAGATAATCGGCACCAGATAACCGGCAATGTACTCCGTCTCATAAGGCGAACACAGTACGGTTAACAAAACGACCAGCCCGAGAATCCAATACAGCACAAAAGTTCGATTCTGCGACGTCAGGCAAGCGACCACATGACGACGCCAGAAGGCTCTGGCGTAGCGCGGGTTAAGGATCATCCGCATTGGATAATAGAAAAGCGGCGTAAATATCAGGGACGCACAAATGAGACTTTGCACATCTACAACGCCATAAACCAACGAATGGGTGCCAAAGTAGCTGGAGACGCTTACCGGAAAATCAAGGTAGTGGCCAACCAGGTACATGATGCCTTTGATGATCGCCGGCGCGACAAAGCCAATCCAGAAGACGACTGCGCCCATATGGTGGCTGGGTAATCCGTACCGCCACCGTCGGCCAACGCTCCAGCGCAACATCACCGATGAAATCAGCACGCCCAGCAACTGACAGGTGAGTAAGACGACAGCCTGGAAAAGCGTGAGATTAACGACGAAATTATTGACCACAAAAAAACTTATGATCAAAGGAATAACGGCATGACGACCGAACAGGAGAACGATAGCAAACGCTGCGCTAAGCGGTAACCAGGCAAGATAAGCTTCAGTACCATCAATAACGGCTTTAGGCGAGACAAAGCGAGCAAAGGGAATTGCGATTAAAGAGAGAGCTAATGCTACAAAAAACTTGCGCGACAAAATATCTGTATTAAATCTCATTAGTATTCAGAACTGCATCCTTGTCGGTACACCTATAACCCAGACTGATACTATGGGCATTATTCGAGCGAATCAAGGTGCTAAAGGAGGAAATTCCGACTAAACAAGGCGGAATACGAATATTGTTGCGGCTGGTTTAGGAACAGTATAGACAAACAAAAAACCCCCGCCACAGGCGAGGGTTTGAATTTGGTGGAGCTAAGCGGGATCGAACCGCTGACCTCTTGCATGCCATGCAAGCGCTCTCCCAGCTGAGCTATAGCCCCAACGGTGCTTTTACGTTCCAAACCTGATGGGAGCAGGATTTGGTGGAGCTAAGCGGGATCGAACCGCTGACCTCTTGCATGCCATGCAAGCGCTCTCCCAGCTGAGCTATAGCCCCAACGTAAAGCGTGTCGTGTTGACGGGCGGCATAATATGAATTCCATTGCGAGGTGTCAACGGCAAAATGCTGTGTGGCAAGCTAATCGCTGAAAAAGCAGACAGATGAATAACATTCCGAGCACGCTCGCAGAGAGAAGTTAAACCTGTCACGCTTTCTAATAAAAGGATGCTATAACATGAACTCGTAATTCCCACACTGCGATTCAGGAAATAGCATGCTCAAGGAACGAATGACACCGGAAGAAATCGCCCACCTGACTGGCTACAGCCGACAAACCGTTAATAAATGGGTGCGCAAGGAAGGATGGCAAACCTCGCCCCGTCCCGGCGTCCAGGGAGGAAAGGCCCGTCTGGTCCATATTAACGATCAGGTCAGGGAATTTATCTATAGCGCGCAACGCGCATCCGACACCACCGCGACTTACACCACGCAGAGTGTGAATGACAATGCGTTTCACGGCCTGTTGCTGAATCTGGCGCAGGAAATGACGCTTGAAGAGCAGCGACAGTTAACCTCTTTACTGTTGCGTGAAGGGATCAGCGGCCTGCTGCAACGTTTGGGTATCCGTGGCGCATAATCGTGATGAAAAGACTCAAAGATAAAATGTCTACCGAAGAGCTGGCGCGCTGTCTGGGAATGACGCGTCAGACCATCAACCGCTGGATCCGCGAACAACACTGGCAAACCGAGCCGATGCCGGGCGTGAAAGGTGGCCGGGCAAGGTTGATACACATCACGCAGCAGGTGAGAGACTTTCTGGCGAATACGCCTGCCCTGCTCCACGTTGATGAAGCCGACGCGCAAATGAATGAACCGGCGAAAAGCTACTCGACTAACGAAGCGGACGTTATCTGGCAGCAGATCAGCGACACCTTACAGGTGATGACGCCAGATGAGATGGAAAAGCTGAATGTTTTACTGCGTCGTGAAGGCATATGTGGGTTTATGTCGCGGCTTGGGTTGAGCGAAACACAGGCGTAAAAAAACGGGCTTTCGCCCGTTTTTTATTACTGCTGGCTTTCGCGCTCAGCAATAAAGCCCAGCGCTTTGTTGATGCGCTCGATGCTACGGTTTTTACCAATCGCGTGAACGGTCACGTCCAGCGCGGGCGATTGACCCGCACCCGTTACGGCTACGCGCAGTGGCATCCCCACTTTACCCATGCCCACTTCCAGCTCATCGGCGGTCGCCTGAATTGCGTGGTGAACATTTTCTGCCGTCCAGTCGGTGATAGCAGACAGTTTATCGCGCACTACTTCCAGCGGCTGACGCGCTACCGGACGCAGGTGTTTTTTCGCCGCATCCGCGTCGAACTCAGCGAAATCTTCATAGAAGTAACGACAGCTCTGCGCCATCTCTTTCAGCGTTTTGCAACGCTCGCCCAGCAGTTTCACCAGCTCAGACAGCTGTGGACCCATGCGGGTGTCGATATTTTCCTGCTCAATATGCCACTGCAGATGCGTTGCAACATATTCAGCAGGCAGATTGTTGATGTAGTGATGGTTCAGCCACTGCAGTTTTTCAGTGTTGAAGGCGCTGGCTGATTTACTTACGGCGTTCAGCGCGAAGAATTTGATCATCTCTTCACGGGTGAAGATTTCCTGATCGCCGTGAGACCAACCTAAACGCACCAGATAGTTCAGCAGCGCTTCCGGCAGGTAGCCATCATCACGATACTGCATCACACTTACTGCGCCGTGACGTTTAGAGAGTTTTTTACCGTCATCACCGTTGATCATCGATACGTGTGCGTAAACCGGCACCGGTGCATTCAGCGCTTTCAGGATGTTGATCTGACGCGGCGTGTTGTTGATATGGTCTTCACCACGGATCACGTGGGTGATTTCCATATCCCAGTCGTCCACCACAACGCAGAAGTTGTAGGTTGGAGAGCCATCGGTACGGCGGATGATCAGATCGTCCAGCTCCTGGTTACTGAATTCGATCGGGCCGCGGATCTGGTCATCAAAGATAACCGAACCTTCCTGCGGGTTCGCGAAACGTACCACGCACGGCTCATCGTCAGCATGATGTTCATGGCTGTGGCGGCAACGGCCGTCATAACGCGGCTTTTCGCCGTTCGCCATCTGCTCTTCACGCAGCGCTTCCAGACGTTCTTTGGAGCAGTAGCATTTATACGCCGTGCCCGCTTCCAGCATTTCGTCGATAACCGTGTTGTAGCGATCGAAACGTTTAGTCTGATAGTACGGACCTTCGTCCCATTCCAGATTCAGCCAGTTCATACCATCCATAATGGCTTCAATAGCTTCCGGCGTGGAGCGCTCGAGATCGGTGTCTTCAATACGCAGCACAAACTCACCGTCGTGATTACGTGCAAAAAGCCAGGAGTAAAGAGCAGTACGAGCACCGCCGACGTGCAGATAGCCTGTCGGGCTGGGCGCGAAGCGAGTTTTGATTTTCATTAAATGGCCTTACGTTTATTAAAGATGCCGACAACCGGCAAAACCTGGAACTGAGAAGGGCAATATTCTATCACTCCTGGCTGATTCCTCAATCTTCATCCCTCATCACGGTCAAAGTTAGTCGTTTTTGTATAGAAATCATGCATGAGCGCATAAAACCCCACCGCATTGTTTAATTTTACGACGAACAAACAAATTCTTTAGAAAATGCGTTGACTCATTTTCAACTCTCCCTATAATGCGACTCCACACAGCGGGGGTGATTAGCTCAGCTGGGAGAGCACCTCCCTTACAAGGAGGGGGTCGGCGGTTCGATCCCGTCATCACCCACCAACTACTTTATGTAGTCTCCGCCGTGTAGCAAGAAATTGAGAAGTGGGTGATTAGCTCAGCTGGGAGAGCACCTCCCTTACAAGGAGGGGGTCGGCGGTTCGATCCCGTCATCACCCACCACTTTCTCGCCAGCTGGATTTCTTGCAAAAATGTGAAGTACCGAAGTGGGTGATTAGCTCAGCTGGGAGAGCACCTCCCTTACAAGGAGGGGGTCGGCGGTTCGATCCCGTCATCACCCACCACTTCGGGTCGTTAGCTCAGTTGGTAGAGCAGTTGACTTTTAATCAATTGGTCGCAGGTTCGAATCCTGCACGACCCACCAATGTAAAAAAGCGCCCTAAAGGCGCTTTTTTGCTATCTGCGGTTTGCAAAATTGCCTGATGGCGCTTCGCTTATCAGGCCTACAGTACGGCACGAATCTTATCGTGTGCTACCCCACATTCTCACCTACTGCGTCAACGCCGCCAGCAGCTTCACCAACGCTGACGTAACCTGCTGTGTTTCATAAACAATATACAAATCTGCCGGTATACGCTCTTTAAGAGGTCGAAAAACCACGCCGGGCCAGTTCATTTGCGCATAGCTGTCCGCTATCAACGTGATACCAATCCCCATGCTGATCATCGCCAATACCGTTTGCGGCTCATTGACTTCGCGCACGATGATCGGGGTAAATCCGGCCTGTTGGCAGACTCGCTGTAGAAAAGCCCAGTCGGTATGAACAGGCGGCATCGTGACAAAATATTCATCGCGAAGCGCAGCCAGAGGTACTGAGGTATAACCGGCGAGATGATGCTCTTCCGGCATCGCCACCAAAAATGCCGATTCATGTAAACGTTTACTGGTGAATCCCTGCGGCAATTCAGTCGCCATCCGCCAGATGCCCGCATCAAGTTCACGACGTTCCAGGAGCGCCATTTGCATGGCGGGCATCTTTTCGCGAAAAAGAACCTCAACGTTCGGATTATCCTTCAAAAATCGACGCATTGTCGGCCGCATCCTTCCCCACATTGCCGTTCCCACAACGCCGAGTTCAATCCGCCCTGCTTCTCCTCGACCAATCTGTTCCACCCGCGCTAATACCTGATTGGCATTTGCCAGTAGTCTGCGCGACTCTTCCATTAATATTTTTCCGGCATGCGTGAGCGCCACGCTGCGTGAATGGCGAACAAAGAGCAGCGTACCCAGTTGGTTTTCCAGCTCTTTAATATGAATACTGAGTGGAGGTTGCGACATATTCAGACGGGCCGCAGCCCGTCCAAAATGGAGCTCTTCAGCAACGGCGAGAAAATAACGTAACAGCTTTAAATCTGTACGGTAAACACGTTCCATAATGAGAGCCCGAAGGAGTCTGAAAATTAACCTGAGCGTACCATACTCGTCAGGAAATAAAAAACTGCACCACCTGATAACCAATATACATAAACACTATAGATAAAATACCGGGTAAAACATTCGGGACCGGAATGGGTAATCGTAACAACGTAAAAAACACCCCAAGACCTAAACCCACACCGGAAGAGAATAATATTTCTTTCACTCAATATCCTTCATTATAAAAGCAGGCCCACAGCGGGGCCTGCGGACAACGACTAATGTATAACGGAAGCACTGACCTTATCGGGCTGGTGCTTATATTTAAAACCGATGGAAAAAATAATGGCCAGCAATAATGCATATGCAGCAAATACCAGCCAAATAGTATGCCAATCCTTCACGCCATCTACCGAGAAGTAATCTACCGCCATCCCGCTCAGAATGGATCCTACCCATGCCCCTACCCCGTTCACCATGGTCATAAACAGCCCCTGAGCACTGGCACGAATGCTGGAATCAACCTCCTGTTCGACAAACACAGAGCCAGAAATGTTGAAGAAGTCAAACGCGCAGCCGTAGACGATCATCGACAACAGAAGCAGGATAAAACCGGTTGGCGAGGGATCGCCGTAAGCAAAAAATCCAAAACGCAGCGTCCAGGCAATCATGCTCATCAACATGACTGTTTTGATACCAAAACGTTTTAAAAAGAACGGAATAGTCAGAATGAAACCCACTTCCGCCATTTGCGATACCGACAGCAAAATAGAGGGATACTTCACCACAAAACTGTCTGCAAATTCCGGATTGCGGGCAAAATCATGCAGGAACGGGTTGCCAAAAACGTTGGTTATTTGCAGCACCGCGCCCAGCATCATGGCGAACAGAAAGAAGATAGCCATGCGTGGATTTTTGAACAACACAAAGGCATCCAGCCCCAGCTTGCTGGCAAGAGAGGATGTCGATTTTTTCTCAGCAACCGGAATTTTAGGCAACGTTAGCGCGTAAGCCGACAGCAGCAGAGACGCACCGGACGCAATGTAGAGCTGCAAGCTGCTCAGTTCCAGATGCAGTAGACTTACCGTCCACATCGCAATGATGAACCCCACCGTGCCATAAACCCGAATAGGCGGAAACGCGGTGACGGGATCGAGCCCCGCCTGCGCGAGGCAGGAATAGGACACGCTATTCGATAAGGCAATCGTCGGCATAAACGCCATCGCGTTTACCAACATCACCCAGAACATCGTATCCGGATCGCTGACAGCTGCCGCGTAAAACAGCACACCTGCGCATACCAGATGGCACAGCATATAGGCCCGTTCCGCACGCAGCCATTTATCCGCAATGATGCCCATAACACCCGGCATAATGATTGCGGCGATCCCTTTTGAGCTATAGACCATCCCGACGTTTGCGCCAGTAAAATGGAGGGTATTAATCATGTAAGAACCGAGGGTAACCAGCCAGCTCCCCCAGATAAAATATTGCAAAAAGGACATTACCTTTAAGCGCATGGCGATGCTCATAATCGTTTCCTTATCGCATCATATGGCCTCACGCGGAGGCCGTTTCTTGTTGTTTTAATCAGGCAATTTTGCGCAGAAAGCCGCAGATAAGATTGATGAAGTTCTGCCGTGAGAGTTCGGCCGCCGCCAGCGTTTGGGCATGAGAGAGTTTGACGTCGCTCAAACCTTCCGCCATGTTGGTGATAGCCGATACGGCAACAACTTTCAGTTCGCAATGGCGCGCAGAAATCACCTCCGGCACAACGGACATCCCCACGACATCGCCGCCGATAATCTGCATCATGCGAATTTCCGCCGCCGTTTCGAAATTTGGCCCCGGATAGGAGACAAACACGCCTTCAGTCAGCGGAAAACCTTCCTCACTGGCCACCTGTTGCAACATCGCGCGATAGTCCGCGTCGTAAGCGTTAGCCAGCGAGAAAAAGCGTTCGCCGAAGCGTTCATCGTTGGGGCCCGTCATTGGCGTACCCGGCATAGTATTAATATGATCTTTTAGTGCGACCAGGCTGCCGGCGCCGACTTCAGGACGAAGCGAGCCCGCAGCATTGGTGCAGAACAACAGTTCGCAACCCAGAAGCTTAAAGGTACGAATCGCGTCGGTCATGATGGTCATCCCGCGCCCTTCATAGAAATGCCCGCGACCTTTCATACAGGCAACCGGTACCCCCTGAAGATGCCCCAGTACCAACTCGCCCGCATGTCCGTGGACGGTACTTACCGGAAAGCCCGGCAATTTTTCGTAAGAAATGGCAACGGCGTTCTCAATCTGGTCCGCCAGCGCCCCCAGCCCGGAACCTAAAATAAATGCCACACGGGGTGTGAAGTCTGGTTTATACGCGCGAATGATATCCACGCAATACATAGGGTTATGAGAAAAATGAGCCTGATGCATAAGAATCCTTCTTCTGTAGGGTAAAAGATGACGCCTTTTTATAGCGAGATCGTCACCGCCCTGACCAATACACTTTTCACGCAAAATCAATAGTCATTCGATATCGATATATTTATATCTTTTCACTATCAATCTGCAGGGAAAACAGTATTGGCGCCCTTTCCCCATCTGCATTAACAATATGCCGTTTTAATAAATCACGTTTATTAAGCACTCTACTAATAACGATCGGCATAGGGATATATGCTATGAAAAGACATCTTTTAACTCTGACTATCTCTTCTTTATTAGCCGTACCCGTAATCTCCCACGCAGAATTTAAAGGTGGGTTCGCAGATATCGGTTTTCATTACCTTGACTGGTCCAGCCGGACAACGGAAAAATCCTCAACCAAATCGCATAAAGATGATTTTGGTTATCTCGAACTGGAAGGCGGCGCTAATTTTAGCTGGGGAGAAACCTACGGTTTCTTTGATTGGGAAAACTTTTATAACGGTCGTCACGATAAACCAGGAAGTGAGCAGCGCTATACCTTTAAAAATACCAACCGCATTTATCTCGGGGATAGCGGATTTAACCTCTACCTGCACGCGTATGGCACCTACGGCTCGGCAAATCGGGTAAATTTCCACGACGATATGTTCCTGTACGGTTTTGGCTACAACTTCACCGGCAACGGTTGGTGGTTCAAGCCTTTCTTTGCCAAACGCTATACGGACCAAACCTATTACACGGGTGATAACGGCTACGTAGCCGGTTGGGTTGCGGGTTACAGTTTTACACTGGGCAGCGAGAAATTCACTCTCACCAACTGGAACGAGTACGAGTTTGACCGTGATGCTACCTATGCAGCGGGTAATGGCGGCAAAGAGGGGCTGAACGGCGCAGTTGCGCTATGGTGGAATGCAACATCACACATCACCACAGGGATTCAGTACCGTTATGCGGATGACAAACTGGGCGAAGATTTTTATCAGGATGCGATAATCTACTCCATCAAATTTAACTTCTGATCCTTTTTCTGCCGGCGCGTCCGGCAGAAATTATGCGCTCTAAATCCGATACAACGGATTACCTTCGCGCCCCGCCATTAAGGCACAGCCTTCATCACGCACCACGTCCCATAATGCTTCCGCGGCAGTTGAAAGCGACCGGTTTTTCCTGCGAGCCAGCATCAGCTGGCGTTCCACCACCGGCGTGATACGCTTCACCACCAGCGGGCTGCCCTCGGGTAACGGCAGCGCCAGCGCCGGAAGAATGCTGATGCCGATACCGGCAGCCACCATCGGGAACAGCGTCGCCGGGTGGCCAATCTCCTGCACGATATCCGCCTGAATACCGTTGCGCGCCAGTGCGGCATCAATCAACGGCCGGCTGCCCGAAGCGTAATCCTGTAACACCAGTTTTGCCCCCTGTAGCGCCTGCCAGGGCACATAATCATGGGCTGCCAGTGGATGCTCGCGATGACAAAGCAGGAAAAACGGCTCGGAAAGAATCGCTTCACACTGCAGATCGCCCACTGCACCTGGATCGATGACGATGCCAAAATCCACATCGCCCTGACGAATGCTCTCCATTACCCACTGCTGCGGACGATCGTGCAGGACAAACTGAATATCCGGATAGCGGCGATGACTTTCGGCAATGCATTGCGGAATAAGATGCGCGGAAATGGTCTGGCTGGCAGCAACGCGGACTTTGCCACTCAGCTGTTGTCCCATACGCCCGGCGTCGCGCAGGGTGCTGTTCAGTTCATCCAGCAGTCGCTCCAGACGCAAAGCCAGCTGTTGCCCTGCCTCAGTGAGCACCACTTCGCGCGTCGTTCTGTCCAGCAAACGAACGCCGGTATGATGCTCCAGCTCCTTCACGCTGTGACTTACCGCCGACTGGCTCAGGCCGATACGCTCTCCCGCACGGCTGAAACTTTTCTCCTGCGCCACCGTGACGAAAACCTTTAATTGCTTTAGCGAGTAATTCATATATTTTCTTCATGAATGGATGCAATAAATCAATTTTATTTCTCAAAATGAAAGAAGCACAATAGCGCCATCGATTTTCAGGAGTCTTTATGAAACTTTTTCGTATTCTTGATCCGTTTACGCTGACGCTCATTACCGTGGTCCTGCTGGCCTCATTCTTCCCGGCTCGCGGTGAGTTTGTGCCTTTTTTTGAACATCTGACCACCGCCGCGATTGCGCTACTGTTCTTTATGCACGGTGCAAAATTGTCTCGCGAAGCGATTATTGCCGGGGGCAGCCACTGGCGATTGCATCTGTGGGTGATGTGTAGCACCTTTATTCTCTTCCCGGTGCTGGGCGTGCTGCTGGTGTGGTGGTCGCCGGTGGCGGTGGACCCGGCGCTGTATACCGGTTTTCTCTATCTGTGTATTCTGCCGGCAACGGTACAGTCAGCGATCGCATTTACATCGCTTGCGGGCGGGAACGTTGCGGCAGCGGTCTGTTCTGCGTCAGCGTCCAGCCTGCTGGGGATCTTCCTGTCGCCGTTGCTGGTTGGGTTGCTGATGAACATGCACGGCGCGGAAGGCAGCCTTGAGCAGGTCGGCAAAATCATGCTGCAACTGCTGTTGCCATTCGTGCTTGGACATCTTTCTCGCCCGTGGACCGGCGCATTTGTCGCGAAGCATAAAAAGTGGATTGGCAAAACCGACCAGACCTCCATTCTGTTAGTGGTTTACTCGGCATTCAGCGAAGCGGTGGTGAACGGTATCTGGCACAAAGTGGGGCTGGGTTCGCTGCTGTTTATCGTGGTAGTGAGCATTATCCTGCTGGCGATTGTGATTGCCGTGAACGTACTGGTCGCACGTAAAGCAGGCTTTAATAAAGCGGATGAAATCACGATTGTTTTCTGCGGCTCGAAGAAAAGCCTGGCGAACGGGATACCGATGGCGAACATCCTGTTCCCGACATCGGTTATCGGCATGATGGTACTGCCGCTGATGATATTCCATCAAATCCAGTTGATGGTGTGCGCGGTACTGGCGCGTCGCTACAAACAGCAGGCAGAAAAATTGCAGGCCGAAGAGCAGGCCCGCGCGGCCAGGACATCCGACGCTTAACGCTTCAGGGGCTGCACCAACTGGGTCAGCCCCTCGGTTTTAATCAGCAGCGTTAAGGCCATCAGCTCGCCCAGATGCCCGGCAGGAAATTGATCCTTACGGGCAAACCAGAGCAGATACTCTTCCGGGACGTCAATCAACCGACGTCCCTTATATTTACCAAACGGCATTTCCGTATTGGCGATTTCAATGAGCTGCGCCTTATCCATATCAGACGCCTAACAGCCGTAGCATCTCGGCTTCATCAATCACCTCAATCCCCAGCTCCTGCGCTTTCGCAAGCTTAGAACCCGCAGCCTCTCCGGCGATGACCAGGTCGGTTTTCTTCGACACGCTTCCCGCAACTTTTGCGCCAAGTTCCACCAAACGCGCCTTTGCATCATCGCGCGACATCTGGCTCAGGCTGCCGGTCAGAACAACCGTTTTCCCGGCAAACGGGCTGTCGATGTCTTCAGCATTGATAGCCACCGCCGCAGGCCAGTTCACGCCCTCTTTCAGCAACTGCTGGATAACTTCACGATTGCTCTCTTCAGCAAAGAAGTTAAAGACATGCGTGGCAACCACAATGCCGACATCCGGCACTTTTTGCAGCTCTTCAATCGATGCGGCTTCCAGCGCCTCAAGGGTGCCGAAATAGCCCGCCAGGCCAGCCGCCGTGGCTTCACCCACTTCGCGGATACCGAGTGCGTAGAGGAAGCGTGCAAAGGTGGTGTTTTTCGCTTTTTCCAGCGCGTTGACCACATTTTGCGCCGATTTCGGCCCCATGCGATCGAGCCCGGTCAGCTTGCCTGCGGTTAACGTGAACAGATCGGCAGGCGTATGGACGTACTCTTTTTCCACCAACTGGTCGATGATTTTATCGCCCATGCCGTCAACATCCAGCGCGCGGCGGGAGACAAAGTGCTTCAGCGACTCTTTACGCTGCGCCCCGCAAATCAGACCGCCGGTACAGCGCGCCACCGCTTCGCCTTCCACACGCTCGACGTCAGACTGACAAACCGGGCAATGGGTCGGGAACACAATTTCCTGCGTCTCTTCCGGGCGCTCAGAGAGCACCACATTCACCACCTGCGGGATAACATCCCCGGCGCGGCGAATCACCACTTTATCGCCAATACGTAACCCAAGACGTTCGATTTCATCGGCATTATGCAGCGTGGCATTGCTCACCAGCACGCCCGCGACCTGCACCGGTTCAAGGCGTGCAACCGGGGTGATTGCCCCGGTACGACCCACCTGGAATTCTACGTCGCGCACAAAGGTCATTTGTTCCTGCGCCGGGAATTTAAAAGCCACGGCCCAGCGTGGGGCACGCGCGACAAAGCCCAGTTGTTCCTGCAATGCCAGCGAGTCGACTTTAATCACCACGCCATCGATATCAAAACCGAGCGTTGGGCGGTCTTCTTCAACCTTGTGATAGTAAGCGAGCACTTCCTCCGGGGAGTTGCAGCGTTTTACGCGATCGCTCACCGGTAAACCCCAGGCTTTAAACTGTTGCAGACGCCCCATATGGCTGGCGGGCAGTTCGCCGCCCTCCAGAATACCAACGCCGTAGCAGAAGAAAGTAAGTGGTCGCTTCGCCGTAATACGTGGGTCAAGCTGACGCAGCGAACCCGCTGCCGCATTACGCGGGTTGGCAAATAATTTGCCGCCGGTACGTCGCGCGTCATCATTGATTTTTTCAAACCCCGCCTGCGGCAGGAACACTTCGCCACGCACTTCGAGGCGCGCCGGGATATTGTCTCCGCGCAGTTTTAACGGGATCGCGCGAATGGTGCGCACGTTAGCGGTGATATCTTCCCCGGTGGTACCGTCGCCGCGCGTCGCCGCCTGCACCATGACGCCGTTTTCATAAAGAATACTCACCGCCAGGCCATCCAGCTTCAGCTCACAGCAATAGACCAGCGCGTCGCTGCTTTTCAGTCGATCCTGCACGCGCTTGTTAAAGGCAAGGAAGCTCTCTTCATCAAACACGTTATCCAGCGACAGCATAGGCACTTCGTGACGCACCTGGCTGAACGCGGCCAGCGGCGATGCGCCCACGCGTTGCGTCGGCGAATCTGGCGTAATCAGTTCGGGATGTTGCGCCTCAAGCTCGCGCAGTTCGCGCATCAGGCGATCGTACTCGGCGTCCGGCAGTTCCGGCGCATCCATAACGTGGTAGAGATATTCATGATGGCGAAGCGTGGTTCGCAGTTCATTCAGTTGTTGTTCGATCGGTTCCATATCACACCATCAATGATAAAAAACCCCCGACAGGCGGGGGTTCAGGGAGAGTTGATAAAACGCCAGCCGTTATCAGGCGTTCGATTCCAGCACGTCGCGGATGCGGTCCTGGTATTCGCGCAGCTTCTGCGGCGTCATCATCCGACGTTGATCGTCCAGCACCACACCGCCCACTTCATCGGCAATGTACTGTGCCGATTGCAACATCAGCTTGAAGTTTTGCAGTGCATCACCGTAAGCCGGTACCTGCATAAAGATAGTGATGCCTGGCGTAGCCATATCAGCCATATTTTCAGGGTCGAAGGTGCCGGGTTTCAGCATATTCGCCAGGCTGAAAAGCGCAGGGCCGCTGCCGTCAGGGCTTAAGTGGCGATGGAAAATATTCATATCGCCAAATTTGAACCCGGCCTGCTGAATACTGTTCAGCAGCAGCTCGCCGTTGATTTCGGTGCCCTGGTGTGCGGAGACGTTCATTACGATGACCGTCTCTTTACGCTCAGGCTTCGCAGGCGCTTCTTCAACCGGCTTAGGCTCTGGCTGCTGTACAGCGGCTGGCGCAGGTTGCGCGGCCTGAGGTTCTGGCGCGGCAGGCTGTGGCGGAGCAACCGGTTGAGGCTGCGGCGCGGCGGGCTGCACCGGCTGAGGTGCGGCAACAGGCTGCGGCTGCGAATGAGGTTGTGGCTGATGAACCGGCTGTGGCTGCGCATGCGGCGGCTGGACAGACGGTTGCTGCACGCGCGGCTGTTGAGGCTGCGGTGCGGATGGCCGGGCTGGCTCCTCGTGGCGCACAGGCTGTTGTACCTGACGCTCATAAGGGGGCTGGTACTGGTGCGAAGGCGCCTGATGAGGTGCGTCATGCTCCCCTGCTACGCCCGGGGCGTGATTGACCTTGTGGACACGAACTTCGCCCACGCCTTCATCACTATCATCGAAGCCATCATCAGACTCGTCGTCTTCACGAGACTTCATGCGTTTTAGTGGGCGATCGCGGAACATTGACGAGCGCTCTTTACGGCTGGTCCAGAAACCATGAACCAGAAGAGCGAGTATGGCGATCGCGCCAACAATGATTAATATCAGACGCAAATCCTGCATCATTATATTCTCTGTTGTTCTAACACCTTGCCACCACGGCAAACATTTACTCCCTAAGAGTATTTGCCCAACACGTCAAGTGCAAGTGCGCGCATGACATTCCCCGCAGAAAGATAACCTAAATCGTGCTTTTTGCTGTTTTTTCGAACATTTCCTAACTGGTCATTCCCTGACAACCCGATAATATACGCAGGTAATTTCGTAGCTGTCAGACACAGGAGCATTTGCTGACCATGGTTTCATCATCCACCCCTTCCCCGCGCAGCGGTCTCTACTATTTCTCGCAGGGCTGGAAACTGATCGGGTTACCCGGCATTCGCCGGTTCGTTATTTTACCGTTGCTGGTCAACATTGTACTGATGGGAGGCGCGTTCTGGTGGCTATTCAGTAAGCTCGGCGAGTGGATCCCCTCGCTGATGGGGCGAATCCCTGACTGGCTGCAATGGCTGAGCTACCTGCTGTGGCCGGTGGCGGTGATTTCGATTTTGCTGGTGTTCGGCTACTTCTTCTCGACCATCGCGAACTGGATTGCCGCGCCGTTTAATGGCCTGCTGGCGGAACAGCTGGAAGCGCGTCTGACCGGCGCGACGCCGCCAGATACCGGCGTGCTGGGCGTAGTAAAGGATGTGCCGCGTATAATGAAGCGTGAGTGGCAAAAGCTGGCGTGGTATCTGCCGCGCGCGCTGGTGCTGTTGGTGCTCTATTTCATCCCCGGCATCGGGCAGACCGTCGCGCCGGTATTATGGTTCCTGTTCAGCGCATGGATGCTGGCGATTCAGTATTGCGACTATCCGTTCGACAACCATAAAGTGCCGTTTAAAACGATGCGCGCGTCTCTGCGCGAGCGCAAAGTGCTGAACATGCAGTTCGGCGCGCTGGCGAGTCTGTTCACTATGATCCCGGTGTTAAACCTGGTCATCATCCCGGTCGCCATCTGCGGCGCAACGGCGATGTGGGTCGATTGTTATCGCGATAAACACGCAATGTGGAAGTAACCGTTTCAGGCGCTCGCACCCGTGAGCGCCGTTATGCTTTCCTTATTCCATCCTGGCAGCCATTATTTCCCTTCTGAATATAGATATGCTAATTACTTACTTCCGCAGAATCTTTAAGCAGGTATGCTGGGGCAGTACCCCAAATTTCATACAGTTAAGGACAGGCCATGAGTAAGATTTTTGAAGATAACTCGCTGACTATCGGTCACACGCCGCTGGTTCGACTGAACCGCATCGGTAACGGACGCATTCTGGCGAAGGTAGAATCACGCAACCCAAGCTTCAGCGTTAAGTGCCGTATCGGTGCCAACATGATTTGGGATGCAGAAAAACGTGGTGTGCTGAAACCGGGCGTAGAACTGGTTGAACCGACCAGCGGTAACACCGGTATCGCGCTGGCCTATGTCGCCGCCGCACGTGGCTACAAACTGACGCTGACCATGCCGGAAACCATGAGTATTGAACGTCGCAAGCTGCTCAAAGCGCTGGGTGCAAACCTTGTGCTGACGGAAGGCGCGAAAGGCATGAAAGGCGCGATTCAAAAAGCAGAAGAAATTGTTGCCAGCGATCCGGAAAAATTCCTGCTGCTGCAGCAGTTCAGCAACCCGGCGAACCCGGAAATTCACGAAAAAACCACCGGCCCGGAAATCTGGGAAGACACCGATGGTCAGGTTGACGTATTTATCGCCGGTGTTGGTACTGGCGGTACGTTGACCGGCGTGTCGCGTTACATTAAAGGCACAAAAGGCAAAACCGACTTGATTTCCGTCGCGGTTGAACCGACCGACTCCCCGGTCATTGCTCAGGCGTTGGCGGGTGAAGAGATCAAACCGGGCCCGCACAAAATTCAGGGTATCGGCGCCGGTTTCATCCCTGGCAACCTCGACCTGAAACTGGTTGATAAAGTTGTTGCTATCACCAATGAAGAAGCCATTTCCACCGCACGTCGTCTGATGGAAGAAGAAGGTATTCTGGCAGGCATCTCTTCCGGCGCAGCCGTTGCGGCAGCGTTGAAACTTCAGGAAGATGAAACCTTTACCAATAAGAATATTGTGGTTATCCTACCGTCATCGGGTGAGCGTTATCTGAGCACTGCATTGTTTGCCGATCTCTTCACAGAGAAGGAACTGCAACAGTAGTGCCAGCATGTTAAAAGCGCGTAAAAAAGCACCCTTTTGGGTGCTTTTTTGTGGCACGCATCAAACTTTTACCCCCCCTGCCATTGCTTCACCGCATCAGGTCTGGTATTTAACATTCAGATTTATTTTGATGCGCGAAATTATTCATTTCCGGATTTGCACAAGCTGAATCGATTTTATGATTTGGTTCAAATCTCGCTTTCGCGGCATAATGTTTAATGTTAAGCGAAGCGCCGAAGGCCAGAAGCGCACGAATCGGAAACGGTTGTACCGATTCCGGCGCTCAGAATCGTGACATCGCTGATTACTACAGGCTAAAGTCAGGCCGCCAGGCTAGACTTTAGTTCCACAACACTAAACCTATAAGTTGGGGAAATATAATGTTCCAGCAAGAAGTTACCATTACCGCTCCGAACGGTCTGCATACCCGCCCTGCTGCTCAGTTTGTTAAAGAAGCGAAAGGCTTCACTTCTGAGATCACTGTGACCTCCAACGGCAAAAGCGCCAGCGCCAAAAGCCTGTTCAAACTGCAGACTCTGGGCCTGACTCAGGGCACCGTTGTGACCCTGTCCGCTGAAGGTGAAGACGAACAAAAAGCAGTTGAGCATCTCGTTAAGCTGATGGCTGAACTCGAGTAAGTTCCAGAGTTCTTTTTCATATCAGTCACAAGTAAGGTAGGGTTATGATTTCAGGCATTTTAGCATCCCCGGGTATCGCTTTCGGTAAAGCACTGCTGCTGAAAGAAGATGAGATTGTCATCGACCGGAAAAAAATTTCTGCCGATAAGGTTGATCAGGAAGTTGAGCGTTTTCTGGCTGGTCGCGCCAAGGCGTCGGCACAGTTAGAAGCCATCAAGACTAAAGCTGGCGAAACTTTCGGTGAAGAAAAAGAAGCTATCTTCGAAGGGCACATCATGCTGCTCGAAGATGAAGAGCTGGAGCAGGAAATCATAGCCCTGGTTAAAGATAAGCACATGACTGCTGACGCAGCGGCTCATGAGGTTATCGAAGGTCAGGCGACTGCCCTGGAAGAACTGGATGATGAATATCTGAAAGAGCGTGCGGCTGACGTACGTGACATCGGTAAGCGCCTGCTGCGCAACATCCTGGGTCTGGCAATCATCGACCTGAGCGCAATTCAGGACGAAGTTATCCTGGTTGCTGCTGACCTGACCCCGTCCGAAACCGCACAGCTGAACCTGAACAAGGTGCTGGGCTTTATCACTGACGTCGGTGGCCGTACCTCTCACACTTCTATCATGGCGCGTTCTCTGGAACTGCCTGCGATTGTGGGTACCGGTAGCGTCACCTCTCAGGTGAAAAACGACGACTATCTGATTCTGGATGCCGTAAACAACCAGGTTTACGTCAACCCGACCAACGAAGAGATCGAAAAACTGCGCGCCGTTCAGGAGCAGGTTGCTTCTGAAAAAGCTGAACTGGCAAAACTGAAAGATCTGCCGGCTATCACCCTTGATGGTCACCAGGTTGAAGTTTGCGCCAACATCGGTACCGTGCGTGACGTCGAAGGCGCTGAGCGCAATGGCGCAGAAGGCGTTGGTCTCTATCGTACTGAATTCCTGTTCATGGACCGTGACGCGCTGCCAACTGAAGAAGAACAGTTCGCTGCGTACAAAGCCGTTGCTGAAGCGTGTGGCTCTCAGGCGGTTATCGTCCGTACCATGGACATCGGTGGCGACAAAGAGCTGCCGTACATGAACTTCCCGAAAGAAGAGAACCCGTTCCTGGGCTGGCGTGCCGTGCGTATCGCAATGGATCGTAAAGAGATCCTGCGTGACCAGGTTCGCGCCATCCTGCGTGCGTCCGCTTTCGGTAAACTGCGCATCATGTTCCCGATGATCATCTCTGTTGAAGAAGTACGCGCCCTGCGCAAAGAGATCGAAATCTATAAACAGGAACTGCGCGACGAAGGTAAAGCATTTGATGAGTCCATCGAGATTGGCGTAATGGTGGAAACACCGGCTGCGGCCACGATTGCTCGTCATTTAGCCAAAGAAGTTGATTTCTTTAGTATCGGTACCAATGATTTAACGCAGTACACTCTGGCAGTTGACCGTGGTAATGATATGATTTCACATCTTTACCAACCAATGTCACCGTCTGTCCTTACGCTGATCAAGCAGGTTATTGATGCTTCTCATGCTGAAGGTAAATGGACTGGCATGTGTGGTGAGCTTGCAGGCGACGAACGTGCTACACTTCTGTTGCTGGGTATGGGTCTGGACGAATTCTCAATGAGCGCCATTTCTATCCCACGCATTAAGAAGATCATTCGTAACACGAACTTCGAAGATGCGAAGGTATTAGCAGAGCAAGCTCTTGCTCAACCGACAACGGACGAGTTAATGGCGCTGGTTAACAAGTTCATTGAAGAAAAAACAATCTGCTAATCCACGAGTTCGGCCCAATTACTGCTTAGGAGAAGATCATGGGTTTGTTCGACAAATTGAAATCTCTGGTTTCTGACGACAAAAAAGACACCGGTACTATTGAGATTATTGCACCGCTCTCTGGCGAGATCGTTAACATTGAAGACGTGCCGGATGTAGTTTTTGCTGAAAAAATCGTTGGCGACGGTATTGCCATCAAACCAACTGGCAACAAAATGGTTGCGCCGGTTGATGGGACTATCGGCAAGATTTTTGAAACCAACCATGCCTTCTCTATCGAATCCGATAGCGGCATCGAGCTGTTCGTTCACTTCGGTATCGACACCGTTGAACTGAAAGGCGAAGGTTTCAAACGTATCGCTGAAGAAGGCCAACGTGTGAAAGTCGGCGACCCGGTTATCGAATTCGATCTGCCGCTGCTGGAAGAGAAAGCCAAGTCTACCCTGACTCCGGTTGTTATCTCCAACATGGACGAGATCAAAGAGCTGATCAAACTGTCCGGTAGCGTAACTGTGGGTGAAACCCCGGTTATCCGCATCAAGAAGTAATTCTTGCTGAACTGAAAAAGGCGCCGAAAGGCGCCTTTTTTGTCTCTGTTATCCCTTTACTGGCTCGCTGACGTATACTTCCAGTTCATCAGACAAAAATGGATGGCAGATGAAAGCGGTCGGCACAAAACTCAGAACGTTCACCACCCTTTTCTGCGTGCTGATAATCCTCGTGGGTGGCGCAGTGTTAACCTGGTTTCAGGTGATTGGCGCGGAGCTTGAGCAGACCTCCCTGGTGGCGAAAAAGACCGTGCAAAAAATCGATACGCTGCTGAATGCCTCCCGACAGGCCGCCACAAAAGCGCATCCTCTGCTTTCACAACCCTGCACCGCCCAAACGCGTACCGAACTTGAGCGGTTGGTGGTTTCTGTTCCGCATATCCGCATCATCAATCTTTATAAAGATAAGACCCTGTTCTGCTCTTCCTATAATGATGCCAACGCTATCAATATGAATTATGCGGCACATATCGCGCAGGAACTGACCATCATTGATGATAAGACCATCTCGCCTGGTGATAAGGTGATTGTGCTACAAACGGCATATCCGGAAGGGATGATTACCTCAAGCTTCAGTGGCCAGTGGCTGACCGAGGTACTGGAACTGTTGAGCAATCAGCGGCCGCTGACGTTACATATTGGCGATACGGTAATGCGGCAAAACGCAAAAACGGTTCCGGACGATAACGCCAGGCATGTCATTGTACAGTCAGATAAATTCCCCTATTCCGTCGACTATCCGGCCTGGAAGACGGTTCCCGTTTCGTTGTATCTGCAACAGGGCTGGCTGTCGTTACTGCTGACGCTGTGCCTGGCGCTGATCGTCGGGGTTGTGCTGTGGCGACATATTCTTCATCGCCCTACGCTGTATGAAAATCTTGAGCGTGCCATCGCTGAAGGGGAAATCGTCCCATGGTATCAACCGGTCATCCACAGTGGCTCAGGGAAATTCTACGGCGTGGAAGTGCTTGCGCGCTGGGTGACACCTTCTGGCGAAATTATCTCACCCGACAGTTTTATTCCGCTTGCTGAAGAGAGCGGGCTAATTGTGCCGTTGACACGCAAATTAATGGCGCTGGCCGGTGATGAACTGCCTTCCCTGCTTGAGACACGGCCCCTGCCTTTCCACGTGAGTTTTAATTTCACCGCATCACATATTCAGACGCCCAACTTTATCGACGAGTGTCGTGCATTTCTGAAACGCTTCCCGGAAAACAGTATTCGCCTCACCGCAGAAATCACCGAGCGTGAACCGTTTGAGAAGGTGAATGAGCTAAAAGAAACGCTCATATTTCTCGAAAGCCGCAGCGTGACCATCGCGCTGGATGATTTTGGTACCGGTTATTCCAATCTGAATTTACTCACCGGGTTGCCGGTCGGTCTGATTAAAATCGATAAGCTGTTTGTGAACGGGATTTCCAGCGCTACGGATTCCACCAAACTGATTGATTGTGTTATCGATATGGCAAAATCGCTGGGGATGAAAATTATCGTTGAAGGCGTGGAAACGGAATATCAGGTGGCATATCTGACGCATAAACAGGTCGATTACTTTCAGGGTTACTACTTCTCAAAACCGCTGCCCGTTAGCGAACTGGCTACCGTGGTAAAACAAACGTATCGCATTCCGCAGCTTGAAAAGATTTCCCACGCCTGACGACGTGGGAACCGATTTACAGCGGGGGGAGCATCAGCTCATGACACTCGTGCTCGTGGGTCCAGGTCATGACCTGCAATACGCGATTGGCCGCGCGTTCCGCTGCATCGCCAAGCGATGCGCCTTCCAGCAGACGGCTCACCAACTCAGCACAGAACAGGTCGCCGGTGCCTTTCAGGTCAGTGACAATTCTCGGATGCTCGATGACGCGAATATCCTCTGCCGTCACCGCCACCACCGAGATAGCCTCAGGATTTTTCGACGGCGCACTGGTGATAATCACCCATTTTAAGGTATCTGAAAGCAGACTGCGCGCAGCCAGAATCGCCTCTTCCAGGGTATGACACGGCATATCGCTCAACATCTGCAACTCGAACAGATTCGGCGTAATGCCCTGCGCCTGCGGCAATAAATGCTGGCGATACGCGAGAGGAATCTCCGCCTTCACATACATCCCGCTGTCGATGTCGCCGATAACCGGGTCGACCAACACAAAAATATCAGGGTGTGTTTGACGAATCGTCGCCAGCCAATCGGCCAGCAGGGCAATCTGTTCCGCGCTACCCATATAGCCGGTGGTTACCGCTTTTAGGGTTTGCAGCGCATTACGTTCTTCCAGCGCCAGCAAATACCCCCGGAACCATTCAGCCGGGATCACCCCGCCATAGAACGTGTCGTAATGCGGCGTATTGCTGAACAAAACCGTCGGCACCGCCATGACCTGCCAGCCGTGCTGTTTGATGGCCGGCACCGCAATACTGTTGCCCACGCTGCCATAAATAACCTGAGACTGCACGGCAACGATATCCGCCTGCAATGCCTGGCGCGTGTCGCTAAACAGCACCGATTGTATGTCGTCTTGCTGGTCCATTATTTCTCCTCCCGCTGGACGGCGGGTCATGCGCTATCCACTCTTGGTTCTATGTTATGCCAGTCAGCGACAAAGGTCGATCACCCGCACGGGTTTTCATGCAGATAACTGAAAATTCAAAAATGAAGAAACCATCACAAATTCAATGAGAAACCAGACAATTTAACCACGGTTTCTCCCAGCCCACATATACTGAATATCACTACGATTAATACGGTGAACCACGCCAACCCACGAGGCCCATCGCGATGACCCAGGTACAGACCCAAATCAAGGCCGTTATCGAAGCCTGTGACCAGGCCATTTCGCAGGAAGATTACGACACACTGATGAACTACTACGCCGAGGACGCTACGCTTGTGGTGAAGCCGGAGATGATTGTGAAAGGCAAAGTGAATATTCATAAAGCGTTTATCGCCATCGCCGACTTCTTCCAGCATCGCCTGGTTGTCACGCAGGGAAAGATGGAAATTATTGAAGGCGGCGACACGGCGCTGGTGATTATGGAAACCCGGCTGGATATTCCAACGGAAGACGGCGGCAGCACTCAGGTCACCAGGCGGGCAACCTATGTGTTTGCCCACCGCGATGAGCGCTGGCTTTGTACCATCGACAATTCCTACGGGACGGATTTACTGAACCCGCACGTCGCTTAAATCCCCAGCCCCTGGCTAAAATGCTCTTCCCCAAACACCCCGGTAGAAAGGTAGCGATCGCCGCGATCGCAGATGATCGCCACCACCACCGCGCCGGGGTTCGCTTTTGCCACGCGTATCGCGCCAGCGACCGCACCGCCGGAGCTCACGCCGCAGAAAATCCCTTCCCGTACCGCCAGTTCGCGCATGGTGTTTTCCGCATCGCGCTGGTGAATATCCACCACTTCATCCACTAATGAGGCGTTGAAAATACCCGGCATATACTCTGCCGGCCAGCGGCGAATGCCCGGAATACTGCTGCCTTCTTCCGGTTGCAGGCCAACAATCGTCACCGGCCTGGATTGCTCGCGCATAAAGCGCGACACGCCGGTAATCGTACCGGTTGTCCCCATGCTGGAGACAAAATGGGTGATGCGACCGCCGGTTTGCTGCCAGATTTCCGGCCCTGTGGTGGTGTAATGCGCATAAGGGTTATCGGGATTATTGAACTGATCGAGCAGCTTGCCTTCACCGCGATTCGCCATTTCCAGCGCCAAATCGCGTGCACCTTCCATGCCCTGCTCTTTGGTGACAAGAATCAGTTCCGCACCGTAGGCACGCATCGCCGCACGGCGTTCCTGGCTCATGTTGTCGGGCATCAGCAATTTCATGCGATAGCCTTTCAGCGCGGCGATCATTGCCAGCGCAATACCGGTGTTACCACTGGTGGCTTCAATCAGGACATCGCCCGGTTTGATTTCTCCGCGCTTTTCCGCCTCGACAATCATCGATAGCGCGGCACGATCTTTCACCGAACCTGCCGGGTTATTGCCTTCCAGCTTCACCCACACTTCACTGCCGTTATCCGGCCCCAGACGTTGTAATTTGACCAGCGGCGTATTGCCGATGGTTTGTTCTAATGTGTTCACGTTTTCTGCCCAAGAAAAAGCCGGGTGGCGCTTCGCTTACCCGGCCTACAAAACCACGACATACGCTGTAGGCCCGGTAAGCGAAGCGCCACCGGGCGATAAACCTGCAAATTAACCTATCAGGCCGTTTCCGCCAGAGCAAGCGTCTCATGAGACTCGATACGCTCGTCGCCGTTATACAACCGCGCATGTTGCAGCCCGACGAACAAACGATCGCCGCGCACTGGCGCGTCATCGCCACGCATCACCACGGTGAGTGGATCTTCATACCACCCCAGCGGCTGCACAACTAATTGGGTGTAGTGACCTTTCGGGCTGGCTTCCAGCACCTGGACCGGCAGCGGCGAATCGAGGCTGGTACGGCGGCTGATATCCACTTCCCACGGGCGCAGGAAGAGATCCACTGGCCCCTGATACGCAGGCGTGTAGCCCAGCGGCCAGCGATGTGCGCCAACGTGGAACTGCCCGCCGCGAATGGTTCCCTGCAGGCGGTTCACTTCGCCCATAAACTCGAGCACAAAACGGGTCGCCGGTTCGCGCCATACCTGGTCCGGTTCATCGGCCTGTTCGATATTGCCCTGGCTCATCACCACCACGCGGTTGGCGACTTCCATCGCCTCTTCCTGGTCATGGGTGACGAACACGCTGGTGAATTTCAGCTCTTCATGCAGTTGACGCAGCCAGCGACGCAGCTCTTTACGCACCTGCGCATCCAGCGCGCCAAACGGTTCATCAAGCAGCAGAATTTGCGGTTCTACAGCCAGCGCGCGCGCCAGCGCCACACGCTGTTTCTGCCCGCCGGAAAGCTGCGCCGGATAACGATCCGCCAGATGGGCAAGCTGCACCATCTCCAGCAATTTTGTCACTTTCGCTTTGATCGCCGCCGCATTCGGGCGCTCGCGACGCGGCAGCACCGTCAGGCCAAAAGCGATATTGTCGAATACCGTCATATGGCGGAACAGCGCGTAATGCTGGAACACGAAACCGACTTTACGGTCGCGCGCGTGCAGGCGGCTGACGTCGGTGCCGTGGAAGCGAATATGCCCGCTGGTTTGATGCTCCAGCCCGGCGATAATCCGCAGCAGCGTGGTTTTTCCGGAACCGGACGGCCCCAGCAACGCGACCATCTGACCAGAAGGAATATCCAGTGAGATGTCGTTCAGCACCTGGGTGCGACCAAAAGACTTCTTAATATTGGCAATCTCAATGCTCATGATGTTCCTCCTGCTGCGCGCGTTTTTCCTGATTTTCCAGGCGCCACTGCAACATACTCTTTAAAAACAGGGTGATAATCGCCATCAGCGTCAACAACGCGGCGGCGGTAAAGGAGCCGACGGTGTTGTAGTCCTGCTCCAGCAATTCAATCTGTAACGGCAGCGACAGGGTTTCGCCGCGAATCGAGCCGGAAACCACCGATACCGCGCCAAACTCGCCAATCGCGCGGGCGTTGGTCAGCACCACGCCGTAAAGCAGCGCCCAGCGAATATTCGGTAATGTGACGCGACGGAACATCTGCCAGCCGGACGCGCCAAGCAAAATCGCCGCTTCGTCCTCCTGGCTGCCCTGGCTTAACATCACCGGCACCAGCTCGCGCACTACAAACGGGCAGGTGACAAAAATCGTCACCAGCACCATTCCCGGCCAGGAGAACATAATTTGCAGGTTATGCTCGTCGAGCCAACCGCCCAGCGGGCCATTAGAGCCGTAGAACAGCAGATAAACCAGACCGGCAACCACCGGTGACACGGCAAACGGAATATCCAGCAGCGTCAGCAGCAACTGGCGTCCGGGGAAGTTAAAGCGCGTCACCAGCCACGCCAGCAGAATGCCGAACACCAGGTTTACCGGTACGGCAATCAGCGCGATCATCACCGTCAGCCAGATGGCGTGCAGCATGTCCGGGTCAGCCAGATTCTGTAAAACCGGCATCAACCCTTTGCTGAATGCCTGCACGAAGATATAAATCATCGGCACCAGCAGGATGAACGCCGAAACCAGCATCCCGATGCCAATCAGAAACCATTTGCCCCAGTTAATCGGGCGCGCGTCATAACGCTTCAACTGTGTCACTTCCGCCATTAATGACCTACCACACGCCGACCAAAGCGACTTTGCAGAGTGTTAATTGAGAACAGCAGCAGCAGGGATGCCGCGAGGATCACCGAGGCAATCGCGCTCGCTGCCGGGTAATCAAACTCCTGTAAGCGAACGAAAATCATCAGCGACGTCACTTCGGTTTTCCAGGCGATGTTCCCGGCGATAAATATCACCGCGCCAAACTCACCAAGACTACGGGTAAACGACAGCGCCACGCCCGCTACCAGCGCCGGAGAAAGTTCCGGCAGCACCACTTTGCAGAAACTCTGCCAGCGCGTTGCGCCAAGCGTTTCTGCCGCTTCTTCATATTCCGGGCCTAACTCTTCCAGCACCGGCTGCACGGTACGCACCACAAACGGAATGCTGGTAAAGGCCATCGCCACCGCAATCCCGAGCCAGGTGTAGGTGACTTTGATATCAAACTTCGCCAGCCATTCACCGTAAAAGCCGTTCACGGAAAAGAGCGAAGCCAGGGTTAAACCGGCCACTGCCGTTGGCAGCGCAAAGGGTAAATCCATCAGCGCATCAAGCAGCGTGCGGCCAGGGAAGCGATAACGGGTTAAGATCCACGCCATCAGCAGGCCGAAAACACCGTTAAAAATCGACGCCACAAACGCCGACAGCAGCGTCACTTTATAGGCCGCGACCACCTGCGGGTTAGTGATCACCTCCCAGTACTGCGCCCAGCTCATCTCAGAAAGCTGCATCACCAGCGCGGAGAGCGGCAGTAGCAATATCAGGCACACAAACAGCAGACTGGTGCCAAGGCTTAAGGTAAAGCCCGGCAGCACGCGTCTTGAAGAAACTGCAAACATTACTTACGCCCCGCCGCTAACAGCTTGTCTAACTCGCCGCCGCTGGTGAAGTGGGTTTTCATCACTTCCGGCCAGGAGCCAAATTTGTCTTCCACGCGGAACAATTCGGTCTGCGGGAATTTATCTTTCAGTTTGTCCATGACTTCCGGGTTATTCACGCGGTAGTAATAGTCGGTGATGATGGTTTGCGCCTGCGGGCTGTAGAGCCAGTTCAGGTAGGCTTTGGCGGTTTTTTCCGTACCGTTGGCCTGCACGTTCTTATCGACCCACGCCACCGGGAATTCCGCCAGAATGTTGGTTTTCGGAATCACCACTTCAAAGCCCTGCGCTTCATACTGTTTACGGATGTTGTTCACTTCCGATTCGAAGCTGATCAGCACATCGCCCAGGCCGCGCTCGGCAAAAGTGGTGGTCGCGCCACGACCGCCGGTATCGAACACTTCAACGTTTTTCAGGAACTGGGTCATAAACTGTTCGGTTTTGGCTTTATCGCCACCGTCAGCTTTATCCGCTGCGCCCCACGCGGCTAAATAGGTGTAACGCGCGTTACCGGAGGTTTTCGGGTTCGGGAAAATCAGCTTCACGTCGGAGCGCACCAGGTCGTTCCAGTCGTGGATATTCTTCGGGTTGCCCTTACGCACCAGGAAACCCATGGTGGAGTAGAACGGTGAGCTATTATTCGGCAGGCGCGACTGCCAGTCCGCCGGGATCAGCTTGCCTTTGTCATGCAGGATTTGTACGTCAGTCACCTGGTTATAAGTTACAACGTCTGCTTTTAAGCCCTGCAAAATCGCCAGCGCCTGTTTTGATGACCCGGCATGAGATTGTTTTATCGTCAGTTTGTCGCCGCCGTTATCTTTGGCCCATTGTTGCTCAAACGGCGGATTCAGGGCTGCAAACAGCTCGCGAGAGACGTCATAAGAACTGTTCAGCAACTCAGTTGCCTGCGCCTGTGCGACCAGCAACATGGAAGCAGCCAGCGTCAGGTATCCTTTTTTCAGTAAGTTAACGGCCATTGCGCACCCTTGTCGTGTGATGATTCTCTAAGCATCAGTGTATTTATAACGGGTGTGAAAGGAGTAACGGTTTTATATACCGTTTGGTGATTTGGAAGTTTAAAAGGGAATAAGGCTTTTAGCCTCTCCACAGGATGTGAAGAGGCGAGTAGTCAGACTCAGATACCGACGCTGACGCTTTCCGGCAGCGTACTGCCGCCGTCGATGACATTCTGCGTACCGGTCAGGTAGCTCGACTCATCAGAGGCGAGGAATGCCGCCAGTTCGCCGACTTCCAGCGGGTTCGCCAGACGACGCAGCGGAATGGCTTTCGCCATCTCCGTCAGCACCGATTCCGGGTCTTCCGGGTTCGACTGACGCGCGATGCTTTCCGCCATTGGCGTGCGTACATAGCCCGGGCAAATGGCATTCACGCGAATACCCGACTGCGCGTATTCCACCGCCAACGATTTGGTTAAGCCAATGATCGCCGCTTTCGACATCGCGTAAGCCGTTTCACCAGGGTCAGCGACCATATCACCGGTGACCGATGACATCATCACGATACGCCCATCACCGCGCGCCACCATATCCGGCAATACGGCTCGCGTGACGTTCCAGACGCCTTTGATATTCACATCAATGTGGAAATCACGATCTTCTTCGCTCATTTCGAGGAAGCTGCCTAAGCGGCAGACACCCGCGTTATTAACCAGAATATCGATTTTATTTTCCCGCTCTTTAGCCTGCGCAATGGCCGCCTGAACAGCAGCGAAGTCGCGCACGTCGGCCTTCACGACCGTACAGCGATAGCCACGTCCGGCCAGATCGTAGGCCAGTTTTTCAAGCTCATCGGAAATATCCAGCAGGATCAGGTTCGCGCCATGGCGGGCAAAGGTTCTGGCGATGCCTTCGCCGATACCCTGATACGCGCCCGTAATCAATGCTGTTTTGCCCGTGAGTTTACCCATTTCAATGTTCTCCCTTTTGAAGATAGAGCCTTACACTCCATTAACAATGAAAATACATTAAAAACAAATGAATACTGCGGAACAGCTCACTAATTAGGGTAAATCTCAGGTAAAAAAATCCCCGCAGGCGCGGGGATTAGCAGATAGGCCTGATAAGCGTAGCGCCATCAGGCGTTGTGCGGGCGCTTTGCCGGGTGGCGGCTGGCGCCTTACCCGGCCTTGTATCTTGAACTGGTAGCTGATTAGCTATCAGCTACATGAAACGGGAGAAGCTTGTATCCGGCCTGAAGACATCGATCTTTCGACGTAGCTTAAGCCTCCCGTTTCACCTTTCACGTCACTCAAAATCCGAACGGTAACCAGAAGCTCTGACTTCGTATGTACAAGGCTGGAATGACGTGTTGGCTCAGGTGAAAGGAGATTCTCGATGTGTACTCTCGGTATTGATGTCAGTAAAAATAAAATCGATGTTTGTCTGCTTACTGCCGGTCCCGGCGGCAAAAAAAAGCACAAAGTTCTGACCAATGAACCCGACGTCTCCAGCAAAGTTATCGACTGGCTGAGCGCACAAAAATGCGTTCCGGAAAGTGTGACGGTCGTGCTGGAAGCGACGGGTATCTACCATGAAAATCTGGCATATGGCCTGCATGAAGCCGGTGTCAGAGTCTGCATGGCTAATCCCTGGCGTGTTCGTGAATTTGCCAGCGGGATGGGTATTCTCAACAAGAATGATGCTGTGGATGCCTTCGTTCTGGCCTGTTATGGCGAGCTGAAACACCCGAATGCCTGGGTTCCACCTTCGCCCGAAGTCCGCAAGCTGAGGGCGCTGCTGCGCCAGCGGGATGCCCTGAAAGAGGATGTTCAGCGCACGGTGAACTGGCTGGAAAAAGCGAATTCCACAACCACTCCGCAGGAGGTCATCCGTTCACTTGAGCGGACGAAAAGCTGGCTGAGCGATGAACTGGCCCGGATAGAAAAACTCATAACCGATCATACAGATAACGATCCGGGGTTGAAGTCTGATCTTGATTTACTGAAATCGATCAAGGGCGTTAAAGATCAGGTCGGGCGGGAGATGCTGACACTGCTGAAAGACGGGACGTTCAAAAGCGCCTCACAGGTCGCGGCTTATCTGGGTATCACGCCGGTAGAGAAAACGTCGGGGAGTTCGGTACGTGGCAGACCCCATATGTCAAAGACAGGGCCGTCGGAAGTACGGGCTAAGCTGTATGTTGCAGCGCTGAGCGCGTGCCGCTGGAACAAACAGGCAAAAGCCGTTTATGAACGACTGGTCGCAAAGGGTAAAGCCAAAAAAGCCGCACTGGGAGCGGTTATGCGCAAACTGGTGCATTTATGCTTCGGAGTGTTAAAAACGCGGCTTCTCTGGGACGAAAATTATGCAGCTACCGCTTGACGTTCAAGACGGTAGCTACAAAGTCCGTGCGGCCTGTAGGCCTGATAAGCGTAGCGCCATCAGGCAACTGTTACAGTGCCAGCAAACGATCCAGCGACGGCGCGAAGTAGTAGCCGCCGGTAACCGGTTTGGTGAAGCGCAGCATCGCGTCACGTTTACCGTCGGTGTCGCCGAACATACTTAGCAGTTGCTGTTCGATGTTGTGCAGACGCGCGCAGTAAGAGCAGAAATAGAGGCCGTGAGTGCCGCTGGCGGTGCCGTACGGCAGGCTCTGGCGAACAATTTTCAGCCCTTTGCCGTCTTCTTTCAGGTCAACGCGGCTCAGGTGAGAGGTCACCGGACGATCGTCGCCGTCGATCTCTTCGTTGGCTTCTTTGGTGCGGCCAATCATCATTTCCTGATCAGGAATGCTCATGCGGTTCAGCTGTTTAAGGTTATGTTCCCAACGCTGAACAAACACATAGCTGCCGCCCGCATCGACGCCGTCTTTAATGACCGCCACTTCGCGACGCGTTTCTTCACCTGCCGGGTTTTCCGTACCATCGACAAAGCCGCTCAGGTCACGTTCTTCCACCCAACGGAAACCGTGGATCTCTTCCTGTACATCAATGCTGTCGCCAAAGGCTTCAACCGCCGCCTGCGCAACCGAGAAGTTAACATCCTGGCGTAAAGAGAGAATGTGGATCAGCACATCAAACTGGGTTGCTGGCGCGAGGCCCTTGCCGTAGCCCGGGAAATCTTTCAGCTCTTCCGCACCCACGCCGCCGCTCAGTTCGCGCCACACTTTCGGGCCGAAGGCAACAACTGCGCCTAAATGCGCATCGGGGAATTTAGCCTGAAAACCAGCCAGTTTATCGGCAAAATTTTTGCTGCACTGACGAAGGGCGTTTACATCCCCTTTCACATTGGCTTCAATCCAAATCGCCGCGCGGCAATGTTCCGGCAAAATGCCGCTCTGAACCTGAGACATCGCTCCTCCTTCACAAAAATGCCACGACATCGTGGCATTCAATTTATGAGGGCTATTGTACGCGTTTTTTCAGTACGAAGGATTAACCTTGCGCAAAATTAACGACGCCAGACGATCTTCTTCAGCGTCCAGTTTTTCAGCGCGTCATCGGACGGCATTAAATCCTGCGGGCCGCTCCATTCGCCGGTGAAGAGATAACTAATATGCTGGCTGCCTTCGGCTTTACATTCAACGCCCGCGCTGTCATCACCGGTGGCTTTCTGGCAGTGCCCGTAAGCTTTGCTGTAGATATCACTAAAGGTCGAGCCAATTTCCACGCCACTGTCGGTTTTGATGGCGCTATCCAGCACGTCAATGCGGCTTACGCTGCCGTTTTCGCCGTTCACCACCAATGCCAGCTTGTCGCCATTCAACGCTTCGAAGTAACGCACGATGGTACCGTTATCGGTTTTCATCCCGCTGCGCAGGCGATAATCGCCGCCCAGCGCGTCGTTAATCGCCTGTTCATCCAGCGCGGTGGTACTGGTGATTCCGCCGACGCCCTGCTCCGTGACTTCGGTCGAAGAACCAAACCAGTTCCACGGATTTGCCGCAGACCAGTTCACCGAGGAGAGCGTGGAACAGCCGGTTAAGGCCAGCGGCAGGGCACATACAAGTAAACGCAGCGATTTCATCTCTAAGTCCTTTCTTATTTGTTCAACGCCTGTTGGAGTGTGCTCTCGGCAAAAAGTGCACTTTATTCTGTAATTTCCCGGAAACAGGCGCGCAATCGGGGATTGGTCATCAACCACCAGAGCGCAAACAGGTCGATGAGTACCAGGCTCAGGCCAATACCGGAAAGCGGTTCGCCCTGAAGCCAGAGCCAGGGTTGCCAGACCAGCAGTACGCCCTGGGCGATAATCAACAGCGGACGCAGCGCGCGCCAGCAGCGAGGAAAATGCTGCCGCCTGCCGCTTAACAGGAAAGTCAGCACCGCAGGCACGCCGGGCAACAGGCCGAGCCAGAAGTTATCGTGATCGGGATAAAACAGCCCAAGCAACGCGCCGCCCTGCTCGCGCGATGCGCCAGCAATCACAAACAATACCCATGTTCGGGCCTGTAGCAAAAGTACAAGCCAGAACAGGAAAGGTAAACGCAGGCGGCCATGATGGTCGTAATCGGAAGGGAAAAACTCAGTACTCTTCATCTTCAATCAGGCGCTTACCTAAATTCAGCACGTCGCTGTGCTCGTAGCCCAGCCGTTCATACATGCCCAGCACCACGTCGTTATCTTCACGGATCATAATCTGGATTTTCGGGCAGCCGCGCGCAATCAGCTTTTTCTCGAGACGATTGAGCAGCGCATTGGCGATACCGCGCCCACGAAATTCCGGGTGCACGCCAAGGTAGTAGGCCGAGCCGCGATGGCCGTCATAGCCGCCCATCACCGTGCCTACCACTTCGCCGTTTACTTCTGCCACCAGAAACAAGCTGACGTCGTGATGCACTTTGCGTTCGATATCCATTTCAGGATCGTTCCATGGGCGCAGCAGATCGCATCGCTCCCACAGGGTGATGACCTCTTCGAAATCGGCCTGGCGAAAAACGCGTATCTCCATGGTATCCCTGCCCCTTCTCGGGTTTAAAAACAGTGATTATGGCGTGATCGTCCGAATTAGCCAATATCTGGCGAAAATAGCGCAAAAAAATGCCATAATGCCGCTTCGTCACGTATTGAAATGAAAAGTAAAACAATTCTAATCTTCAGTTGTCGTAACGGGAAACGCGATACGATATAACATCTGGAACACTATTTTTTACAACTCAGGCCGAATGAGCACTTTTAAACCTTTAAAATCACTTGCTTCGCGCCGCCAGGTGCTGAAAGCCGGACTGGCAGCACTGACGTTGTCAGGAATATCCCAGGCGACCGCCAAAGAGGCGCCGTTAAAAACCAGCAACGGGCACAGTAAACCTGCGGCGAAAAAATCGGGTAAACGCATCGTGGTTCTCGACCCCGGTCACGGCGGTATTGATACCGGTGCGATTGGCCGCAACGGTTCGAAAGAGAAACACGTGGTGCTGGCGATTGCCAAAAACGTGCGTTCCATTCTGCGCAGTCAGGGCATTGACGCGCGCTTAACCCGTTCCGGCGATACCTTTATTCCGCTGTACGACCGGGTAGAGATCGCCCACAAACACGGCGCGGACCTTTTTATGTCGATTCACGCAGACGGCTTTACCAACCCGTCTGCCGCCGGAGCGTCGGTGTTTGCGCTTTCCAACCGTGGCGCGAGTAGTGCAATGGCAAAATACCTCTCCGACCGTGAAAACCGGGCGGATGAAGTGGCGGGCAAAAAAGCCACGGATAAAGATCACCTGCTCCAGCAGGTCCTGTTCGATTTGGTGCAAACCGATACCATCAAGAACAGCCTGACGCTGGGCTCGCATATCCTGAAAAAGATTAAGCCGGTGCATAGACTGCACAGTAAAGGCACTGAACAGGCCGCATTTGTGGTACTGAAATCGCCGTCCATTCCGTCGGTACTGGTTGAGACCTCGTTCATCACCAACCCGGAAGAGGAACGTCTGCTGGGCACCACGGCATTTCGTCAGAAAATCGCCAACGCGATCGCGTCGGGTATCGTCAGCTATTTCCACTGGTTCGATAACCAGAAAGCCCACGCCAGGAAGCGCTAATGACCGTTGATGCAAACCAGGTAAAAGCCTTTTTACTGCAATTGCAGGACGGTATCTGCCAGCAACTCTCTGCGCTGGACGGCGGTGCGTTTATTGAAGACAGCTGGCAGCGCGATGCGGGCGGCGGCGGTCGCAGCCGCGTGCTGCGCGACGGCGATATCTTCGAACAGGCGGGCGTTAACTTCTCGCATGTTCACGGTGATGCGATGCCTGCATCGGCTACCGCACACCGCCCGGAACTCGCCGGGCGTAGCTTCGAAGCGATGGGCGTATCGCTGGTGGTGCATCCGCGCAACCCGTATGTTCCCACCAGCCATGCCAACGTGCGTTTCTTTATCGCTGAAAAACCGGGCGCTGACCCGGTGTGGTGGTTTGGCGGCGGCTTCGATTTAACCCCGTTTTACGGTTTCGAAGAAGATGCCATTCATTGGCACCGTACCGCACGTGATCTGTGCCAGCCCTTCGGAGAAGACGTTTATCCGCGCTATAAAAAATGGTGCGACGATTACTTCTTCATTAAACACCGCAACGAGCAGCGCGGCATTGGCGGGCTGTTCTTTGACGATCTCAACACACCCGATTTCGCCAGCTGCTTTGCCTTTATGCAGGCGGTCGGCAACGGTTTTACCGACGCATATTTGCCGATCGTTGAGCGACGAAAAGCGGCTATCTGGGGCGAACGCGAGCGTAATTTCCAGCTTTACCGCCGTGGCCGCTACGTCGAATTTAATCTGGTCTGGGATCGCGGCACGCTGTTTGGTCTACAAACCGGCGGGCGCACCGAATCCATTTTGATGTCGATGCCGCCGCTGGTGCGCTGGGAGTATGATTATCAGCCGCAAGCAGGCAGCCCGGAAGCGGCACTGAGCGAGTTTATTAAGGTCAGAGATTGGGTGTAGCCCCAAAAATTCCTGACCAACTCTAATAATCAATAACCAATGTCAATTTCTTCAGGGATGAGATATTGATTGGTCTTCGAGTCAAATGGCACCGACCACTGCTTATTAATTTTCTCACCGGCTAATACTCCGGTAGAATGTAAAAGCATATTTGGATAGGTGCCAGTATATTTCTGCGCAAATGCAACCTGGGTATCAAGGTTATCTGGCGGACCATTTTCTTCGTTACTGGAATGGATTGGAAGACTAGCAATAAGCTGAATGCTCTTTTCTTTCGCAACGTAAAACTGCTGAAAGGTTTGTTCGACACCTTGCATCATATAGCTTGATTCCAGAATCACGCCCCACTTTTCGCCAATTTTTACCGCTTTTGCATCACCAGATTCCCCCATACGACCATAGCCTTCCGTCGTTCTACGCGCAGCAATATTACTTCCGTCCAGATACCAGATATCAAATGGCGCAGAATCTGGTTCCGAAGCGTTAGTCATATAGCCACACATCACCATAATCCGCTGTTCAGTCGCTACCTGCTTATTCAGACAAACAGAGTATTCCAGCTCGGGTTGCCCTTTTCTCAACCATATATATTCATGACTTTCATTATAAGAGGAGCGGTAATATTCCTTTAACGCGGTTGGAATTTCATCTTGCGCCAACGCAGGCAGACTTGATGCGAGAAGGCAGAGGAATAGCAATCCTTTTTGCATGTTGAATTGTCCATTTTCAAAAAGTAGATGTTATCGAATGGACATTAATCAGGACATCCTGTGTATGAAAAATCAGAATAAAGCCCGACAGCAATACACCAGTAGGCCGGATAAGACGCAACGCGTCGCCATCCGGCACACAGGCCGCACATTACGCCCACTGACACATCCGCTGATGCAGCGTCAGCGACGGCTTCTCGGCAAACAGTTGCTGGTAGTCCGTCGCAAATTGTCCCAAATGCCAGAATCCCCACTGCATTGCCGCGTCTTTCACCGTCATACTTTTCGACCACGGGCTAATTAACTCTCTGCGCACGGCATTCAGGCGGATGCGCTTCAGCCAGGCGTTCGGGCCAATGCCCAAAATAGTATGAAACGCGTTTTGCAGCGTACGACGACTCACATGGAGTTGGTTACATAAATCAAGCACCGTCAGCGGCTCGGACATGTTCTCCAGCACGTATTCCCGCGCGCGCGCCAGCAGCCGACGATAGCTCTGATGGCTGATACTCTCCGCCGTCATCATGGGCTGCGCCTCTTCCAGCAGCATCCCCATCGCCAGCAGCAGGTTATCGCCTAACATTTTGCGCACTGCGGGACGTTGCAGCGTTTCCGGGTCGGCGCTGAAGGTTGCCAGCGCCTGTTGCACAAAGCCCCACAGCGCCGCTTTATGCTGCTCTTTGACTTCCAGCGCCGACTGGTTGCGCAGCATATGCAACACCCTTTCCGGGTTATGCAGGAAATTGGCCTGGCGGGCAATCACATCTTCAGAAAGCACAATACCGAGGATGGTATAGTCATCCGGCGTGCTCAGTTCAAACTCCGTGCCGCCCGGACGCGTGGCGATTTCAGCGCTGCCGATACATTGCGAACCGATAAACCCCTGCTCACCGCGCGTGGCGGGAATGCCAAACCAGAAGGAATTTGGCCACACCAGGCACGACTGACGTAACGCCAGGCCGGTATATTCACGGAATACCTGAATATCATCCAGCAGAATTTCCGTGAACTCACCGCGAAATTTCCCCGGATGCAGTTGATCGTAGATCTGCTGCCAGGCGGTTATCGTCAACGCATGTTCATAGACATCCGTCGTCAGCCGCTGATGAACGTTATCCACTTCAACCTTTGGCGTCAGCTTAACGTTATCGGGTAACGCTTCATGATAAAGATGATGCAAATCTGCGGTACGAGTCTTTTTCATGATCTGCATGCCGGAAGCGCTTTTGCACTTCCGGCACCTCCGGCGGGTTAATTTTTGACGCGATAGCGGCTACTGCGTTTACGCAACGCACCATCAGAAAAAAGCTGTTCCAGCACATTTCTGGCCTGTTCAAGCGGCCAGTCGAAGTGTGCCGCCACCTCACCTGCGGTCATTCCCTGACGTGCGTTTGCCAGCAGCGCCATTAGCGCGTCGGCAGATTCAGCCTCCAGCACGGGCGCTTCAGGCGCTTTTACCGGTTGCGTCGGCTGGCGGGTAAACCGGCCAATCAGCCACTGGGTATCCTCTTCCGGCCTGCCGATTTCCTTGCGGCTGATAACGAGACCGGTGCGCATTGCTGCTGCATACCCCGCATCGAGCGCGGCGCGACACGCCGCCAGGTCACCTTCCACCACCAGCGTTAGCCGGCCTGGGTCAAGCACCTGGTGACTCAGCAGGCGTACGTTGGCGGCTTTCAGCATCGCATCAGCCGCATCAACCGCCGCGACCATCCCCTCTACTTCCAGTAATCCCAGGGCGTTGATCATCCGCTACCTCCGTTACGCACGCTGGATAGGGTTGCGTGCAATATCCAGTACCGCATCGGTAAAGGCATTACAGGCAGCTTTACACGCGGCCTGGCTGCCCGTTAAGAATGCGGCGGAATAGTTCGTTTCCGACGGCGGCGGGACGTAGGTTACCAGTTGCACATCCGCCGATTTCAGCGCGGCATCAATGCCATAGGTGGCTTCCAGCGGTGGCGCGACCAGATACGCAATCGGGTCGCCCAGCGTGCATCCCGCCGTCGAGGAGAGATATGAACCGGTGCGCGATACCACGTGCGCCAGGAATGCGGTGTTTTCCGCATCGTTAGCCCACTGGAACGCCGCGCCGTTTTCAATATTGGCAACCATCGCGTCCAGACCGGCGCGAACTTCCGCCGGGTTCGGGCCGCCCAGCATAATCAGCACTTCACCGGCAGTCGGTGACGGGCCGTGCGCCGCCCCGGCGTACAGCGAGCGACCATAAACCACTTCAACCATCGCCTGTTTTGTCGCTTCGTCAGCGGCAATATACGTTATGTCATCAGAATCTGCCGTGATGAGTCCGAGACTACGTATATGTGGCGGTAATTTAAGTTCACGGGCGAACTCCGCGTTAACAGAGGCAATCACCCGCATGGCGGTGACGGACGGTCGAATCAAATCTAAAGCTGGCATGATGCCTCCTTAACGGGTCATATTGATGCCGGATGCTTTCTGCTCCAGCATACGTTTCGCCAAATCCACAATTACCGCCGCCGCTTCGACCGGTGGGGTACCGCCCTGATGAATGTTGGAAATACAGGTTCTGTCGGCTTCCACGGTGGTCGCCACGCGCGGTGAGTAAACGGCATAGCAGGAGAGACTTTCTGACTGCCCCAGCCCCGGACGCTCTCCCACCAGCAAAATCACCACTTTCGCGCCAAGAATTTCGCCAATCTGATCCTCAATTTTTACGCGCCCGTAGCGCACGAAGAACGGCGTGCCGACTTTCAGCCCAGCCTGTTTCAGGCCAGCCAGCAGCGGTGGCAGGATCTCTTCATAGTTGGCGGTGATGGCATCGGTAGAAAGGCCATCAGAGACCACCACCTGCACATCAGGGTTCGCGGCGCACTGGGCTTTCAACGCTTCAACGGCTTCCGCACACAGACGGCGGCCCAGATCCGGGCGCGTCAGATACAGGTTTTTGTCGCTAATTTCAGAACGTACTTCCAACAGCCCCTGCGCTTTCACCCACTCTTCCGGCACCTCTTTCAGCACCGTATCTTTAGAGCGCGAGTGGTCGGCCAGGAAACGCAGAAGCGCCTGTGTACGCGGGCGCGGGCCAGCGCGACCGGTACAAACGCGCGCCGCCGTGCTGCGACGCAGTTCCGTCAGGACGTCCGCGCGATGCGGGTTTTCAACGCCAATCCATGCTTTCGCTTCCGGCGAGCCTAAATCGAGCGAGCAGCTTTCCGTGGACGCAGGCGTCGCGCAGGTCATGGTGCTGCACTTCACTTCCGCTGGTGCGGCATCCACCTGCCCCATTGACACCATCACGCTGCGTACAATTTCTTCAATCTGTTTTTGATCCATGATGTGTTATCTCCGCGTCATCAGAAGAACAGTGACGGATCGCCCGCCCGTTTGGTCAGGCGACCGTTTGCCATAATGCCCATGCTCTCCAGCCAGCGTTCAAACTCCGGCGACGGACGCAAATTCAGCAACTGGCGTACGGTGGCGGTGTCATGGAAGGCGGTGGTCTGGTAGTTGAGCATGATGTCATCGCCCAGTGGCATCCCCATGATGTAGTTGCAGCCTGCGGTGGCGAGCAGGATCATCAGGTTTTCGTTGAGGTTCTGGTCAGCGTCAGCGTGGTTGGTGTAGCAGCAGTCACAGCCCATAGAGATGCCGCTCAGCTTGCCCATAAAGTGATCTTCTAAGCCCGCACGGATAATCTGCCGGTCGTTGTAGAGATACTCCGGCCCAATAAAACCGACCACGGTGTTGACGATAAACGGATCGTAATGGCGCGCCAGCCCGTAGTTACGCGCTTCCATCGTCACCTGGTCAGCGCCGAAGTTAGCGCCAGCGGACAACGCCGAACCTTGCCCGGTTTCGAAGTAGAGGCAGTTTTCCCCGGCGATACGGTTGAACTCCGCGCCCACTGCGCGTGCTTCATCGAGCATCGCCAGCTCTACGCCAAACTCTTTCAGCCCTTTCTCGCTGCCGCAAATACTCTGGAAGATCAGCCCGCCAGGCGCGCCGCGACGAATCGCTTCAATCTGGGTGGTGACGTGCGCCAGCACGCAGCCCTGGGTTGGAATATTGAATTTGTCGATTACGCCGTAGATGGTGTCCAGCACGCGGCTTAAGTTTTCCACGTCGTCCGTCACCGGGTTGACGCCGATCACCGCATCGCCTACCCCGAAGGAAAGCCCTTCGTAGATTTGCGCGGCGATACTCTGCACGTCGTCACGAGTATCGTTAGGCTGCAAACGCGCGCTAAAAGTGCCTGGAATACCGATGGTAGTATTGGCCTTTTTGATAATCGGCATTTTCTTTGCGCCGTAGATCAGGTCCGCGTTTGAGCAAATCTTCGCTACCGCCGCAACCACTTCCGAGGTCAGCCCTTTGCGGGTGAAGGCAATGTCATCCACGCTGGTTTCATCACTGAGCACATGTTCGCGCAGCTCGCTGATGCTCCAGTTTTTAATCTGGTTGTAGGCCGTTTCATTGACGTCGTCCTGAATCAGCCGCGTGACGCAGTCTTCTTCATAGGCAATCACCGGGTTATTGCGGATATCCGCCACGGTCATTTCCGACAACACCTGCTTTGCCGCCACCCGCTCCTGCGAGCTTGCCGCCGCAACCCCCGCCAGCACATCCCCCGAACGCAGTTCGTTGGCCTTCGCCAGCACCTCTTTTACATCCTTGAATTGATAAACATTGCCGAACAATGTGGTCTTTAGTTTCATAAGTCGTTCCCTCAGGAAGGAAATGCGAGTGATTTCACCGTCACCGGCACAACCGATCCGCCAAAAAGAGGCGTACCAATGTCGATATAGTCCCCCGCGCGGACGGAAACTTCGTCAATCACCGCCAGCGGGAGTTGCTGTAATTGCGGGCGTAACAACATGCCCAGAGCCTTACCAAAGTCCTGCTCGGCCACCACCAGCAGGGGATGTGGATTCGGAAAACGCGCGACGAATTGGGTCAACGCGTCGATGACCGTCAGTAATGCGGCATAACGCACGGGAAGCCCGGCGGGCAGCGCCAGCACGTATGCGTCTGTTTGGGGACAAAGATCGAGCTGCGCCAATGCCTGCTGCCAGGCATCAACCAGGTTCGACTCAGTCTGTGGGATGGCCACCGGCAGATTGCGTATCGGCAAATCAACGCCATCCAGCCAAATTGTGCTGCCAGAAAGCGATAGCGTATGCGCGCCCGCGCCAATCACCGTGGCGCGCACGGTTTGCGCCGGAAACTGCACGTTCATCTCACGCAGGCGCGGATGTTCATGCAGCGCCGTCGCCAGCAGCGGGCCAATATCGGAAAAACAAAACGGGTCGGCAGGCTGATGGCGGTAACACTCGCCCACGCCGCCAGAAAGGGTGATAACGTCCGGTTTCACATCGGCGGGCAGAAGGCCGGTTTGCATCAACTGCTGCGCAAGCGCAGAGAGCGTGCCGCTCACCACTTCCACGATAAGCTCCGCCATCCGCCGGGTAACCTGCCCAAGCTGTGCGCCAGTGAGCGCGCAGGCGTCGGTTCCCTTACCAAAAAGGTCATCGACAATCATCTGCCCCGGCTTGTGGGCGTAAACCACCCGGCCCTGGCTATCCGTTTCCAGCAGACGTCCGCCGACGTTCAGGCAGGCAGTACCGCTCACCTTCCCTGCTTCAAAGAGCGCGTAGTTTGACGTGCCGCCGCCGATATCAATATTCAACACCCGGCACATCCGTTGTTCCGACAGGGTTTGCGCTCCGGCGCCGTGCCCGGCAATCACCGATTCCAGATGCGGCCCGGCGCTGGCCACCACAAAATCGCCCAGCGACTGGGAAAGCGTCATAACAGCCGGGCGCGCATTGCGAGTTTTCGCACTCTCGCCGGTGATGATAATGGCCCCGGAATCAACGCTTTCCGGCGCAATGCCCGCAGCCTGATATTGCTCAAGGATTAAAGTTTTCAGCTCCGCTTCTTTTAATCCGCCCTGTTTATCGACAGGGGTAAAGAACACCGGGCTTTGCCAGCTAATTTCGCGTTTGATGAATTCGTAACGCGGCACCTGCGACACTGCCGCACGGTTAACCAGTTCCAGGCGAGAGAAAATCACCTGGGTGGTGGTGGTGCCGATATCGATACCGACGCTCAGTAGCTGGCGAGTGTTCACGATTGTGCCTCCGCTTCGGTTTTCACCTGTGCTGCGTCATCTTTCGGCACCAGCATCATTGCCACGCCAATCGCCGTGACGCCGCCAATCAGCTTGCCGACAATCATCGGGAAGATCATCGCGTTCATGTTGGCCGCCGCAAAACCTAAGTGATCGCCCAGAGCGAACGCCGCAGAGACGGCGAAGGCGCAGTTGATCACTTTGCCGCGGGTATCCATCTGCTTCATCATGCCGAACATCGGAATATTGTTGGCAAGCGTTGCCACCATGCCCGCTGCCGCAATGTTATTCACATTCAGAAGCTTACCGACGCTCATCAACGGTTTTTCAAACCAGCGGGTGAGCAGCAGCACCATCGGATACGCTCCCAGCAGAACGCAGGAGATAGAACCAATAACTTCGATGGCGCGCATCACTTCGCCAGGTTTATCGCCAGGCGCCATAAAGATAGGATCAAGGCCTGGAATAAGTTCCCAGCCAAGCAGGAATTTCACCACCGCCGCGGCAAGGCCAATCGTTATCAGCGCGACGAGGAATTTGGCGAAGATCTGGAAGCCGTTGATCATTTTTTCCGGGATGAACTTCAGCCCCAACGCCACCAGCACCGCGACAATTAATACCGGGATCATGTTCATCAGGATCAACGCGAAGGTGAATTCCACCGGCTGACCGTTGATCTGCACGCCGGAATACATGGCGATTAAGCCACCCGCGATACAGCCGATGGGGATGGTGACGATCCCGGCCAGCACGCCAAGCGCCAGGTAACGACGGTCGGAAGGTTCGATAATGCCGAGCGCCACGGGAATGGAGAACACAATCGTCGGCCCCATCATCGAGCCCAGAATCAAACCTGAGTATAGCCACGCCGCCACATCGCCGCCCGCCAGCTCTTTAGCGAGGAAGAAGCCGCCCATATCGCACGCCAGCAGCGTTCCGGCGAACATTGACGGGTTAGCGCCAAGCATTTCATACAGCGGGATAATGACCGGGCCCAGCACGTGCGCCAGCACCGGTGCCAGCGCGGTCATACCGACCATCGCCAGACCCAGCGCGCCCATCGCCATAAAGCCCTCTTCGAACTGGCCGCCGGAACCTTCAATACTCTTGCCAAATTTACCGAGGAAACGTGCAGAACCGCCAAACTGCGACAGGATCCTGTCCACGGCGGCAATCAGCATAAAGAACATCATGATGTACATGATGATTTCGTTAATTCCCATAAAGTCATCTCCATTTTCAGGTGGTTTCGTAGGCCTGATAAGCGCAGCGCCATCAGGCAATGCTGCGGCTAATACGCCGGATGGCGGTGCAAGCACCTTATCCGGCCTACGTCCTGGTATGCTTTAGTGCGCTGCCGCGTACAGGCCGACAATCTGTTCCTGGCTCACGGTGCGCGGGTTGCTGCGCAGACAAATATCGTCCAGCGCGCCCTGCGCCCAGGCGTTGTAATGCGCAGGTGTCGCGCCAACATCGCCCAGCCGTTTGTCGATCCCTACTTCCGCAATCAGCTCGCTTACCGCGTTAATGGCGTCGCGATCGTCCGATTTTTTATTTCTCAGCGCCCGGCCAATCTGGCTAAACCGTTCGCGGCACACCATTCGGTTGAATTCCATCACCGTGGGCAGCAGCATGGCATTCGCCAAACCATGAGGAATGTGCAGCGTCGCCCCTGGCTGATGCGCCATCGCATGGCATAACCCCAGCCCGGCGCTGGAAAACGCCATTCCCGCCATACATGAAGCCAGCAGCATGCTCTCGCGTGCCGCCAGGTCATGCCCGTAGCCCACCGCTTTAGGCAGCGATTGCGCGATCATCGCCATTGCGCCAATCGCCAGGCTGTCGGTAAACGGCGAGGCATTCAGCGCGCTATAGGCTTCAATCGCATGGGTCAAGGCATCGATACCGGTCATTGCGGTGATATGCGACGGAATGCCCTCTGTCAGCGCGGCATCCAGAATCGCCACATCCGGCATCAGGGAAGCATGCGCCAGCACCTGCTTGCGCCCGGTCGCGGCGTCGATAATCACGGTTACGTTAGTGGTTTCGGAGCCGGTACCTGCCGTGGTTGGAATGGCCATCAACGGCAGGCGCGGTTTCAAAACGCGAGTTTCCGATACCTCTGCCAGCGTGCTATCCGGGTTAGTCACCAGCAGCGCAACGGCTTTCGCCGCATCCAGCACCGAACCGCCGCCGAAGGCAATAACACCGTCGCCGCCAGATTCACGTAACTGCGCAACTGCCGCGCAAACATCCGTAATACAGGGCTCGCCCACCGGGCACGGCCAAATTGTGGTGGCTATCCCTTTAACGGCCAGGCTACGCGTCAGCGCGGCGGTCATTCCCGCCTGATGCAAAAAGCTATCGACCATCACGAACAGATGCTTCAGCCCGCGTGTCTGCGCTTCTTGCCCACAGCTGCTCACCGCCCCAAGGCCGCAGAGCGTCACTGGCGGGACGCTGAACGTTTTCATGCGTTGCAGATTCAGGGTATCGAATGCCTGAAAGAGCGCCGTCTGCAATTCACTTTGCATAGATCCCCTCCGCTTTCTCGCGCCCGCTGCTGGCAATCGCCAGCGGGGTCATAAACAGGCTGTGCTGCGGGAGATGCACCCGTAATTCCGGGAAGCGCTTGCGAAACAAATCAGCCACGCCGGGTTGCATACACGAGCCGCCTGCCAGCCATAAATCGGTTATCCCCTGCCCTTCGATATGTCGGGCGACAATCTCCGCCATCTTTTCGTACACCGGCTTCACTACCGGCCAAATCTCCTGCGCATTGCTGCGCTTGTACTGCTCCGCCTCTTCCAGCGGAACGCGGCGGTTGCCCGCGAGCGTCAGGGAGATGTGGTGTCCGCCGGTAGCTTCATCGGCTGAATAGACAACCTTGCCCTGTTTGACGATGGCGATTCCGGTAGTCCCGCCGCCAATATCCACCACACCGGCGTTATCCAGCCGAAGCAGGTCTGCCACCGCGGTCGGTTCGTCCAGTACGTGGCTCACCTCCAGGCCCGCAGACTCCAGCACGTTGATAGAAATACGCGCGTCGGTGCCCGGCGGAAAAGAGGTCGCCGCATGGGTGAAGCGACAGCCAAGCTGCTGCTCAAGCGACTCGAGATGGCGACGAACAATCGTCACCGCGCCGAAGAAATCCCAGACGATGCCGTCGCGCACAACGTCAGCCCAATCGAGACAAACGGCGACCGGCTGACCCTCTCGGTCGACCACCATCGACACCACATCGCAGGTGCCCAGATCCACGCCCAGCCACAGCGGTGAGTCGCTGACAGCCGGGGTTTGCTGGCACAAGCGAGCGGCGTGTTGCAGGCGCGGAGTGAGCCACAGTTCGTCGAAGGCCATCTCGTTTTCCTTATACGATGCGGAATGCGTCTACCAGCACGCAGCGGCGCAGGCGCACGAAGGTCCGCGCGCTGGTCACGCCTTCACCGGTAGGCGTGGTGATGGTCATGGTGGTCCAGCCTTCCCCGCCTAATCCGAGCCCGGCAATACAGGGCCCGTTTTTGACGAAAATACTGGTATCAATGGCGTTCGCCATCTGGTTCATGTTGTCGATATTGCGCGAGTGCATCGCGGCCGTGTGATGACAGCCGCCTTCAAGGACCACCGCCAGCGCAATGGCTTCCGCCACGTTGGCGACGCGCACGACAGGCAGCACCGGCATCATCAGTTCGGTCACGGCAAACGGATGCGCAGCCGACGTTTCCACAAACAGCAACCGCGTCTGTTCCGGCACCTTCAGGCCAATCGCCGCTGCGATTTTTGCTGCATCGCGCCCGACCCAGTCACGGCTGACAGAGCCTTTTCCGCGTTCGTCGATTTTGTTCAGCAGTACCGGCTGGAGTTGCTCAGCCTGCGCGGTCGTCAGCCTGACCGCGTGCTCACCTTCCATCAGGCGCATCAGTTCGTCCGCCACGCTATCGACCACAATCAGCACTTTTTCATCAGCGCAGATGATGTTGTTATCGAAAGACGCGCCTTTGACGATGGACTGCGCAGCACGCGCAAGATCAGCCGTCTCATCCACCACCACCGGCGGATTTCCCGCCCCGGCGGCAATCAGGCGTTTATTGGTATGTTTTCGCGCCGCCTCAACGACCGCTTCACCGCCCGTCACCACCAGCAGGCCGATGCCGGGATATTTGAACAATCGCTGTGCGGTTTCGATATCCGGATTGGCGACGGTCACCAGCAGGTTTTCCGGGCCGCCCGCAGCAACAACCGCCTGATTAAGCAGCGCAATAGCGCGTTGCGAAACGCCTTTCGCCGCCGGATGTGGGGCAAATACGACGCTGTTGCCCGCGGCAATCAGGCTTATCGCGTTATTAATCACCGTGGCCGCCGGGTTGGTGGACGGCGTCACCGATGCCACCACGCCCCACGGCGCGTTTTCTATCAGCGTCAGGCCGTTATCACCCGTCAGCACCTGTGGAGATAAACACTCCACGCCCGGCGTGCCGCGCGCCTGCGCCACATTTTTGGCAAATTTATCGTCGATGCGGCCCATGCCCGTCTCGTTGACGGCAAGCTCCGCTAATTCTCTGGCGTGTTTTTCACCCGCCTCGCGGATGGCGTGAATCGCCAGCTGGCGCATTGCCACGCTCTTCAGCCCCTGTTGGGCGATTTTTGCCGCCGCAACGGCGTCATCCAGGGAGGCAAAGACGCCCATTTCATGAACGTCGGCAACAGGCTGACTGCTGTCTTTCATTTTCAGCAGCACGGCTTTTACCACCTGTTCAATATCCTGTTGATTCATGATTTCTGCCCTATTTATGGAAAGTCACCTTACCGCCAGCCACCACTTCATCGACAATGCCGATAACGCACAGATCCACCGGCGACAATTCGCTGTGATGCGCCTGACGGGCAGAGCTGCCGCTGACCAGCAGCACCCACTCACCGGTTCCCGCACCGATATTGTCGATGGCGACAGCGCACTGTCCGTCGGGATTTCCCTGGGCATCGATCATTTCCACCATCAGCAATTTGTCATGTGCCAGTCCCTGATGGCGTACGGTACAAACGATTTGTCCTGTGACGACTGCCAGTTTCATACCCGCCTCCGTGGGTGAGATTTGCCGGATGGCGCTTCGCTTTTTCGGCCTGCGATGAATGCGCCATCCCGCACCGAGCCATTAAATATTGTTGCTGTCGCCTTTGAAGCTGATCGGGAACACTTCTTCCAGATCGCCGTGCGGACGCGGGATTACGTGCACAGACACCAGCTCACCAATACGCTGCGCGGCCGCCGCGCCGGCATCCGTTGCGGCTTTGCAGGCTGCAACATCACCACGAACCATCGCAGTACACAGGCCGCCGCCAATCTGCTTCACGCCGACCAGTTTCACGCGTGCCGCTTTAACCATGGCGTCAGAAGCCTCAATCAGTGCAACCAGGCCCCGGGTTTCAATCATTCCTAATGCTTCCATTGTGTTTTCCTCTCATTTAAGGGGTCCAGAACGGGACCGTTCATTCAACCAGCGTTTGTGAGCGACTCTCGCAGCTCACGTCAGTCTGGCGCGGCACGGCTGCCACCAACGCCAGTTCAATAATTTCCTGTACGCTACAGCCTCGGGATAGGTCATGAAGCGGCGCGGCAAGCCCCTGAATCAGCGGCCCTACAGCGCGATAGCCCCCCAACCGCTGGGCGATTTTGTAGCCAATATTGCCCGCTTCCAGCGATGGAAAAACCATCACGTTGGCCTTTCCCTGCAACGGGCTGGCAGGCGCTTTTTGCGCGGCAACATCCGGGACGAAGGCGGCGTCAAACTGTAATTCACCATCCACCGCCAACTGCGGCGCACGTTCGCGGACAATCGCCGTCGCCTGCTGTATGTTAGCCACGCAGGGATGACGCGCGCTGCCGTTCGTTGAAAAAGAGAGCATCGCCACGCGGGGTTCTTCACCGGATATCGCCCGCCAGGTTTCGGCGCTGGCAAGCGCGATATCCGCCAGCTGCGCCGCCGTCGGCTGCGGCACAACGCTGCAATCGGCGAATCCTAAGGCTGGCCCGCGGTACTGCGGCAGCATCAGAAAAAGCGAAGAGAGCGTTTTGCAGCCCGGCTGTAAGCCGATAATACGAAGCCCGGCCCGCAGTACATTCGCGGTCGAAGAGAGGTTGCCGGCAATGCACACATCCGCACTACCCGCACTCACCATCGCGGCCGCGAACATCAGCGGCTCGCATAATTTTTCCACGGCATCCGGCGGGGTTTTCTCGCCTGCGCGCGCCAGCCAACGCTCGGCAAACGCTTCACGCATCGGCAAATTGCCGTTCGGGTCGATAACCTGAATACCGTCCATCGGGACACGGTGGCTGAGGGCAAATTGCCGCAGTTCAAACGGACTGGCGACCAGAATGGGGTATGCCAGCTTCTGCTGATGCAGAGAGTTCGCGGCTTTCAGCACGCGGATATCCAGCGCATCCGGGAACACCACGCGGGCAGGCGCGCGTAAGGCCGACTGGCGAGCGCGTTCAATAATCATTGCGCGCCTCCCAGCCGTTGCTGAATTTGATTTACGGTTAGCGGGTGCTTTGCCACGCTCAAGATCATCATCACGTAAACCGCGCTGGAGAGCCGGTTCAGCGCCTGCAAAATATCCGGGCGCAACACGTCAAAACCACGGGTGATAAACACCTGCGCGGCGAGCGTTTCGGTTTCACGCACTTTGGTGCGCAGTAAATTAAGCAGCGCGGCATCGCGGCCATGGCTGGCTTCCGGCACCAGATGATCGTGGTCAAGATAACGTAGCGGCTGGTGCGAAAGACGGTGCAGTTCCTCTTCGTTAAGCCCGACGATACTCTGCATCGCCAGCGGCTCATCCAGCGCATCCGCACGCATAATGTTGCCCAGACGCGAACGAATATCCGCAAGCCACGGTTGCCAGGCTTCCGCCAGTTCAACCTGTAGCCATACCGCCAGGGCGATGGTGCTGTCGAGCGCCGCACGAAACGCGAGGCGCGGGTCGCTCTTGGCAACCATTTTGTCGGCGGTCAGGTGCGTGAGCGTATCCGGTTTTTTCTCTACCGGCTGACGGCACAGCTCGCAGCACGCCTGCGGGTGGCTGTCGCTGCTGGTTAAACCGTGTACCGGCTGCGGTTGCTGCTGTTCGTCATCAACAAACAGGCTTCCCTGTTCATCGAGAAATTTGATGCGCAGATGACGGCTTTCCAGCAGCTCGCGAGCCGATGGCGTCAGGCGACTGTCCGCAGGGAGATGGATCTCTGCGCCTTCGCTGAGCGTATGATTCGCTCTGAGCCACGCTTCAGTGATGAAATCTTTCATAACGATTGCCAGTTCGCAGGCCAGGCAACGTAAAGGAATCGCACGGTCGAGGGCGTGCCGAACTCAATACTGGAGCCTTTCGGGATAAACATCACATCCCCGGCTTTGGCAATCATGGTTTCGCCTGCATGACGAACGTGCAGCTCGCCCTCCAGTACCATGTCAACTTCATCGTAGTTCAGCGTCCACGGGAAAAAGGCGTTGTCCCACTGCATAAACCCGGCGGCCATGCTGCTACCGTCTTGCTCCGTCACCAGATCCGTTAAGCCCACGCAGTGCGGTTCCGCCCCGTCGAAGCGGCCAAACCTGACGCTACTCCCGTCAATCACCTTCACGCCGCCCTTGCCGGTCACGGATTTGAAGCTCGGCTGCATGGCGCTCTGCTCCAGCGACTGCTTCTCCTTCATCACCTTATCCATCAGCTGCGTGACCAGACTTTCGGTAAACTGCCCGGCGGGCAACTGCGCAATAATGGCTTCGCGAATACGCTGGCTGTCACTCTGTGGTTCAATCGTAGATGGTGCGGTTTGCTCGTCGCATTCACGAATGGCAATGCCGAGCTGGTCAGCCACTTCCCGCGCTTCAGGCGTGATAATGCTGGCACGCAGCACAACGGCGAGTTCTTTTGCGCCATCCGCATGGGCTGCACGAATATCGTTAGCGGTAATGAGTTTTTTCACCTGCCCCTTCCTCCTGTTCGGTAAGCTCGGCCAGATAATCGATCAGGCTCTGCACGCTGTGTGGATCGTGGCTGTTGAGCTCGAAAATTGGCGCCTGAAATCCTGCTGCCTGCAAAAGCTGGCGGGTAAACGCCACGTCCGCTCCGGGCAGATCCGTTTTACTGATCACTGCGATATGCCGCTTACGCGCGCCGATATCTAATAACCCGGCGGGTAATCGACTCTCTTTATCGTCTGCGGCGTGAATATAAATAAGCGTTTCGACATCCTGTAACGACGTTATTAGCGCGTGATACCAGCGTGGATGGCTGAAATATTCACCCGGCGTATCAATATCGCCGTTGTCGTTAAATTCCACGGCCTGCGTTTTACGTGCCAGCGCGTAATTTCCCTGCAACGCGTTAAAGAGCGTGGTTTTCCCTGCACCGACAGCGCCCACGAAAGCAATGCGTTTCATCGCCACTCCGTATTAGCTTTTTGTCAGGCTACACAGCGTGTAATTTAATAAACGCCCCAGGCCTGCGACCGTCTGCAATAAGGCCTCTTCCACCGCGCCAACGGAGCCGTAGATAACCAGTGCGCCGCTAAATCTGTCGAGAAAACCGATGTGGACATCTGCGGCTTTCATCGCTAAGTCACCGGCAATCATGGCGGTTTCGCCGGGCGTGAGCGTCATAATGCCGATGGCACCCGCCTCGGGAACGCCAATTTTTTTGGCCAGTTCTTCGCCCGGATGCGCAATAAGATGCGCCAGCGTGACCTGTTTCCCCGGTACAAATTCCTGAATAATGCGTTCTTTATCCATGACTCGCCGCCTCCGCTAAAACGTGCCTCATCGTGGCAATTTTTCGGCAGAGTAAATAACAAAATTCGGCAAGGAGATTTAAAAGGAGAGGTAGATCACTAAGAATGGAAATAAAAAAGGCGCGGAGATATTTCCGCGCCTGATATTAATTAAATCGCTTACAGCGGCTGCGTCTGCGCCTCAACTACCGCCAGTGCCACCATATTCACAATGCGACGCACAGAGGCAATCGGCGTCAGAATATGCACCGGTTTCGCCACGCCCATCAATACCGGGCCGACGGTCACGCCTTCAGAACTGGAGACGCGCAGCAGGTTATAACTGATACGCGCAGCTTCCATATTCGGCATCACCAGAATGTTTGCCGAGCCTTTCAGCGGGCTGTCCGGCATGCGGTCAGCGCGGATGCTTTCCACCAGCGCGGCATCACCGTGCATTTCACCGTCAATCATCAGCTCCGGCGCACGCTCTTTCACCAGCGCCAGCGCCTCACGCATTTTGCTGGCTGACGGGCAGTCAGACGAACCAAAGTTCGAGTGAGACAGCAGCGCCACGCGCGGTTCGATACCGAAGCGACGCACGCTTTCCGCCGCCATCAACGCGATTTCCGCCAGTTGTTCCGGCGTCGGATCGTTGTTGACGTAGGTATCGGCAATAAAGGTGTTGCCGCTTGGCAGCAGCAGGGCGTTCATCGCACCGGCGGTGTGTACACCATCGCGATAGCCAAACAGCGGCTGAATCACGCCGTAATGCTCGTGATAGTCGCCGATGGTACCGCAGATCAGCACATCCGCTTCGCCGCGATGCACCATGATCGCGCCAATCACCGTGGTGTTGCTGATCACCGCACGCTGTGCCTGTTCCGGGCTGATGCCGCGGCGTTTCATCAGGTTATAGTACTCATTCCAGTACTCTTTAAAGCGCGGGTCAGATTCATTGTTGACGATTTCGAAATCGACGCCCGGTTTGATTTGCAGGCCCAGTTTCTGGACGCGCATTTCGATAACGCTCGGACGACCGATCAGAATCGGTTTCGCCAGCCCCAGCGTAATCAGCTCCTGCGTGGCGTGCAGCACGCGCGTGTCTTCACCTTCCGCCAGCACCACGCGTTTCGGCTCTTTACGCGCCTGGGAGAAAATCGGCTTCATGAACAGGTTGGTTTTGTAAACAAACTCGCTCAGTTTTTCAACGTAGGCGTCGAAGTCGGCAATCGGACGCGTCGCCACGCCGGAGTCCATCGCGGCTTTGGCGACAGCCGGGGCGATCTTGACGATCAGGCGCGGATCGAACGGTTTTGGAATGATGTACTCCGCGCCAAAGCTCAGATCCTGATCGCCATAGGCCGATGCCACCACTTCGCTCTGTTCCGCGTGCGCCAGTTCGGCAATCGCGTGCACCGCTGCCAGCTTCATCTCTTCGTTGATCGCCGTCGCGCCAACGTCCAGCGCACCACGGAAGATGAACGGGAAACAAAGCACGTTGTTGACCTGGTTCGGATAGTCCGAACGACCGGTACAGATAATCGCATCCGGGCGCACTTCTTTTGCCAGCGGCGGCAGAATTTCCGGCTCCGGGTTTGCCAGCGCGAGGATCATTGGCGCGCGCGCCATTTTCTTCACCATCTCCTGGGTCAGCACTTTTGGCCCAGAGCAGCCAAGGAAAATGTCCGCATCGGCAATCACGTCATCCAGCGTGCGCTTACCGTCATCGTCCACCGCGTAAGCCGCTTTGGTTTCCGCCATATTGGCTTCGCGGTTTTTATAGATGACGCCTTTAGAGTCGCAGACCACGATATTGTGTTTCTGCATCCCCAGCGCCACCAGCAGGTTCATACAAGCAATTGCCGCCGCACCCGCGCCGGACACAACCATGCGCACGTCAGAGATATTCTTCTCAACCACGCGCAGGCCGTTGAGGATAGCCGCCGTGCTGATAATCGCCGTGCCGTGCTGGTCATCGTGGAATACCGGAATGTTCATGCGTTCGCGCAGTTTCTGCTCGATGTAGAAGCACTCAGGCGCTTTGATATCTTCGAGGTTGATGCCGCCGAAAGTCGGCTCCAGCGCCGCGACCACATCGATAAATTTGTCGGGATCGAGTTCATCCACTTCGATATCGAACACATCAATACCGGCGAATTTTTTAAACAGGACGCCCTTACCTTCCATCACCGGTTTACCGGCCAGTGCGCCAATGTTACCGAGGCCAAGCACCGCTGTACCGTTAGACACCACCGCCACCAGGTTGCCACGGGCGGTGTATTTGTAGGCAGCCAGCGGGTCCTTCTCAATTTCCAGACACGGCGCGGCTACACCCGGTGAATAGGCCAGCGCCAGATCGCGCTGCGTCGCCAGCGGTTTTGTCGGAGAGACCTGAATTTTCCCCGGAACCGGGAATTCGTGGAAATCGAGGGCACTTTGTTTTAACTGCTCGTCCATTTGGGGTTCCTTTCACGTATCGAACTAAAAAGTGATGCGCCACGGTCTGGCTGGTGGGTTCACATTGTTATTGGTATATGAGGAACATGTTACCAAGTATCGAAAACAATGCTATGCCTGTCTGCTATGCTTTTTTGTTATGCATCTCATAACTTATCAAGATCGCCACTTTTGCTAAGGAGTCGTTAATGTCACGAAGAGATCTCGCTAATGCCATCCGTGCCCTGAGTATGGATGCCGTTCAGAAAGCCAATTCCGGACACCCTGGCGCACCAATGGGCATGGCGGATATTGCTGAAGTCCTGTGGAACGACTTCATGAAACATAACCCCACGGACCCAACGTGGTATGACCGCGATCGCTTTATTCTCTCTAATGGCCACGCCTCGATGCTGCTCTATAGCCTGCTGCACCTGAGCGGTTACGACCTGCCGATTGAAGAGCTGAAAAATTTCCGCCAGCTGCATTCCAAAACGCCAGGCCACCCGGAGATTGGCTATACGCCAGGCGTTGAAACCACCACCGGGCCACTCGGCCAGGGGCTGGCGAACGCGGTCGGTCTGGCTATCGCCGAACGCACGCTGGCCGCACAGTTTAACCAGCCGGGGCATGAGATTGTCGATCACTATACTTACGTATTTATGGGTGATGGCTGCCTGATGGAGGGGATTTCGCACGAAGTGAGTTCCCTTGCCGGGACGCTGGGGCTGGGCAAACTGATTGGTTTTTACGATAGCAACGGGATTTCGATTGATGGTGAAACCAAAGGCTGGTTCACCGACGATACGGCGAAACGCTTCGAGGCTTATCACTGGCACGTGATACATGAAATCGACGGACACGATCCGCAGGCGGTGAAAAAAGCGATTGAAGAGGCGCAGAGCGTTAAGGATAAACCGTCGCTGATTATCTGCCGCACGGTTATCGGTTTCGGCTCGCCGAATAAAGCCGGTAAAGAGGAAGCGCACGGCGCGGCGCTGGGCGCGGAAGAAGTCGCGCTGGCGCGTAAACAGCTTGGCTGGAATCACCCACCGTTTGAGATTCCAAAAGAGATTTACAAAAAGTGGGATGCCCGTGAGCGCGGTGAGAAAGAACAACAGAGCTGGAAAAGGAAGCTCGCCGCCTATCAAAAGGCGCACCCGGAACTGGCGGCGGAGTTTATCCGTCGCATGAGCGGTGGCTTACCGGAAAACTGGGCGAGTACCGTGCAGGCGTACATCGAGAAAATGCAGTCGGAGCCGGCGAAAATCGCCAGCCGTAAAGCCTCGCAAAATACCCTCAATGCCTATGGCCCGATTCTGCCGGAGCTGCTGGGCGGCTCGGCGGATCTCGCGCCCAGTAATTTAACGATTTGGTCCGGCTCGAAATCGCTGAAAGAGGATCTCGCGGGTAACTATATTCACTATGGCGTACGTGAGTTTGGGATGACCGCTATTGCCAACGGGATTGCCCATCACGGTGGATTTGTGCCCTACACCGCCACCTTCCTGATGTTTGTCGAGTATGCGCGTAATGCCGCGCGTATGGCGGCGCTGATGAAGGCGCGGCAGATTATGGTTTATACCCATGACTCCATCGGCCTTGGTGAAGATGGCCCGACGCACCAGGCGGTAGAGCAGCTTGCCAGCCTGCGTCTCACGCCAAACTTCAGCACCTGGCGTCCGTGCGATCAGGTGGAAACCGCGGTCGCCTGGAAAGCGGCGGTTGAGCGTCACCATGGCCCAACGGCGCTGATCTTGTCCCGACAAAACCTGGCGCAAATGGAGCGTACGCCAGAGCAGGTTCAGGAAATCGCGCGCGGCGGTTATGTGCTGAAGGATGCGGGCGGCAAGCCGGACCTGATTCTGATAGCCACCGGTTCAGAAGTGGAAATCACCGTGCTGGCGGCAGAAAAGCTGCGTGCGGATGGGGTAAACGTACGGGTGGTTTCGCTGCCTTCGACGGATACCTTCGATGCACAGGATGAAGAGTACCGTGAGTCGGTGCTGCCTTCCGGCGTCAGCGCCCGCGTGGCGGTCGAAGCAGGCATTGCCGATTACTGGTACAAATATGTCGGCCTGAAAGGGGCGATTATCGGGATGACCGGCTATGGCGAATCGGCGCCTGCGGAAAAACTGTTCCCGTACTTTGGCTTTACGGTTGAGAATATTGTCGAGAAGGCAAAAGCGGTATTGAAGAAGCGTTAGGTTATGGTGCAAGTGCCTGATGCGCTTCGCTTATCAGGCCTACGAGCGAATGTTATTACGAACGGTGTTTTGTAGGCCGGATAAGGCGCAGCCGCATCCGGCAATTCTCCGCCCCCTACCCGGTGATCCACTGGGTAGGCCACGCATCGGCCCCCTGCCAGTTATCGCACTCCGGCTGCCCCGCATAGCGCACTAAACGAAAACGCTGCCCATCGTAGCGCCAGCGGGTTTGCACGCCGCAGTCGCCCAGTCCGCGCCCTTTCTCAAGGGTGATAAGCTCGCGCGTATTTTCATTAAAGGTCAGGTTCATCAACTCGACGTCACGGTTGTCCTGCCCGGAAGGCAGGAACGGCAGACGCAAACGCACCGGATGCGAGGCATGGGGCTTTTTACGCGACACCAGCCAGGCACGGTAAATCGTGTTATAGGCGCCGGATTCACAACTGATCATCATCAGCGCTTTATCATCGGTAAGTGCGGTAACCCACACTTCGCGACGCAGCGGATCCAGCGAGCACTGGGTATTGTTCATCCGCCAGGTGCCATAATCGAGCAGATCGTTATATTCATCGCGGGTGAGCGGCGTCGGCGTCGGGTTGACTTTAGCAACGGTTTTCAGCGGTGGCGCCGGGGGAACGCTCAGCGGCGGTTCATCGCCCTTTCGCACCCACGCCGTTTCACTGCCAACCCGTTTTTGCTGTGAATCGATAAACAGCAGCGCGGCTTTTAGCCCTTTCAGGGAAATCACCTGGACCCCTTTTTGTAGGGTTATCGCCTGCGCGTCCTGCACCTGTTGCAAAAACGCATCTATCGTCGCGCTATCTTCCGTGGCGAGAAGCTTTGGCTGAACCTTCCAGTGCTCTTCTCCACGCTGGAGCGGCTTGTCATCCAGCAGCAGTCGCGGCGCAATCGGCGGCACGGCTGCAACCGGATTGACCAGACCGCCCAGTTCGATACGCAGCGCAGCGTCCATATGCGCGCCCGCACTGCGGCTGAGGGTCATCACCAGGCCGTGATGCAGGCCGACGTTACGCGTGACGCAGAAATTCTGATTATTGCAGGTGACCAGCCAGTCAGAAAAAACCTGCTGGACAGGAGACGCCCACGTCAGAGACGTTGGGAGCAGCCCCAGAAACAATAAGAGAAGAACGCGATAGCGCATGAACGGTACAACCCCAGAAGAAAAAAACATCAGTTAACCGGGGTATCTTCAACGGCATAGCCGCTGCGCTCAATCGGATTTGTCGGATTGATTCATATAAAATACATAATTATTTCTTTAGTAAAATCAATCCATTAAACCGGAAGATTGCAAATACTGTAACAAGATCACCGTCTTACCGTCGCAGATTTCACCCCGCGTGATCATCGCCAGCGCCTCAGTGAAGGGGATTTCCAGCACTTCAATGTCTTCATCATCGACGCCGCCGCCCGCGCTGCGGCGCTGATTATCATCATATTCGCCAATAAAGAAGTGAGCGATTTCCGTGACGCCGCCTGGGGACATATAGAGCTGGAACACTTTGCGCACCTCGCCGACCTGATAGCCCGTCTCTTCTATCGCCTCTTTGCGGATGCACACTTCCGGCTCGTCATTATCCAGCAGGCCAGCACAGGTTTCGATTAATCGCCCGTCAGCGTTGCCGTTGACCCAGGTGGCGACGCGGAACTGGCGCACCAGCACCACGTTCTTTTTGCGCGGATTGTAGAGCAGAATGGTGGCGCCGTTACCCCGGTCATAAACTTCGCGTTTATGCCGGATAACTTCACCATTTTTGCGGGTTAAATCGTAGGTAATATTGCGCAGAATAAAGTAGTTATCGGAGAGGACTTTATCTTTAATCAGTTCAATCTTAAATGACATACGGGCTCCACAACGCGATTCGAAGCGAACCATACTACGCCGTGGAGCCCGTTTTGTCGTTAATGTACGCCGTGCGTTTTCACGCCTAACCAGTCAATAATCCCTTGCGCAGCATGGCGGCCCTCTGCCATCGCGGTCACCACCAGATCCGCTCCGCGCACCGCATCACCACCTGCAAACACTTTCGGATTAGTCGTCTGATAACGATAGCGGCTTTCGACATTTGCACGGATGCGTCCCCAGTCATCCACTTCGACGCCCTGGGCGCTCAGCCACGGCATGCTATGTGGATGGAAACCAAACGCCATAATGACCGCATCGGCAGGCATGACAAACTCGCTGCCCTCAATCGGTACCGGGCGACGGCGCCCCTGGCTGTCGGGCTCGCCCATCGCGGTGCGGATGAAACGAATCCCGTTCACCTTGCCCGCTTTATCCAGTTCGAGCGTCAGCGGCTGAACGTTGAATTCAAATTCCGCCCCCTCTTCCCGGGCGTTTTTCACCTCTTTCCTGGAGCCAGGCATGTTGGCTTCGTCACGACGATAAGCGCAGGTTACCTTTGCTGCGCCGTGACGCAGCGCGGTGCGCACGCAGTCCATCGCCGTATCGCCGCCGCCCAGCACCACCACATTTAACCCGGAGGTGTTGATGAAAGGCTCGTTTGGCAGTTCGTTCAGCCCCATCACATTTTTGGTGTTGGCGATCAGGAAAGGCAGCGCGTCATACACACCAGGCGCATCTTCGTTGGCTAAATTGGCTTTCATCGAGCGGTAGGTGCCCACGCCGACAAAGACCGCATCGTACTCTTCCAGCAGGTCGTTCATCGTCACGTCTTTACCGATTTCGCAATTCAGCTCAAAGCGAATGCCCATCGCGGTAAAGATTTCGCGGCGGCGTGCCAGCAGCGATTTATCCAGCTTGAAGGACGGAATGCCGAAGGTCAGCAGGCCGCCGATTTCCGGATGGCGGTCAAACACCACCGGCTCCACGCCCTGACGCACCAGGAGATCCGCACAGGCCAGCCCTGCCGGGCCCGCGCCGATAATCGCTACGCGTTTACCACTTGCCACTACCGGGCCCACTTCTGGTCGCCAGCCCTTCGCCAGCGCCTGGTCGGTAATATAGCGTTCAAGGTTGCCAATGGTGACCGCGCCGTGTTCGTCACGCACGGTGCAGGCGCCTTCGCAGAGACGGTCCTGCGGGCAGACGCGTCCGGTAATTTCCGGCAGGGGGTTAGTCTGATGCGACAGCGCCACCGCCGCGTCAATATCGCCGGCCTTTACCCGGTCAATCCACTGTGGAATATGATTGTGCAGCGGGCAGGTCCATTCGCAGATACTGTGCTCGCCGCAGGTCAGGCAGCGCGAAGAAGCCTGCTGAGCCTGATTTTCACTGAGCGGCAGGTAGATTTCCGCGAAGTCGGTTTTGCGCGCCTCAATCGCCAGTTTGTCGGCTTCACCACGCGCGGGCGTTTGCGCCATCTGCTGGCGTTTACTGAGCGTGATGGAGTGCTGACCTGCACTTTCGCTGTGCCACGGCTGGGCATCGCGACAGGCCGCCTGCATGCGGCGGTTTTTCGACATATCGGCCAGACGCTGCGGGCTTACCAGCGCCAGCGCATCCGCCGGGCAGTTTTCCACGCAGGCCGGGCCGCCATCACGCCCGTCGCAAAGGTCACATTTTTGCGCATTGGCCTTTACCCGGCCATCGGCAGCGGGCGTCAGGACAATCTGCATGGTGCCAAACGGGCACGCGACGGCGCAGGATTTACAGCCGATACATTTGCTTTGGTCAACCAGGATTGCATCATCGCGTTGACTGATAGCGCCATTCGGGCAGCTTCGTGCGCACGGCGCATCTTCGCAATGGCGGCAGGTTACCGCGCTCCGCTGCGTCTGATTTTTGAAGACGGTGATGCGCGGTTGAAAACGCGCAGGCGTTAAGACATGCTGTTCATGGTTATGCGACATTACGCAGGCAACTTCACATGCCCGACAGCCAATGCATTTTTGGCTGTCAGCCATTATAAAACGGTTCATAGCGTCCCTCTGTCCGGGTTATATAAGCTTTATATTTATAAGGTCTATTTATTAGCCGAGGAGCTATGCAGCAGGCAATGTCCATTTGCCCAGGAATGACGACTATTTATCACTATGCTGTGGCAGATCAAAAAATTTCATCTTAAATGAAATTACGTTTCATTCAGTTAATGGCAAGATCCCCGCTGAAAACTTCTTGTAACGTGACCGTAATAATCTTGACGAAATGCCTGTCTATGCAGAAAAGCGGCATGATAATTTACACTATCTCCTTAATTTCTCCACGATTGCCGGGAGCCTTGCGGCTAGAGTGTTCCGAGCATTGGCGTCATTAAAAATACGTATAACGAGGTCTCTTCCTGATGGCGAATTTCTTCATCGATCGCCCCATTTTTGCCTGGGTACTGGCAATCCTGTTATGTCTGACGGGAACCCTGGCTATTTTTTCATTGCCAGTTGAGCAATATCCCGATCTTGCTCCGCCGAACGTGCGCATCACCGCCAACTATCCGGGGGCGTCCGCGCAGACGCTGGAGAACACCGTCACCCAGGTTATCGAGCAGAACATGACCGGCCTCGATAACCTGATGTACATGTCATCACAAAGTAGCGCTACCGGGCAGGCGAGCGTGACGCTCAGCTTCCTTGCGGGTACCGATCCTGATGAAGCCGTCCAGCAGGTGCAAAACCAGCTGCAATCGGCGTTACGTAAACTGCCGCAGGCGGTGCAAACTCAGGGCGTCACGGTACGTAAAACCGGTGATACCAACATTCTGACCATCGCTTTCGTCTCCACTGACGGCAGCATGGATAAACAGGATATTGCTGACTACGTCGCCAGTAATATTCAGGAGCCACTCAGTCGCGTGAACGGCGTGGGCGATATTGATGCCTACGGTTCGCAATACTCCATGCGTATCTGGCTGGACCCCGCCAAACTCAATAGTTTCCAGCTCACCACCAAGGACGTTACCGATGCGATTTCCTCACAAAACGCCCAGGTCGCCGTCGGTCAGTTGGGGGGAACGCCTTCTGTTGATAAGCAGGCGCTGAACGCCACCATTAACGCGCAGTCGCTGCTGCAAACGCCGCAGCAGTTCCGCGATATCACGCTGCGCGTTAACCAGGACGGTTCTGTCGTCACGCTTGGTGATGTGGCTGAAGTGGAAATGGGCGCGGAAAAATATGATTATCTGAGCCGTTTTAACCGCAATGCCGCCTCGGGCCTCGGGGTGAAACTCGCGTCCGGTGCCAACGAAATGGCAACCGCGGAACGGGTTATCGCGCGCCTGGATGAACTCAAAGAGTATTTTCCGCGCGGGCTGGAATACAAAGTGGCCTATGAAACGACCTCGTTCGTTAAAGCCTCCATCACCGATGTGGTAAAAACCCTGCTGGAAGCCATTCTGCTGGTGTTCCTGGTGATGTACCTGTTCCTGCAAAACTTCCGTGCGACGCTTATCCCGACCATCGCCGTTCCGGTGGTGTTAATGGGTACCTTCGCCACGCTCTACGCCTTCGATTACAGTATCAACACCCTCACCATGTTCGCGATGGTGCTGGCGATCGGCCTGCTGGTGGATGATGCCATCGTGGTGGTCGAGAACGTCGAACGCATCATGAGCGAAGAAGGGCTGACGCCACGGCAGGCAACGCGTAAATCGATGGGGCAAATTCAGGGCGCGCTGGTCGGCATTGCAATGGTGCTCTCGGCGGTATTCATCCCGATGGCGTTTTTCGGTGGCACCACGGGGGCCATCTACCGTCAGTTCTCGATTACGATTGTCGCAGCGATGGTGCTTTCGGTGCTGGTGGCGATGATCCTCACCCCTGCCCTGTGCGCAACATTGTTGAAGCCCATTCATAAAGGGGAATCCCAGCATACGAAGAAAGGTTTCTTCGGCTGGTTTAACCGCGTCTTTGATACCAGCTCGCGTCGTTATGAATCGGGCGTGGCAAAAATTCTGCACCGCAGCCTGCGCTGGATTGTGATTTATGTCCTGCTGCTGGGCGGCATGGTGTTCCTGTTCCTGCGTCTGCCCACGTCCTTCCTGCCGCAGGAAGATCGCGGCATGTTCACTACCTCTGTGCAGTTGCCCAGCGGGGCGACACAGCAGCAAACGCTGAAAGTGGTGCAGAAAGTAGAGGACTACTTCTTCGCCAACGAGAAAGATAACGTCACCTCGATTTTCGCCACCATCGGTTCCGGCCCTGGCGGTAACGGGCAAAACGTGGCGCGTATGTTTGTGCGCCTGAAGGACTGGGACGATCGCGACGCCAAAACCGGTACCTCCTTCGCCATTATTGAGCGTGCGACCAAAGCGTTTAACAAGATCAATGAAGCCCGCGTTTTTGCCAGCAGCCCGCCAGCCATTAGCGGCCTGGGCAGTTCCGCCGGGTTTGATATGGAGCTTCAGGACCACGCCGGGGCAGGCCACGATGCGCTGATGTCAGCGCGTGACCAGTTGCTGGAAATGGCGGCCAAAAATCCGGAACTGACGCGCGTGCGCCACAACGGCCTTGATGATAGCCCGCAGTTGCAGGTTGATATCGACCAGCGTAAAGCGCAGGCGCTTGGCGTGTCGATTGATGATATCAACGACACTCTGCAAACCGCGTGGGGCTCAAGCTATGTGAACGACTTTATGGATCGTGGCCGTGTGAAGAAAGTCTACGTTCAGTCGGCGGCGAAATACCGCATGCTGCCGGAAGATATCAACCTGTGGTATGTGCGTAACCAGTCCGGTCAGATGGTGCCATTCTCCGCCTTTGCGACCTCGCGCTGGGAAACCGGCTCACCGCGTCTGGAGCGTTACAACGGTTATTCGGCGCTGGAGATTGTCGGTGAAGCCGCGCCGGGCGTCAGTACCGGGACGGCAATGGATATCATGGAAAATCTGGTGCGCCAGCTTCCGGCGGGCTTTGGCCTCGAATGGACGGCGATGTCCTATCAGGAACGGCTCTCCGGCGCGCAGGCTCCGGCGCTCTATGCTATCTCATTGCTGGTGGTGTTCCTCTGTCTGGCCGCGCTGTATGAGAGCTGGTCGGTACCGTTCTCGGTGATGCTGGTAGTTCCGCTGGGGGTTATCGGCGCGCTGCTGGCAACCTGGATGCGCGGGCTGGAGAACGACGTCTACTTCCAGGTGGGGCTGTTGACCGTTATTGGGCTATCGGCGAAGAACGCCATACTGATTGTCGAATTTGCTAACGAGCGAAATCAGGAAGGGGAAGACCTGCTTCAGGCAACGCTGGATGCCTGCCGTCAGCGTCTGCGCCCGATTCTGATGACCTCGCTAGCGTTCATCTTCGGTGTACTGCCAATGGCCACCAGCACCGGCGCGGGCTCTGGCGGACAGCACGCCGTGGGTACCGGCGTGATGGGCGGGATGATTTCCGCAACGGTTCTCGCTATCTTCTTCGTGCCGTTGTTCTTTGTGCTGGTACGCCGTCGTTTCCCGTTGAAAGAGAAGCCCGAGTAACCCCTTATCGCAGCCAACAAAAAAGGCGACTGGTCAGTCGCCTTTTTATTTGTACATCCGTACATATAATGAGAAGAAGAACAGCGCGCCCTTAACTCACAATGCTGGAATCATTTACGAAGCATAACTTCGATAAAATCTTTCCAGTTCCCCAGTTCACGTTCAATCATAACAGCCTCTCTTATTATTATGCTTATCTTACGTGGAATTTTATGGCCTGTGAAGATCGTTTACCCTATTGCTATGATTGTTGCCTCCAGGACTGCTTTCACTTCTTGCGGTAACTATGGGCCCGCTGAATATAAAATTATGTGATGCACAGCAACATTTTGAAATAGTTTACCCGCACCGCATTTAATGGAGAAAAACAGACGTCAGAAGCTGTTATAACGGCCATAGTGGTAGAGCCGGGGCGTGATTCCCCCTCATCAGAAGCCTGCTTTTTTCCGTTCATCTTCCCAGCCAATAACTTACCTTCCCTGCTTTCGGCAGAAATAGTATGCATCTCCAGTGAAATTTTATTCATCAGCCTTTGGAAATCACGCTGAATTAATTGATAATACGGATTGCTAAGATTATTCCGTGTATATTTGTTCTCTCATTAAACCTGCTAATTGATAAAAATAAGGACGCCAATACATGATCACCCTTTATGGAATAAAAAATTGTGACACCATAAAAAAAGCCCGTCGCTGGCTGGATGAACACCAGGTCACCTATCGCTTTCATGATTATCGCGCCGATGGATTAACGGCAGAATTATTAGCCACCTTTATAAATGAACTGGGTTGGGAGGCGCTGCTCAATACGCGTGGCACCACCTGGCGCAAACTGGATGAATCCGTTCGCGCCGGTGTCAACAACGCGGATAGCGCAGCGGCGCTAATGCTCGAAATGCCAGCAATCATCAAACGCCCATTGCTCTGCGCGCCCGCACAGCCTATGCTGCTGGGTTTTAGTGATGAACGTTACAGCCAGTGGCTTGCCGACATCGCTCCGGCAGCCGGTCAATAAACCGCCTGTCAGCAACAGCACACTCGGTACGAAGCACGCAAACTGACTTCGTACCGATGAAGAAAACACGCAAACATCAGCAGTTAATCAATGAGGTGTAGTCTATGTCTTGCCCGGTCATTGAGCTGGCTCAGCAGCTTATTCGCCGCCCTTCCCTTAGCCCCGATGATGCGGGCTGCCAGGCGCTAATGATTGAACGCCTGCGCGCAGCGGGTTTTACCATTGAACACATGGATTTTGGCGATACGCAGAATTTCTGGGCGTGGCGCGGTCAGGGAGAGACGCTGGCTTTTGCCGGTCATACAGATGTCGTACCTTCCGGCGATGCCGATCGCTGGATCAACCCGCCCTTCGAACCGACCATCCGCGACGGCATGCTGTTTGGCCGCGGTGCGGCAGATATGAAAGGTTCACTGGCCGCCATGGTGGTTGCCGCCGAACGTTTTGTCGCGCAGAACCCGAATCATCAGGGACGACTGGCGTTTCTGATCACCTCCGATGAAGAAGCCAGCGCCACAAATGGCACGGTGAAAGTCGTTGACGCATTAATGGCGCGCCACGAGCGTCTGGATTACTGCCTGGTGGGTGAACCGTCGAGCACCGAAGTGGTGGGCGACGTGGTGAAAAACGGTCGTCGCGGCTCGATGACCTGTAACCTGACGATCCACGGCGTTCAGGGCCACGTGGCCTATCCGCATCTGGCCGATAACCCGGTTCACCGCGCCGCGCCGTGGCTCAACGAACTGGTGGCAGTTGAGTGGGATCAGGGTAACGAATTCTTCCCGCCGACCAGCATGCAGGTGGCAAACATTCAGGCCGGTACCGGCAGCAACAACGTGATTCCTGGCGATCTGTTCGTACAATTTAACTTCCGTTTCAGCACCGAACTGACCGATGAAATGATCAAGGAGCACGTGATTGCCCTGCTGGAAAAACATCAGCTGCGCTACAGCGTTGAATGGTGGATTTCCGGACAGCCGTTCCTGACCGAACGCGGTAAACTGGTCGACGCGGTGGTCAACGCCATTGCGCACTATAATGAAATTAAACCGCAACTGTTGACGACGGGTGGCACATCGGATGGTCGATTTATTGCCAGAATGGGCGCACAGGTGGTGGAACTGGGTCCAGTCAACGCCACCATTCATAAAATCAATGAATGTGTGAACGCTGCCGATTTGCAACTGCTGGCGCGGATGTATCAGCGCATTATGGAACAGCTTGTCGCCTGACAACACATTTAAGAGGTAACGCACATGGATTGGCTGTCAAAATACTGGTGGATTCTGGTACTGGTGTTTCTGATTGGCGTGATGATCAACGTGATTAAAGATCTCAACCGCGTCGATCACAAGAAATTCCTCGCCAATAAGCCGGATCTTCCTCCCCATCGTGATAACAACGCGAAGTGGGACGAAGACGACGATTGGCCGAAGCACGATCAGTCGAAAAAACCGTAATAACAAACGGGCCGGAAATCCGGCCCGTTTTGTTTTAAAGCATCTCAATGAGATCGTCATTCTTCGGCGTACTGCCGCTTAACGCTTCATCGAAGTAATGTTTCGGAATGGTGTAGCGCAGATGATCGAGCGCGAACTGCATACTGTGTTCGTCAATCGCATGCCCCAGATCCTCTACGATATCCAGCGTTACATCTCCGCCTGCTGCCAGTAAGGCTTCCTGACCCGCCACAGCATGCGCAAGATCGATAACCCGGTCTTCACCACCGTGAATCAAATGCACCGTCGTCGTTGTCGATGCGGTTTCAGGCAGCGTCGCATAACGGCCATTAAAGGCAATAACGCGGGACGCCAGATTGGGTTCCGCTTTGACGCTCTCAAGCGACATAATCGCGCCTTGCGAGAAACCAATTAATGCGGTTGCCAGCGGGCCGACGCCGCTCTGCTTTTGCCAGTAGCGTACGGTTTCGATAAAGGTTGGCATAATCGCATCAACACGCGCCTGACGATTCTCTTCGGTTACGCCCTGCACAGAGAACCACTGACGCGCCGGAGCCGGACCACAAGGCTCTGCGCCACCAATGCTCACAATGAGCGCATCAGGAAACAGCGGTGCGAACCAACTGCCAATTTGCCCCATTGCCACCGGGTTATCACCCACGCCATGGAACAGCAGCAGCAGCTGTTGCGCGGGTTTAGCGGGGCTTTGAACGACAAAATGATCGTGTTTCATGGCTATCTCCTTTGTTACCGCTCAGTTTACGCTGGCCGGAAAGAATGACCATGCCATTTAACTGAATGAGATAGTTAAAAAAATTGCACCTGCTTTATCCGTTCACGAAGCTGTTCGGTTCGCGCGTGATTAAGCCCAAACATCGCCTGGGCGGCCTCTTCCCGTAGTCGGATAAGCAGCGATTTTCGTCCGTGAAGGCGAAGCGCCGCACAAAGTTCAGCCTCCCCTTCTCGTCGTAGCCTGCGGCGCAGCGCCGACAACGGCAACGGGCTGAGCGAGACCAACAGGTGCAGATTACCCAGCGTAGCCAGCAACGGGCGATGGGCGAATGCAAACCCCGCCAGATCCCACCACGCTTCATCATTAAGCATAGCCTCCGGCCCATTCGGGAGCGTCAATTTCTCATCGACCCACCCTTGCAGCCAGCGCCACTCCTGGCATAAACGTAAATGCTCATGCTGCGTCAGCTGATTTCCGGCATCGGTGAGCGGGAACAGCGCCATCGCCGCATAACAACCGCTGCTGGCTTCGCGTTGCGTGCCGATGCGCACCAGGGTAAAGCCACAGCGTTGCCAGAATTGCCAGAGTGCTTCGGTATAGCCAAAGCTAACGGAGAGATAATCGCAGCCGGTGGCCTGCTCACAGGCACGAGCGATGAGCGCGGAACCCATGCCCTCGCGCTGGCGCAATGGATGCACTGCCACCCGACTAATGCGCCGACCAGTCAATGTTGCCGCCAGCGGGCTACCGCCGTGCGCGGCGAGCGACTGCGCGACCAGGTTACCGCGCGGTCGACGAAACCCCGCCCATACCGCCTGACTTAATTCGGCGCTCAATCCGCCCTCATCCACCAGCCATAGCGCGCCTGCCAGGCCGTTCGGCGTGTCGGCGGCGATAAAATGTTGCCCCGGTGCATCCATCATCCGCCGGAGATCGAGCGGTGAGGTGCGATAGTGCGCACCGGACAGTAGCTGATACATCGCCGTGGGGAGCTTAGGTTCCGACAGCCATTGCGCCTGTTCTATCGCTCTGAAACTTAACGGGCCGGACGGGGAAACGGTAAAGCTATCGTCAGCGAAAATCAGCAGGTCATTCACCACAGCTTCCAGCGGGCAGCCCTGAGCCCAGCGAACGGGCGTGTTGAGCGTAAACTGCCGTAGCGCGGGAAAATGTGCGCAGAATTTCAGCAGGAATCCCCGTCCCGTGCCTTCATAGCCCTGAACGGTAGTGGTCAGTAAAAGATGTGGGAATCGTGAGGCAAGTTGTTCCAGCAGTGGTGCGGGAATAGCGGCGGCTTCATCCACCACCAGCCAGTCTGCGGTTTCAGTAGAAGCCAGCAGGGCGTCCGGCGCCATAAAGTGAAAACGCTCGCCGGCAAAAGCAGCAATGACGTCAGCAGATGCCCGCGTCGGCGCGGTAACGATAGCTCGCCCCTTCAGGCTGCGGATGTGCATCCCCGCCAGTGCCGATTTGCCACGCCCGCGCTCGGCGGTAATGGCGGTCACGCGCGCGGGATTACCCGCCAGCGCGTTGAGGATCGTGGCTTGTTCCGCATCCGGCTCACCACTGGCGCGCAGCCAGTGTGGGCGCGAGGGAAAATTGACCTCCGGGAAGGCATCTCCCTGTCGCCACAGCAGTGCTTCCGGGCTTTCGCGCAATACATCGCAAAAATGGTGCACAAAGCGCGGCGTGGCAATCGCTTCTGGCGCGTCGCTCCAGCGCAGGGAATCGGTATCCGCTTGATAAGGCCATCGCGCCCATTCCGGCACCAGCAACAACAGCCAGCTTCCGGCGCGCAACGTGCCAGCGAGTGCAGCAAAAGCGGAAACGTCGAAACCCTGGCGGGCATCAAAGATGGCGTGCTGAAACTCACGCCCCAGCAGCGTTACCAGCTTTGCTGGCGCGCAGTACGGTTCCGCTTGCGCTTCGGGCCCCACCCACAGTACGTCTGACTGAGCGGTATCACGAAAGGCTTGTGCCTGCTGCTGTGCCCAGTGTGACTCGCCGCTGATAACCAACAAGCGGCGTACACCTTCCTGCGCCATGCGCGGCGCGAGGGTTAAAAGTTCATCCATGATTGCGATTCATTAAATTACAGCGTTTTGCCGAACGTGTTGCACTGCGCCGGGTCACCGCTATCCAGGCCACGTTTCAGCCAGGTATAACGCTGCTGTGATGTGCCGTGCGTGAAGCTATCCGGCACGACGCGCCCCTGGCCCTGCTGCTGAAGACGGTCGTCGCCAATCGCTTGTGCCGCGTTCAGCGCTTCTTCCAGATCGCCCGGCTCAAGCACGCCCTGCTGCTGCATCGCATGGCCCCAAACACCGGCGAAGCAGTCCGCCTGGAGTTCCATACGCACAGAGAGTTGATTCACTTGTGATTCGGACGCATTCTGCTGCATCTGACGGACTTTTGGCTCGATACCCAGCAGTTTCTGCACGTGGTGCCCTACTTCATGAGCAATCACATAGCCCTGAGCAAAGTCGCCATCCGCGCCCAGTTTCTCTTTCATATCATCATAGAAAGAGAGATCGATATATACCGTGGTATCCGCCGGGCAATAGAAGGGACCCATGACCGACTGGCCGGTGCCACAACCCGTACGCGTCGCGCCGCGATACATCACCAGCTTCGGCACCTGATAGGTTTTACCCATTTTTTCAAACTGCTGGGTCCAAGTATCTTCGGTGGTCGCAAGTATTACTGAGGTGAATTTAGCGGCTTCGTCATCCTGAGGGCTAACGGTCCGTTGTTGGGAGGATTGCTGTGATACAGGTTCTCCGGTCAGAAAGCCCGTGAGATCGACGCCGTAATAGCCCGCGACAACCACGACAATCAACAGAATGATGCCGCCTTTCCCGCTGGGAATACGAATGTTTCGCCCGCCGCCTGAAATCGGCGAACCGGAATCATTTCGTCTGTCTTCAACATTGTCGCTTTCGCGACGACCTTGCCAACGCATATCTACCTCGAACCTATCCTATTAATTATAGTTATGATCGTAGGCGGTTCAGACGAGGATTACCACAGGAAATAACGGGGAAATTCAGAGGGTGCAGGCACCCTCTGCGATGCAGTGACTCAGGAGACTCAGTCCAGGTTAACACCCAGACGACGCGCCACTTCTTCGTAAGCTTCAATCAGGCCGCCCAGGCTCTGGCGGAAACGGTCTTTATCCATTTTATCCATGGTTTGTTTATCCCACAGACGGCTACCGTCCGGTGAGAATTCGTCACCCAGTACGACTTCACCGTTGAACAAACCAAATTCCAGTTTGAAATCGACCAGGATCAGGCCCGCATCATCAAACATTTTTTTCAGAACGTCGTTGGCTTTGAAGGTCAGTTCTTGCATACGTGCGAGGTTTTCTTTGCTCACCCAGCCAAAGGTTTCGCAGTAAGATTCATTGACCATCGGGTCATGCATCGCATCATTTTTCAGGAACAGGTCGAACAGCGGTGGATTCAGTTCGATACCTTCTTCAATCCCTAAGCGTTTCACCAGCGAGCCTGCCGCACGGTTACGCACCACGCACTCTACCGGCACCATATCCAGTTTTTTCACCAGACATTCGGTGTCAGAGAGCAGACGTTCCATCTGAGTAGGAATACCCGCTTCTTCCAGTTTGGTCATAATGAAGTGGTTGAACTTGTTGTTCACCATGCCTTTACGATCGAACTGCTCGATGCGCGCACCGTCCCCTGCTGACGTATCGTTACGGAATTCGAGCACCAACAGATCCGGGTTTTCCGTACTGTAGACGGTTTTCGCTTTACCACGATACAACTCAGCTTGCTTTTGCATCTTTATTACTCCTGGTGAGATTTAACGATAAACTTGCCGCTTTTCTGCCGACGCACACGTTTGCGTATCATATCAGAAAAAAGGGCTGGATTGCTCCAGCCCTGAATATTACTTGCTAAACGCTGCCTGGAAGACGGCGACCAGCGCGTCGTTCTGAGACTGCGTCAGGGTATGACCTTTCGGGTCGATGAATTGCAGACTGCTGCGGTTATCGAGATCACCGACCTGCAGTTTGTAATCACCGGAGACCAGCCCCGGATCGGTGGCACCCAGATCCTGCCAGCTGCTGTCAGACAGCGGCTTGTAGGTCACGTTGATGCTGCCCTGAGAACGGGTGCTGTCGGTCACTTTCATGCCCACTTTTTCCAGCACGCCAGGCAGTCGTTGCCATACCTGGTTGAACGGACCACGCACTACCAGCATTGGCAGGCCAGTGTCATCCGCTGCGCTCTGCACGTCGAAGGTAGAACCCGCTGCGCTTTGTGAAGCATTCTGCGCGGCGGTCGCGTTCTGATCGAGGCCCGCAGAGATAACGTTCAGCATCTCGGCGCTGTAGCGCTGCAGCGATGCGGTATCGGCAACCGGTTTGCCCGCTTGTTCCAGGTTAACCAGTTTCACCACTACCGCCTGCTGATAGCCCTGCGGTTTCACGGAGACTTGATAACGACCACGGTACTGCTGGTCTTCATCGAGACGGTTCCACTCAACCCAATCGGTGGTTAACGTTTGGGTGGCATCATCACGTTTATCGATGGTGTAGTTTTTACCCTGAAGGATGCTCACTACCTGCGGCCACAGGTTACCGCTACGGCCACTTTCGACCAGCAGCGAGGCTGTATCGCCCGTGAACTGCGTGCGCGCACCAGAAACCAGCGCCAGAGGCTGAGCCGGCGGACGGATGTCCAGGGCTTTACCTACTGCGCCGCTACCGTTAGCAACCGGAATGTTATAATCACCGCGTTGAACCGGCAGGATCATGCCAGCCGGCGCGTGAAGTTCACTTAACGGCGCGGCATCCAGATAGGATTCATCGCCGCTCACCTGGCGCTTATAACGCGAGTCGGAACTACACGCTGCAAGCAGCAGGACAAGTGAAACACCCGCAACCTTCGCCAGGCGCGACTTCTGTACTGAGTAAGCCATCAAATCTCCCTAAACTTTACAGCAAACCGGCGTGCTTCATTGCAGAGGCGACGATATCACGACCGTGGTCGGTGATAGGTGTCATCGGCAGACGCATCGTATCGGTTGCTACAAGTCCCAACTCCTTACACGCCCATTTAACCGGGATAGGATTGGGTTCGACAAATAATTTATTGTGCAGCGGCATCAGACGTTGGTTGATGACGCGCGCTTTCGCAAACTCGCCAGCGGCGGCCAGTTTACACATTTCTGCCATATCACGCGCAGCAACGTTTGCAGTGACGGAAATCACACCCTGACCGCCAAGCTGCATGAAGTCCAGACCCGTGGCATCATCACCGCTCAGCAGGATGAAATCGTCTGAAACCAGCTCTTTGATCTGGTGAACACGACTTAAGTTCCCTGTTGCTTCCTTGATTGCGATAATATTTTTTATTTCAGCCAGGCGACCCACGGTTTCTGGCAGCATATCGCAACCCGTACGAGACGGCACATTATACAGAATTTGCGGCAAGTCAGTATGTTCTGCGATCGCTTTAAAGTGCTGGAACAGACCTTCCTGAGTCGGGCGGTTGTAATAGGGGGTCACGGTCAGGCAGCCGACAACGCCGGTGTTGTTGAAGCGCTGGGTGAGGCTTATCGCCTCTGCGGTGGCATTCGCCCCGGTGCCCGCGATAACCGGAATACGGCCATCGGCCAGCTCTACGGTCATCATCACGACATCGCCATGCTCGTCGTGGCCAAGCGTCGCCGATTCTCCTGTCGTCCCTACAGATACAATCGCCGAGGTCCCGTTGGCGACATGGTAATCAATCAGTTTTTTCAGGCTTGAACGGTCGACATTACCTTTCTCATCCATCGGCGTGACAAGCGCTACAATACTTCCCGTGAACATGGGGGCCATCCTCTGTGCTGACGTGCGGACATGAGTCTCAATGGTACGTTTGGTACTGTAATAAAAGCAAGAGACTGAAGCCCCTCAGAATGTTGTATGCCGGTTTTTTTTATGCTTTCCTAGGGAATACCTCACCTTTTTGAAGGAAGCACCGGTTTGACAGCCACATTACAACACTATTTGGTCATTACAGCTCTGGGGGCCGATCGCCCTGGCATTGTCAATACCATTACGCGTCACGTCAGTAGCTGCGGCTGCAACATCGAGGACAGCAGGCTGGCCATGCTGGGTGATGAGTTCACCTTCATCATGTTGCTTTCCGGTAGCTGGAACGCGATCACCCTGATTGAGTCCACTCTGCCGTTGAAAGGGGCCGAACTGGATCTGCTGATTGTGATGAAGCGCACCACTGCGCGACCGCGCCCGGCAATGCCTTCCACCGTGTGGGTGCAGGTTGAGGTGCCTGATTCTCCACATATTATCGAACGCTTCACCGCGCTTATCGATTCATGGGAGATGAACATTGCCGAACTGGTTTCCCGAACCCAACCCGGCGATGAAAATGCACAGCCACAGCTATTTATTCAGATAACCGCGCATAGCCCGGCTACGAAAAATGCATCAAATATTGAGCAAGCGTTCAAAGCCCTATGTACAGAATTGAATGCACAAGGCAGTATAAACGTCATAAATCATTCCCAGCATGACGAACAAGATGGAGTTGCCTAATGAACCCACTGAAAGCCGGTGACATCGCACCGAAATTTAGTTTGCCCGATCAAGACGGCGAGCAAGTAAATTTGACCGACTTCCTGGGACAACGCGTACTGGTCTATTTCTACCCGAAGGCCATGACGCCGGGCTGCACCGTGCAGGCCTGCGGTCTGCGCGATAATATGGATGAACTGAAAAAAGCGGGTGTGGAAGTGCTGGGCATCAGCACCGATAAGCCGGAAAAACTCTCCCGCTTTGCCGAAAAAGAGCTGCTGAACTTCACCCTGCTGTCCGATGAAGATCATCAGGTTTGTGAACAGTTTGGCGTCTGGGGCGAAAAGTCCTTTATGGGCAAAACCTACGACGGTATCCACCGCATCAGCTTCCTGGTTGATGGCGATGGGAAAGTTGAGCACGTCTTTGATGACTTCAAAACCAGCAATCACCACGACGTGGTGCTGAACTGGCTCAAAGAGAGCGCCTGATGCGCTACGCTTATCAGGCCTACAAGGTTTCTGCAGTATTTTGAATTTGCACTATTTTGTAGGCCGGATAAGGCGTTTACGCCGCATCCGGCAAGAACAAAGCGCACTTTGCCAGCAATCTTAAGCCGACGTTTTCGCGTCGGCTTTTTATTTACTCTTCGTCGGCCACCAGCCCATCCGGCCAGGCATGCACCACCGCTTTAATCAGCGTCGCCAGCGGAATGGCGAAGAAAACACCCCAAAATCCCCACAGCCCGCCGAAAATCACCACCGACAGAATAATCACCAGCGGATGCAGGTTCACCGCTTCAGAGAAGAGCACCGGCACCAGCAGGTTACCATCCAGGGCCTGAATAATAAGGTACACCGCAAACAGGCTCCAGAATTCGGTCCCAAGGCCAAACTGGAACAGCGCCACGCACACCACCGGAATGGTGACCACAAACGCACCGATATAGGGAATCAGGACGGAGAACCCAACCAGCACCGCAAGCAGCAGCGAATAGTTGAGGCCGAACAGAATGAAGCCTATCCAGGTCGCTACGCCGACCACTACCATTTCCAGCACCTTGCCACGGATATAGTTGGTGATTTGCTGGTTCATCTCTTTCCAGACTAACCCGGCCAGACCGCGATTACGCGGCAGCACGCGACGCACAGCGTTCAACATCTGCTCTTTATCCTTCACCAGGAAAAAGACCATTAACGGCACCAGCACCAGATAGACCGCCAGCGTCAGCAGCCCGACCAGCGAAGCCACCGAATATTTCACCACCGAGTCGCCCATGGTCTGCATACGCGCGCGCATGTTTTCTGCCATCGCATCAATGATGCCTGCGTCCATCAGCGCCGGATAACGGCGCGGCAACGTGGCGGCAAAATCAGAAAGCTTATTCAGCATGCCAGGCATGTCGCGTATCAGGTAGATACCCTGCTGCCAGGCTACCGGCATCACCACAAACGCCATCAGTAGCAGAATACCGACAAACACGACCAACACGGCGGTGGTGGCCCAGCGTCGCGACCAACCGAGTTTCTCCAGACGAATGGTGGGCCACTCCAGTAAATACGCGAGCACAATCGCCACCAGCAGCGGCGCGAGCAGGCCGCTAAAGAAAAACAGGATACCGAAACCGGCCACCAGAATAACCAGCAGCGCTATCGCTTCCGGGTCACTAAAACGGCGGCGGTACCACTGCATCAACATTTCGAGCATAAAGACTTCCCTGACGCACATTGGCGGATCACAGTGCCCGAATTGTATCTAAATGTCACAGAAAAGACTTCGCTTTTTCTATTTATAGACACAAACAGCAAAAGTTATGTGAATATCATTTTCAACCTCTTTGAGGCCAGATAAACTGCCCAAACAGCCATTCAGGGAACGTAACGCCGCCCTGTCGGTCAAACTGAAAAATCCCACATTACAGGACAGAGGTTATGTTCAGGCAGTTGAAAAAAACGCTGGTGGCATCCCTTATTGCAACGCTCACACTCGGCCAGGCGGCACCCGCTTTTGCCGATGCCGCTGATACGTTGCCAGATATGGGCACCTCCGCAGGAAGCACGCTCTCCATTGGTCAGGAGATGCAAATGGGGGATTTCTACGTACGCCAGCTGCGCGGCAGCGCGCCGCTGATTAATGACCCCCTGCTGGTGCAGTACATCAATACGCTGGGTATGCGTCTGGTGTCGCACGCCTGGTCGGTGCGTACGCCGTTCCACTTCTATTTAATCAACAACGACGATATCAACGCCTTCGCCTTCTTCGGCGGGAACGTGGTGCTGCACTCGGCGTTGTTCCGCTATTCCGATAATGAAAGCCAGCTGGCATCGGTCATGGCGCACGAAATCTCCCACGTCACCCAGCGCCATCTGGCGCGTGCGATGGAAGACCAGAAACGTAACGCCCCGCTCACCTGGGTCGGCGCATTAGGCTCAATTCTGCTGGCGATGGCCAGCCCGCAGGCCGGGATGGCGGCGCTGAGCGGTACCCTCGCCGGTACGCAACAGAGCATGATCAGCTTTACCCGTCAGAATGAAGAAGAAGCGGATCGTATCGGCATTCAGGTGTTACAACGATCCGGCTTCGACCCGCAGGCGATGCCGGCATTTATGGATAAATTGCTCGACCAGGCGCGCTACTCCTCACGCCCACCGGAAATGCTGCTGACCCACCCACTGCCAGAAAGCCGTCTGGCCGATGCGCGTAACCGCGCCAACCAGATGAAACCGATGGTGGTGCAATCCTCCGCCGATTTCTATCTGGCGAAAGCGCGTACGCTTGGGATGTATAACTCCGGGCAAAATCAGCTGACCAGTGACCTGATCGATGCCTGGTCGAAGGGCAATATTCGCGAACAAAATGCCGCGCAGTATGGCCGTGCGCTTCAGGCGATGGAAGCGAAGAACAACGCGCAGGCCAGCAGCCTGCTGCGTCCGCTGCTGGCCGCCGACCCGCAAAACCCATGGTATCTTGACCTGGCGACCGATATCGACCTCGGTCAGAACAAAGCCGCCGACGCCATTACCCGCCTGAAAAGCGCGCGCGACCTGCGCACGAACCCGGTGCTGCAGCTCAACCTGGCCAACGCCCTGCTGGAAGCAGGCCAGGCGTCCGAAGCGGTGACCATCCTTAACCGCTACACGTTTACCTATAAAGACGACACCAACGGCTGGGAACTGCTGGCACAGGCGCAGGCCAAACTGGGCCATCGCGATCAGGAACTGGCAGCCAGAGCCGAAAATATGGCGCTAGTCGGACGGCTCGATCAGGCGATATCTCTGCTCAGTAGTGCCAGCGCCCAGGTCAAACTCAGAAGCCTGGAACAGGCCCGCTACGACGCGCGTATCGACCAGCTTCGTCAATTACAGGAACGTTTCCGCCCTTATACGAAAATGTAAATCGGGAACGAAAAATGTCAGACACACGGGAGATTTTATGACTGATGCGGTAAAAATTTACCACAACCCGCGCTGCTCCAAGAGCCGCGAAACCTTAAGCCTGCTGAAAGCCAACGGCGTTGAGCCGGAAGTAGTGCTTTATCTGGAAACGCCGCCGGATGCCGAAGGCATCAAGCAACTGCTGCAAATGCTGGGCATGAGCAGCGCCCGCGAACTGATGCGCCAGAAAGAAGATCTCTATAAATCACTCAATCTGGCCGATAGCCAACTGACTGAAGCGCAGCTGATTCAGGCGATGGTTGAGAACCCGAAGCTGATTGAACGCCCGATTGTGGTCAGCAATGGCCAGGCGCGAATCGGCCGCCCGCCGGAGCAGGTTCTGGAAATCGTTAGCTAGTGTGAGTTTGCCGCAGCGCTTTAAGAAAGTGCTGCGGCGTGCATTCACCCAGTTTTTTCTGCCCTTTCCCCGAATTCCATAGTTCACAGAGGTGCTGTAATACCTCATCAAGCGTCTTATCTTTGAATGCCGGATAGAGCTCTCTCAGCGGCGGTGTCGAAAACTCTCCCCACAACATTGTTTGTTGCGATGACACACGGTGTTCAATACTTTTTGCTGCCAGGCACTTGCCGATTGTCGTTTCTGTCGACGCCTCAAACCACTTACAATCATCTGTCTCAACAGATTGAATATCAGCCGGACACCGAATTAGCGCGTCTTCCAGCCAGTTAACCACCCGTTGTTGAGATATACCTGAGTAGATGTGCGCATAGAGCCAGCCGCTGACAGGTTCCTGCGCCCACAGTAAGTGATGATCGCCGCCATCATCCATGTGCAGCGGCAGGAAAACATAATGCAGCTGCAATGAATTCGCATGCAGCCCCGCCTTTAGCGCTTTTTTCCCCTGTAATGGCGCAGCCACCTGGCCGCGTCTGACAGGCTTCAGATAGCGATTCAGCGTCGCCCGCGAAACCGAAATCCCCAGCCCCTCGACGACGAGAAATAGCAGTTCATCCAGCGGCGCACGCAGCCATTCACGTAAGATATTTATCAAGGCAATTTGTTCAGGTCTCAGAGCTTTGTGTACCACGCCGGGTGTGGTTTGTCGGTCATTGATTTGCTCGCGGTGACGCCAGCGGCGGACGGTTGTCACAGAAATACCCAGCTCTTTCGCCAGCTCACGGTCGCTTTTGTTCGATTGTTGTAGATAGCGACGTATACGCGGCGTGGTGGTGGCATTGGCATGCAGCTTAATTTCCATGGCTATCTCCGCAATAAAACGTAACTAATCATATGAGATTAATATGATTAAACCCAACGCAATGTGACTCATTTCACCGTTCTGCGCGAGGAATTCTTCAATAATCCTGATACATAACACACCTCCCTGCCCTTAATCTTGTACGGAGTTCACAATGAACAATGTTCTGGGATTTCTTGAAGCAAAACTCATGCCCCTGGCGGCAAAAGCGGCGCAGCAACGCCATTTATGCGCCATTCGCGGTGCCTACGTCTCCTTTATGCCCTTTATTATCGTCGGCTCTATTCTGCTGGTTATCTCCTCGTTCCCTAACCAGCCTTACCAGCTGTTTATGTCTCGCACCTTTGGTGATAACTGGAGCAGCATCGTTGAAATTCCCTTCAGCGCCGTCTTTTCCACGATGTCGCTGTTCATCAGCTTTCTGGTGGCCTTTCGCCTGGCGGAACACTATGGAGAGGACAGAATCTCCAGTGGGATCCTCGCGCTGGTTTGCTTCTTAATTCTTACCCCGTTTATCAAAGTCGCCGACAACGGCGGGATCACCGTGGTGCCGGTCGAATGGATTGGCACCAAAGGCCTGTTTGTCGCCATGATTGGCTCCTTGCTATGGACGGAACTCTTCTGCTGGCTGAAACGCAAAAAACTGGTGATCAAGATGCCTGAAGGCGTTCCTCCGGCGGTTCAGGAGTCTTTCGCCGCGCTGATTCCGGCGCTGATCGTGATGATTATCGTGCTGGCTATTCGTATTAGTTTTGACAACACCCACTACCGCACCATTCATCAGTTTATTTATGAAGTGGTTGCGACGCCGGTTCGTCACTACGGCACGTCATACTTTGGTGCGCTGATGACAGTGTTCAGTATCACCATCCTCTGGTCCGTCGGGATCAACTCCGGCTCCATGATTAACGGCATTATTCGTCCGCTGTGGATGGAAAACCAAACGGATAATCTCGCTGCTATTCAGGCCGGCGCAACGCCACCGCACATCATCACCGAGCAGTTTTTCGACATGATCTGGATGGGCGGCGCAGGTGCGACGTTATCCCTGGTGATTGCGATGCTCATTTTTGCCCGCAGTAAAAATATGCGCGAGGTCGCCCGGCTGGGAGCCGGGGCCTCGGTCTTTAATATCAACGAACCGATTCTGTTTGGCCTGCCGGTCATTATGAACCCCATCATGCTGATTCCATTTAACCTGGTGCCACTGGTACTGGTGACGGTGCAGTATGTAGCAATGAAAATCGGTATCGTCGCGGTGACCACCGGGGTCTTTATTCCCTGGACGCTACCGCCGGTCATCAGCGGTTTCATTGTTACCGGGCATCTTTCTGGCTGTCTGATGCAGATAGTGAACCTGCTGATTGGTGCCATGCTCTATCTCCCTTTCATGCGCATTCTGGATAACCAGTACCGCGCCGCAGAAATTCAATCGCATCACGACGCCGCAAACGAACTGGCGAAACAGGAGTAAACAATGTGGGGAATTATTGCCACCTGGAGAATGGCGCTGGAAGGCGTAACGGAATCCGCCACTGCCCTGATGCAGGGTCATCGCGCTGGCAACGCGGTCGTAGAAGCGGTTGCCGCCGTTGAGGATTTTCCGTTTTATAAATCCGTCGGCTACGGTGGATTGCCAACAGAAAATGGCGACGTTGAGCTGGATGCCGCCTGGATGGATGGCGATACGCTGGCCTTTGGCGCGGTAGCTAATCTGGTCGACATCGCGAACCCGGTCCGCGTGGCGCATGCCCTTGGACGGCAACGCTACAACTGTGTGCTGGTCGGGCAAGGCGCACGGGAATGGGCGTTAAGCCAGGGTTTTGCCGATAAAAAGATGCTCACCGAACGCGCGCTTCAACACTATCGTAAACGCTGCCGCGAAACGCTCGATAAAGGGCTAAGCCCGTACGATGGACATGACACCGTCGGCATCATCGGTCTGGATAAACAGGGTTCAATGAGCGTCGCGACTTCCACCAGCGGCCTGTTTATGAAAAAACGCGGACGCGTGGGCGATTCACCTGTTATCGGCTCCGGTTTCTATTGCGACAGTGAAGTTGGCGCCGCAACGGCCACCGGCGTCGGGGAAGATCTCATGAAAGGCTGCGCCAGCTACGAAATCGTTCGCCGCATGGCGCAGGGCATGGCGCCACAGCAGGCAGCGGATTCCGTCGTCCAGGAGCTGGAAGACAAGCTGATGTCGCGCTTCGGGCGAGCGGGCGACCTGTCTGTCGTCTGCATGAACGCGCGAGGTGAGTTTGGCGCGGCCACCAATATTCAAACCTTCTCCTTCGTGGTTGCGACGGAAAACCAGCCGCTAACTGTTTTTCGCACCGAGCGCGTACAAGGAAAAACCGTTTGTTATCCCGTCGATGATGCGTGGATGCAGGCCTACGCTGCGCGTATCCGGGCTCCGATTGAGGAATAATTTATGATTCACTATCGATTACTGACATCTCACCAGGAGATTGTGGCAAAAAGCCATCTCATCACCACAGCAGGTAGCCCGCTCGCGAATGCACTCCCCTCGTTATTAATGCAAGAAATGAGCGCACAAGCCGAGACGGGTGAGCTTGCGGATACCACGTTTCACTGCGCGCCGTTGGCCCGCCTGACCATCGTGCCGCAAAGCGACTGGCAGGATACGCTAACCGATACGCTGGTTAATCATCTGCGCCCTCTGCTGGCCGCGCCGCGTAGCGAGCATGTCGTGCTGGATTGTTCATATGCCCCACATCTCGTTGTGGTGAGAAAAGCGGTGCGTTTCATCTTCAACCTGGCGCATAACCTGGACGATCTGGGGCTAAAGAAAACGACCAATCACTTACGCGTCACCCAGCTCAGCCTCTATTGTCACGAGGAACAGAAACCATCGCTGGAAGCATTAATCCGCGAAGAACACGCCATTGCCTATGGCATGATCGCCGCCCGTCGACTGGCTGATATTCCATCTGAACAATGTACCCCGCAGTTTGTCGTCGACGAGGCGCAGCGACTTTGCACCGCCTTTCCGGCATTGCGCTGCGAAGTTCTCGACGAACAGGCCATCGTTGAGCAAGGGCTGGGATTGTTGCATGCCGTGGGGAAAGGATCCGCTCGCCCGCCACGCCTGTTAGCGATTCATTATGAAGGCGCAAAAGAAGGCCCGGTACGCAGTTACGTGGGCAAAGGGATAACCTTCGACACCGGCGGTCTGTGGCTGAAAGAAGGCGCTGGCATGTATACCATGAAGTACGACATGTGCGGTGCCGCCAACGTTCTGGGGCTAATGTTGACCATCGCCACGCTGGCGCTGCCGGTGCGGGTGATGGGTGTACTGGCGCTGGCGGAGAACGCCATCGGGCCCGATGCGATGCAACCGGGCAGTGTGACGCGCGCCTGTAACGGGTTAACGGTTGAAATCAATAACACCGATGCCGAAGGTCGGTTGGTGCTGGCCGACGCCATCGCCTGGGCCAGCCAGCGTCATCCCCATACCCGATACATCATTGATATGGCAACGCTCACCGGCGCGGTGGTCAAGGCGTTAGGCTACGAGCTGAGTGGTTTAATGACCCAGGATGAAAATCTGCGTCAGGCGTTGACGCACGCCGGGGAACAAAGCGGCGATGACGTGTGGTCGCTGCCTCTGGATGCACGCCTGAAAAAACAGACCGACAGCGCGATTGCCGATTTGTGTAATACACCGGGGAATAATGCCGCCATCAGCGCCTCCGCCGCGTGGCTGCTGCACCACTTCTGCCCACAAGGTATCCCATGGGCGCATTTAGACGTCAGCGGTACCGCTTTGTGGCGCGAAGGTGGAAAAAGTGTAGCATCAGGGAGGCCCATTCCCCTGCTGCTGCGCCATTTGCTTAACGACCTTCACTGAAAAAAATGCGTGCCACTTTCAGGAAAAATTGTCGTCTTGCACGGCAAGTAAAAGTCTCTCTCGCCGCTGCTCGCAGCGGCGAGATTTGCCCATTGAGTCGGTGATGTAACGCTGCCAGAGTCCTTCCATTGGTCAACATCCCATGGAGGGACTTATGGAAGAACAAACCACATCCACACCGCACGACGCGATTTTCAAACATTTCATGGCCCACGTGGACACGGCGCGTGATTTTCTCGACATTTATCTCCCCGCCCCGTTACACGCGATTTGCGATCTGAGCAGTTTAAAGCTTGAAGCCACCAGCATGGTGGAGAAGAATCTGCGCTCGCGTATTTCCGATATTCTCTATTCGGTGAAAACGCAGGCGGGCGATGGCTACATCTACACGCTAATTGAGCATCAAAGTCGTCCGGAAAAACACATGGCGTTTCGGATGCTGCGCTACTCGCTGGACGTTATGCAGCGGCATCTGGATGCCAAAAATAAACAGCTGCCTATCGTTATCCCCCTGCTGTTTTATCATGGTGAAGCAACGCCCTACCCCTACAGCCTGCGCTGGTTTGACGAGTTTTCAGACCCGGACCTGGCTAAACGACTGTATAGCCAGCCTTTTCCTCTGGTGGATATCACTGTCATTCCCGACAGCGAAATTATGCAGCATCGGCGAATTGCCACACTCGAACTGCTGCAAAAACATATCCGATTGCGGGATCTTTCCGAGCAAATCGCCCCGCTAGCCGCACTTTTGACGATGGGATACACTAACAAGGATCGACTGCTTGCCATTCTGAACTACATGCTGCATACCGGCACAGCCGAGAACCCTGAGAAGCTGATTCAGGAGCTTTCTCAGCGCACGTCACACCATGAGGGAACGCTAATGACTATTGCCGAATATCTTGAGCAGAAAGGCTGGACCAGAGGAGTTGAAGAGGGGCAACAGAAAGGCCGCAGTGAAGAAGCACGACGTATTGCGCTTGCCATGCTGGATGAGGGATTTAATGTGCAACAGGCGAGTAAACTGACAGGTGTCGCTGAGACAGAGCTGGTCAGCGCCAGCACGCACTAACCGCTACAGCTTCAGAATCTCTTTCACAAACGGAATCGTGAGTTTTCGCTGGGCAGTAATCGACGCGTGATCCAGCTGGTCGAGCGTTAAAAATAGCGTACGCATCTCTCTGTCCAGCCGTTTAAGCAGGAAACGGCACACATCTTCCGGCAGCTCAAACCCGCGCAGACGCGCGCGCAGTTGTAGCGCTTGTAGTTTGTCTTCATCAGAGAGCGGCTGAAGCTTATAAATTTGCCCCCAGTCGAGACGAGAAGCGAGATCCGGCAAGCCGAGATTAAGCTGACGCGGTGGACGATCGCCGGTGATCAGCAGTCGGGTATTCCCGGTTTCGAGGATCCGGTTATACAGGTTGAAAATCGCCATCTCCCAGAGTTCATCTCCGGCGACGCACTCGATGTTATCGATACACACCAGCGCAAGCTGTTCCATCCCTTCCAGCACTTCCGGCACAAACCAGGTGCGTTTATCCAGCGGAACATAGCCCACGGCATCACCGCGCGCCGAGAGTTCAGCACAGGCTGCGTGCAGCAGATGGCTACGCCCTGCCCCTTCCCGTGCCCAAAGATAGATGTATCCGCTGTGTTCCTGGCGCAGGACATTTTGCACGGCTGCAAGGAGAGAAGGGTTATCACCCGGCCAGAAACTTGCAAACGTTTCGTCGTCGGGAAGATAGAGTGGCAAAGAGAGCTGTGCCGGTGCGTTCAGAGGGACCTCTTCATGAGCTTACGTAAAAACGCGATGAGTTTATCACAGAATTATCCCATGAGAGAACCGGGCGGCGTACCGCCCGGTCAGAGGATCAGCGGGTGGAGACGTCGCTGTCGTCAGCATCCAGCACCACTTCTTCCGGGCGCAGCACGCTAATCAGTTTGAAGATCAGGCTCAGGCAGACGCCCACAACGGTCGCCAGCGCCATGCCTTTCAGCTCAGCAGCCCCAATGTGCACTTTCGCGCCGCTGACGCCGATGATCAGAATCACAGAGGTCAGGATCAGGTTTTGCGCTTTGCTGTAGTCCACTTTCGATTCGATCAGGACGCGAATACCGGATGCGCCAATCACGCCGTACAGTAGCAGAGATACACCCCCCATCACCGGCAGCGGGATAATCTGGATGGCCGCAGCCAGTTTACCGACGCAGGAGAGCAGAATCGCAATCACCGCTGCGCCGCCGATAACCCAGGTACTGTAGACGCGGGTAATCGCCATCACGCCAATGTTTTCACCGTAAGTGGTGTTTGGCGTGGAGCCAAAGAAACCAGAGATAATCGTCGACAGACCGTTAGCGAACATAGAACGGTGCAGGCCCGGGTCACGAATCAGGTCTTTTTTAACGATATTCGCGGTCACCACCAGGTGGCCGACGTGCTCGGCAATCACCACCAGCGCAGCAGGCAGAATCGTCAGAATAGCGAACCATTCAAAGCGCGGGGTGTAGAAAGTTGGCAGCGCGAACCAGTGCGCCTGTGCGATTGGCGTGGTATCGACAACGCCCATCACGAAGGAGAGCGCATAGCCCACCAGCACCCCAATAAGAATAGGGATAATGGCGAGGAAGCCGCGAAACAGAACTGAACCAAATACGGTGACCGCAAGCGTTACCATAGAGATAATGATGGTGTTGCTATCCGGCGTTTGCCCTTCCGCTGGCAGCAGGCCCGCCATGTTCGCCGCCACGCCGGCCAGTTCAAGACCGATGACGGCAACGATTGCGCCCATCGCCGCCGGGGGGAACATCACATCCAGCCAGCCGCTACCGGCTTTTTTCACGATAAACGACACCAGACAGAACAGCACGCCGCACATAATAAAGCCGCCGAGCGCCATTTCGTATCCCAACGGCAGCAGGAGCATTACCGGTGAAATAAACGCAAAACTCGAGCCCAGATACGCCGGAATTTTGCCTTTACAGATAAAGAGGTAAAGCAAAGTGCCGACACCGTTGAACAGCAGCACGGTTGCCGGGTTAATGTGAAACAGGACTGGCACCAGAACGGTGGCACCAAACATGGCGAACAAGTGCTGCAAGCTAAGCGGGATCGTCTGTAACAGCGGCGGTCGTTCACTCACTCCGATAGCACGGCGCGTCATAATGTTTTCCTCAGTGTTATTAGATTTTGCATTTAGTTTTATTCAAAAAAAAGCCGACTCTTAAGTCGGCTCTTTATGATTTATTATCTTATTTAGTACCAAAGATTTTGTCACCGGCGTCGCCGAGGCCCGGAATAATGTATCCGTGCTCGTTTAACCCGTGGTCAATGGATGCGGTGTACAGCTCAACGTCCGGGTGCGCGCTTTCCAGCGCAGCGATGCCTTCTGGCGCCGCCACCAGCACCAGCACTTTAATGCTGCTGCAGCCCGCTTTTTTCAGCAGGTCGATGGTGGCGATAACGGAACCGCCGGTTGCCAGCATCGGGTCAACGATCAGCGCCATACGCTCATCGATATTGGAAACCAGTTTCTGGAAGTACGGTACCGGCTCCAGCGTCTCTTCGTCGCGGTACATACCCACAACGCTGATACGCGCGCTCGGAACATTCTCCAGCACGCCGTCCATCATGCCAAGGCCCGCGCGCAGGATTGGCACAACGGTAATTTTCTTGCCTTTAATCTGGTCGATTTCTACCGGGCCGTTCCAGCCTTCGATAGTCACTTTCTCGGTTTCCAGATCGGCGGTTGCTTCATAAGTCAGTAAGCTGCCAACTTCGGAGGCGAGTTCACGGAAGCGTTTAGTACTGATATCGTTCTCGCGCATCAGGCCTAGCTTGTGTTTGACGAGTGGGTGTTTAACTTCCACAATCTTCATTCTCTTTCTCCTTTGAATAGGGCAGCCACAAAAAAAATCGACGGATTATACCGCCATTCTTTTCGCCGGCAACATTTTTTTACTTGATGCTGATCAAGCATAGGCGGGGTTGCTGTGAAGAGAGAAACGATTATCGGCGCAGACACGCGTTGTGAAAGGAAAGCGGCCAACCGGGGTTGACCGCTTAAAAGCAATTACAGCTTCTCGCCGTTAGAGGCGATCACCTCTTTATACCAGTTGAAGGATTTTTTACGGCTGCGCGCCAGCGTGCCATTGCCTTCGTTATCTTTATCAACGTAGATAAAGCCGTAGCGTTTTTTCATCTCGCCGGTGCCTGCGGAAACGAGGTCAATACAGCCCCATGGGGTGTAGCCCATCAGGTCAACGCCATCTTCCACAACCGCTTTTTTCATCTCGCTAATGTGCGCCGCGAGATAATCGATACGGTACTGGTCGTTCACCGTGCCGTCGCTTTCCAGCACGTCGATTGCGCCAAAACCATTTTCGACGATAAACAGCGGCAACTGATAGTGGTCGTAGAACCAGTTCAGCGAGTAACGCAGCCCTACCGGGTCAATCTGCCAGCCCCAGTCGGATTTCTGCACGTAGGGGTTAGAGACCAGGCTGGTGGTTTCATCGTAATCAAGTTGCGGGTTATCGTCGGTCGCTTTGGTGGCAAACGACATGTAATAACTAAAACCGATGTAATCGACACAGCCCTGGGTGAGCGCCTGTTTGTCTTCTTCGGTGATATCCAGTGCAAATCCGCGACGTTCGAAGTAGTTCAGCAAATGTTGTGGATATTTCCCGCGTACGTGCACATCGGTGAACCAGTAGCGGCGATGCATGGCGTTCATCGCCATCATCATGTCGTTAGGCGCGCAGGTCAGCGGATAGATAGGACACATGGCAATCATGCAGCCGATTTGCAGCGAAGGATTAATCTCACGCCCCGCTTTTACTGCCAGGGCGCTGGCCACCAGCTCGTAGTGCGCCGCCTGATACATCACCGGCTCGCGATCTTCACCCGGCTGATATTTGAGCCCGGAGTTGGTAAACGGGGCGAAATCTTCATGGAAGTTGGCCTGGTTGTTGATCTCGTTAAAGGTCATCCAGTACTTCACTTTGTGCTGATAGCGCGCGAAAACGACCTGTGCAAAGCGTACGAAAAAGTCGATGAGTTTACGGTTACGCCAGCCGCCATATTCGGTGACGAGGTGATATGGCATCTCGAAGTGCGATAGGGTGATCACCGGCTCAATGCCGAGCTTCAGGCACTCATCAAACAGAGAGTCATAGAACTGCAATCCGGCTTCATTCGGTTCCAGTTCGTTGCCTTTAGGAAAAATACGCGTCCAGGCGATAGAGGTTCGGAAACACTTGTAGCCCATTTCGGCAAACAGTTTGAGATCGTCTTTATAGCGATGATAGAAATCAATGGCTTCATGATTGGGGTAATTTTTGCCGGGCAATACGCCATCGGTGATTTCACGCGGCACGCCGTGCGCACCCGCCGTCATTACATCAGCCACGCTGATGCCCTTCCCGCCTTCCTGCCAGCCACCTTCCAGCTGATGCGCAGCCACCGCGCCGCCCCACAGAAATCCCGCTTTAAATCCAGACATAGCTTTCCCTCATTAAACAGTCGCGTTCTGTTGATTGAAATGGTAAACCGCGCCCAGCAGCCCGGCGTCGTTGCCCTGGCTTGCCGCACACACGAAGTCGTCGATACCGAACCAGCGCAAATGCTCACGCAGCAACGCCAGGAATCCAGGGCGTTCAATAATGCCGCCGCCAATAAAAATGGTTTCAGGATCGAAAAGATTGACCAGGTTATAGAGCCCGGTAGCGATGCCATTCAGGAAGTCATCGACCAGACGAAGCGCCGCGCGATCGCCGGCTTCATAGGCATCAAAAACCGCTTCGCCGGTAACGGCATCCAGCGGTTGCCCGAGGCTGTCCGCGTAGCGTTTACGCAGCACGCGCAGCGTACAGGTTGTATTCATGGTGTAATTTGTTACGTGGCGCGAGGCGGGCCGATCGGTGAACATGTAACCAAACTCACCGGCACGAAAGCGCTTGCCGTGAACCAGTTTGCCGTTGCAGAAAATCGCGCCGCCAATACCGGTGCCGATAGTCAGCACCAGAAAATCATTCATGCTCGTGGCTTTACCAAGCCAGCGCTCCGCCAACAGCACGCAGTTGGCGTCGTTTTCGACCGTTATGGGGCGCGATGTTTTCGCCTCCAGCCACGCTTTCATCGCAAAGTTATCGAAGCGACGGATAGCGCCGCCCATTTCGATAAATCCGGTATGAGGATTAACATAACCCGGTGCGCTGATAGCGATGCCCGTACAGTGAGGATGCGCAGCAACCCAGTCGAGCATTGCCTGCAAAATTTGGTCGCCGTCGCTATCGACAATCGTCGCTTTGCCTTTCTCTACAATCGTGCCCTGCGCGTCCACTACGCCCATTTTTAGCGCGGTGCCGCCAATATCAAATGCTGCAATGCTCATCGTTCTCATCCCTCCAGAATGGTAAAACGACACGCTGACTTCTCGTTTCCGCCAAAACAGAAACCGGTTTCAGTGGCATCATGTGCATTCAACGCAACTGATGCAAGGACAAAAATGTACCCGGTTTCATTTTCGTGAACGGTATCAAACTTGACCGCGTTCTCAGGCCGAACGGCAAAAATCCACGCCCTGAAAAATGGATGCATAATGGGCTCGCAAACGTTTGCTTAGACTGTTAGAATTGCGCCGATTTTTCTTGCTAACGCAAACGCGTGGAGACTTAGCAGTGACCGACAAAACCTCTCTCAGCTATAAAGATGCCGGTGTTGATATTGACGCAGGAAACGCTCTGGTTGACCGAATCAAGGGTACGGTGAAGAAAACCCGTCGCCCGGAAGTGATGGGTGGATTAGGTGGATTCGGCGCATTGTGCGCGCTGCCGCAAAAATATCGTGAGCCGGTGCTGGTCTCTGGCACTGACGGCGTTGGCACCAAGCTGCGTCTGGCAATGGATTTAAAGCGTCACGACACCATCGGTATCGACCTCGTCGCCATGTGTGTGAACGACCTTGTTGTTCAGGGCGCTGAGCCCCTGTTCTTCCTCGACTACTACGCCACCGGCAAACTGGACGTCGACACCGCGGCCAGCGTAATCAACGGCATCGCGGAAGGCTGTTTACAGTCTGGCTGCTCCCTGGTGGGCGGCGAAACGGCGGAAATGCCGGGCATGTACCACGGTGAAGATTACGATGTGGCAGGCTTCTGCGTCGGGGTGGTAGAAAAATCAGAAATCATTGATGGCTCAAAAGTCACCGACGGCGACGTGCTGATCGCGCTGGGCTCCAGCGGCCCGCACTCTAACGGTTATTCACTGGTGCGTAAAATAGTGGAAGTCAGCGGTTGCGACCCGGAAACCACACAGCTGGAAGGTAAGTCTCTCGCCGACCATCTGCTGGCGCCAACCCGTATCTACGTGAAAAACATTCTGGAACTGATCGAAAACGTTGACGTTCACGCCATCGCTCACCTTACCGGCGGCGGTTTCTGGGAAAACATCCCGCGCGTGCTGCCGGATAACACTCAGGCGGTGATTGACGAGTCCTCCTGGCAGTGGCCGGCCATCTTTAACTGGATGCAGGACGCAGGTAACGTTAGCCGTCATGAAATGTACCGCACCTTTAACTGCGGCGTGGGTATGGTGATTGCGCTGGCAGCCGACGAAGCGGATAAAGCCATCGCCCTGATGAACGAAAAAGGTGAAAACGCGTGGAAAATCGGCTATATCAAAGCCACTGATTCCGAACAGCGTGTGGTCATCGAATAATGAAAAATATCGTGGTGCTCATTTCCGGCAACGGAAGCAACTTACAGGCAATTATCGACGCCTGTGCGCAGAAGAGAATAAAGGGCACCATTCGTGCGGTATTCAGCAATAAGGCCGACGCGTTCGGCCTTGAGCGCGCCCTTGATGCGGGTATCCCGCAGCATGCGTTAACCGCCAGCCAGTACGCCAGCCGTGAAGCGTTCGATCGCGAGCTGATGCACGAAATCGACGCTTATGCGCCGGATGTCGTGGTGCTGGCAGGCTATATGCGCATTCTGAGCGCCGAGTTTGTCAGCCACTATCAGGGGCGTTTGCTGAATATCCACCCTTCCCTGCTGCCAAAATATCCCGGCCTCGATACCCATCGACAGGTGCTGGAAAACGGCGATGCTGTACACGGCACCTCGGTACACTTTGTCACCGAAGAACTGGACGGCGGGCCAGTGATTTTACAGGCCAAAGTCCCCGTGTTTGACGGTGACGACGAAGCCGATATCACCGCGCGCGTGCAGGCTCAGGAACATGCCATTTACCCGCTGGTGGTGAGCTGGTTTGTCGAAGGCCGCCTGGCCATGCGTGATAACAGCGCCTGGCTGGATGGCGTGAAATTGCCAGTCAGTGGTTATGCGTCTGAAGATGAGTAATCTTATTCACCGCAGCTTCCGCTGCGGTGATTTTAATACAAGCAATCCTCCCACCAAAGCCGCCCGGCGATTAGTATTCTGGTCATGAATTTCCCTGCCACCGCTTAATAAGTGTCATACTCTTCTGGCACAGTTGGACATTCAACTGGAATGCTCGCCATAATAGCCAGGCCATAACGCGTGGATGGAACGGAGTGTAAGTAGTAATGGGTCAGGACAAACTGTATATCGAGAAAGAGCTAAGCTGGTTATCCTTCAATGAGCGGGTTCTCCAGGAAGCCGCGGATAAAAGCAATCCGCTGATTGAGCGCATGCGTTTTCTGGGGATTTATTCCAATAACCTGGATGAATTCTACAAAGTGCGTTTCGCCGAACTGAAGCGGCGCATCATCATCAGCGAAGAACAGGGCATCACTGCCCACTCTCGTCATCTGTTGGGCAAGATCCAATCCCGCGTACTGAAAGCCGATCAGGAATTCGACGGTCTCTACAACGAACTGCTGCTGGAAATGGCGCGTAATCAGATCTTCCTGATTAACGAGCGTCAGCTTTCAGTGAATCAGCAAAGCTGGCTGCGCCATTACTTTAAACATCAATTGCGTCAGCACATTACCCCGATTTTGTTGAACCGGGAAACGGACCTGGTGCAGTTCCTGAAGGATGATTACACCTATCTGGCGGTGGAGATTATTCGCGGCGATGAAACTAACTATGCGCTGCTGGAAATTCCGTCTGATAAGGTTCCACGCTTTGTGAATCTGCCGCCGGAAACGCCTCGCCGTCGCAAACCGATGATTCTGCTGGATAACATTCTTCGATACTGTCTGGATGATATTTTCAAAGGCTTCTTTGATTACGATGCTCTGAACGCCTACTCGATGAAAATGACCCGTGATGCCGAATACGATCTGGTACACGAAATGGAATCGAGCCTGATGGAGCTGATGTCCTCCAGTCTGAAGCAACGTTTGACCGCCGAGCCGGTGCGTTTTGTGTATCAGCGCGATATGCCAGATGCGATGGTGGAAATGCTGCGTAAAAAGCTCACGATCTCCCGCTACGACTCCATCGTTCCGGGTGGCCGCTATCATAACTTTAAAGACTTTATTGGCTTCCCGAACGTCGGCAAAGCCAATCTGGTTAATAAACCGATGCCGCGCTTGCGCCATATCTGGTTCGACAAATTCCGCAACGGTTTTGATGCCATCCGCGAACGCGATGTGCTGCTTTATTATCCGTATCACACGTTTGAGCACGTGCTGGAGCTGCTGCGCCAGGCGTCATTCGATCCGAGCGTGCTGGCTATCAAAATTAACATTTACCGCGTGGCCAAAGATTCCCGCATCATCGACGCCATGATCCACGCTGCGCACAACGGCAAGAAAGTGACAGTAGTGGTGGAGTTACAGGCGCGTTTCGATGAAGAGGCCAACATCCATTGGGCCAAGCGCCTGACGGAAGCGGGCGTTCACGTTATCTTCTCGGCGCCAGGGCTCAAAATTCACGCCAAACTGTTCCTCATTTCGCGTAAAGAAGGCGAAGATGTGGTGCGTTACGCCCATATCGGTACCGGGAACTTTAACGAGAAAACCGCGCGTATTTATACCGACTACTCGTTGCTGACCGCCGACGCGCGGATCACCAACGAAGTGCGTCGGGTCTTCAACTTTATTGAGAACCCGTATCGCCCGGTCACCTTCGATTACCTGATGGTGTCACCGCAAAACTCCCGCCGTCTGCTCTATGAGATGATTGACCGGGAAATCGCCAACGCGCAAAACGGCCAGAAAGCGGGCATTACGCTCAAGCTGAACAACCTGGTTGATAAAGGCCTGGTCGACAGGCTGTATGCCGCGTCAGGCTCGGGCGTGCAGGTTAACCTGCTGATTCGTGGTATGTGTTCGTTAATCCCGGAACTGGAAGGGCTGAGCGATAACATCCGCGTGATCAGTATCGTTGACCGCTTCCTCGAACATGACCGGGTCTATATTTTTGAAAACGGCGGCGACAAGCAGGTTTACCTCTCTTCCGCCGACTGGATGACACGTAACATTGACTACCGAATTGAAGTGGCGACGCCGCTGCTCGATCCGCGTCTGAAACAGCGCATTCTCGATATTATCGAGATTCTGTTCAGCGACACGGTCAAAGCACGTTACATTGATAAAGAGCTGAGTAATCGCTATGTTCCGCGTGGTAACCGCCGTAAAGTGCGGGCCCAGCAGGCGATCTACGACTATATAAAATCACTTGAACAACCTGAATAACCTATGCCCATAAAAAGCAAAGCCCCCCGCCCGCAGGAATTTGCGGCGGTAGACCTTGGTTCGAACAGTTTTCATATGGTTATCGCCCGTGTGGTTGACGGCGCGATGCAGATCATTGGCCGCCTGAAGCAGCGTGTGCATCTGGCTGATGGTCTGGATGAAAATAATATGCTTAGCGAAGAAGCGATGGAGCGTGGATTAAGCTGCCTGGCGCTGTTTGCCGAACGCCTGCAAGGGTTCTCCCCTTCCAGCGTCTGTATCGTCGGCACACACTCTCTGCGTCAGGCCGCGAACGCCACGGAATTTTTAACCCGCGCTGAAAAAGTGATCCCCTATCCGATTGAAATCATTTCGGGTAATGAAGAAGCGCGTCTGATTTTTATGGGCGTGGAGCACACCCAGCCGGAAAAAGGCCGCAAACTGGTACTGGATATCGGCGGCGGTTCGACGGAACTGGTGATCGGCGAAGATTTCGAGCCCAAGCTGGTTGAGAGCCGTCGCATGGGATGCGTCAGCTTCGCGCAGCAGTTTTTCCCGGGCGGTGTGATTACCCGCGAAAGCTTCCAGCGCGCCCGTCTGGCGGCGGTACAAAAGCTGGAGACGCTCTCCTGGCAATATCGCATTCAGGGCTGGAACGTTGCGCTGGGCGCATCAGGCACGATAAAAGCCGCCCATGAAGTACTGATCGAAATGGGTGAAAAAGATGGTTTCATCACGCCGGAGCGCCTCGAGATGCTGGTGGAAGGTGTGCTGAAATGTAAGAACTTTTCGGCGCTAAGCTTGCCGGGTCTTTCAGAAGAGCGCAAAAACGTGTTTGTTCCAGGGCTTGCGATTCTTTGCGGAGTCTTTGACTCGCTGGCGATTAAAGAGCTGCGTTTGTCCGATGGCGCGCTACGCGAAGGCGTGCTGTATGAAATGGAAGGCCGTTTCCGTCATCAGGATGTTCGTAGCCGTACCGCGCAAAGTCTGGCAAACCAGTACAACATTGACCGCGAGCAGGCACAGCGCGTCCTGGAAACCACCACGCATATGTATGAACAGTGGCTGGCGCAGAATCCGAAGCTGGGACACCCGCAGCTGGCGGCTCTGCTGCAATGGGCATCGTTGCTGCATGAAGTTGGGCTGAATATTAATCACAGCGGTATGCATCGCCACTCCGCTTATATTCTGCAAAACAGCGATCTGCCGGGATTCAATCAGGAACAGCAGTCACTGATGGCGACGCTGGTGCGCTACCACCGGAAGGCCATCAAGCTGGATGATCTTCCACGTTTTACGCTGTTTAAGAAAAAACAGTTCCTGCCGATGATTCAGTTACTGCGCCTTGGCGTGCTGCTGAATAATCAACGTCAGGCCACCACTAAACCGCCGACGCTGACGCTGAAAACAGAGGCCCATCACTGGACGCTCTGTTTCCCCCACGGCTGGTTTAGCCAGAATGCGCTGGTCCTGCTCGATCTGGAAAAAGAGCAGGAATATTGGGAAGGCGTTTCCGGTTGGTGGTTAAAAATCACCGAAGAAAGTTCACCGGAAATCGCTGCCTAATCGCGGCGATAAAGGCTCGGTAGCCAGTTCCTCCAGAGGAGCTGGTTTGCCGATGCAATATCCCTGAAGGTAATCAATTCCCAGCGATATCGCTGCTTCACGAATCTCTTCATTTTCGACAAACTCAGCGACCACTCGCATATTTTTCATCCGCGCCAGATGGCAAATGGAGGCGACGATTTGGTAGTCGAGGCTGCTGGTCGCGATATTACGGATAAAGCTGCCGTCTATTTTGAGAATATCGGCGCTGACGTGTTTCAGCCGCGCATAGCTCGCATAACCGGTGCCAAAATCATCAATCGCCACGCGGCATCCCATATCCTGAAGCACTGCCAGCGTCTGACGAGCCTGCTCCGGGTTACTTAGCGAATGGCTTTCGGTGACTTCAAAAATCAGCTGCCAGGCTTCAATATTATATTTTGCCAGTAAATCAGCAACCTGCTGGGAAAACTCCAGCCCACAGGCCGTAGACGGCGATAAATTGACCGACAAGCGCATTCCGGGATGATGCTCACGATGGTTATCCATAAAGCGCAATGTATGTTCCAGAACCCAAAGATCGATTCGTGATGCCATCCCGAATTCATGGGCGACAGGCAGAAAATCATTGGGCGAAATCAGTTCCCCGTCATCGCCAATCATCCGCAGCAGCACTTCATGATAATCATCGCCACGAATACTGACGATCGGTTGCGCCATCAGACAAAAGCGATCGCTCTCCAGCGCCTGCTGCACTCGTAGCATCATCGCCACTTTATCTTTTAATTCCTGCTGCAAATGCAGAGCGCCACGCCGCTGAAGGTTTTCCGGCTGGTGAGAAATCAGTGACAAATCGGCGATGGTACTCAGTTCTCCCAGCAGCAGGGAAAGGTGGGAAACCGGTGAATGAATGTAGCAGTAGCTCATCCCGACCTGTGGCTGAAGCGGCATCCCGTTCCAGATATAGCGAAATTGCTTCACTCTGGCATCTACCCGCGCGATATGTTGCTGGTAGTCTTCAGTATTCAACCGCATTGCCAGATCGTGCCCTGAAAGCTGGTACACATCTTCCCCAGGCCGCAGCACCTCGCTCAGCCACTCTGCCAGTTTCTGTTTGTAGTTGATACGGAGCATCACGCCGTAATGGCGGCCCAGTACTTCCAGGTCGGGCATCCGCAGGAAACAGACCACCGACCAGGGCGCAGCATCAATTGCCCGATTCAGGGCGCGGAGATTGGGTAAATGTACCACAGGGTCGAGGAATGCCATCCTCCGCACTCTGGCATGGATCGTTCGCTCACGCGTCGACAACACGGCGATGTAAGCAATGATAAAGGAGAACACCAGGTAACTGGATGAGGTGATCGCCAGTTGAGAACTATAACCGGGGTGTATAGGCAAATAGTGATAATGGAAATGAATCGCGACAATCAGCAGCAGAGTCCACAACGGCGAGATGAAGCGATAGCCAAAACGCATCGCGCCCCACAGCGTCACGGGCAGCAGCAGCGACAACGTGTAGTTGGTGCTGAAAATGGTGCTCTGATTGGTCAAAGGCATCAGCAGCAGGCCAAGCAGCAATGAAAGGACAATCAGCCAGGCGACAACTTCCATCCACTTTACTTTGGGATCGAAATCGAGCCGCATTTGCGAAATCAGCCCGCGAATGTAGCAAGGGTTACGTGCCAGGCGAATCAGCATGTAGCAGAACGGTACGCCGGTTAAACAGCTTACCAGCAGCGATTGATAGTTAATCAGGCTGCGTAACGTCAGCGGCGATACCCACTGAAAATCACTGCGGCTGGGATAGAGCCCCACGTAGATGGCAAACTGAAACAACAGCTGAAACACGGTCGCCGGGAAGAACATCTGCCAGAACAGGCGATGCGCAATCAGCCGCGTATCACCATGAGAAACCATTTGGCGACGCGGGATAAAAATACGATAGCCGCCCCAGGCAAGAACCAGCGGAATAATAAAATGCAGGACAATACCGACTCTCTCAAGAAAACAGAGATCCTTGCTCAGGTAGAGCCAGATGCTCGCAGCAATACCCGGTATCGCTTTCCAGCCAAAAAAAAGCATTAGACACAGCATAAATGGCAGCGGCAGATAATAAAGCGATACCTTGCCCCCATCAATCCATGCATATGTATTAGCAAGCTTTATGATTGGTAGTAAAATCAAGGGCAAAGCAAGCGGTAATGCCCACCAGCAATCACGATATTTTTTATATGTTTTGCAGAAATACATAGATGCTCTAAGGATATCCCAAATCCTGCTGGGTATATTCAGACAGGCATCCAACCTGGCTTAGTGGCCCGCAAAGTAAGTTACCATGCGGTTCGGACTGGGAATTCTAGAGGTCAACAGGCATGAGCGCTTGATACAAATCAACAAATAACGCGCATAAAAACATAAAGTTTCAATTTTTTGCGGTGGGGCAGATTAATTAATGGATTTTGTAAATAGCATTATTATCTTATATAACATTAATTAATGATTCGTTTGACGTTTTTTTACATTGTCTTTGATTGACCCCGATGATTCCCTATGCCTTAATGTAGACATCGCCCCGTTTGTGGGTATTGTTAAAGGACCCCTTTGTGAGCCAGGCTACCAGTATGCGAAAACGACACCAATTCAATGGTCGAATGATTCGAATCATACTACTCATCAGTTTGATGTTCTTCCTTGGGCGTTTCGTCTACTCTTCTATCGGCGCGTGGCATCATCATCAGGATAAAAAAGAATCACAATCAACGACCCTGACGATTGAGGCACCTGTGCAGCGCTGAATGATACCGCTATGCTGTAACCGAATCGCTGAGTACTCTTTTATCGTTGCCCTCCCTCCCGGATTATTCGTACGATATTATTCTTGTCATTAATTTTTCGTACGTTCTTCTTTTAACTTTCTGAAAGCATAAAAAAACCCGCCGTTAAGCGGGTTTCAAATTACTTTATCGAATCAAAGCAGAAATAATCATTCCCACTCAATTATTTACAACACGCATAACCAATTGATTGGTAACAACTTTCTAAAAAGTAATTATCACCGTACCGTTTTATATACCGTCACCGGAAATCAGTACCATGAAAAATGCCATGTCACCGGGTCAACGAATCGTACTGCTTTTCACAGACTCGTCCTGCTTCGGCGGCCCGGTCAGCGTACTCTGCCAGTTGTCGGTTTCGCTCGAGAGATTTGCTGAGCAAGTCGGCAAGCAATACTCCGGTGTCTGCGGCTGACGCCCCAGCGCCGACAGTGGCGTTATACTGCCTGAGCTGCTCACGGATGGCAACGAGCTGTTGCTGCAACCGACCAGCGCGAGCGGCAGCATCAAGAGCATCATTGCGCGCCCGGTCGATCCTCTGCTGCGCTTCACGTTCATTGTTAGCTTTCTCCTGTTCGTCATACTGACGGGCTTTATCATCTTCGGCTTTGCGGTCTTCCTGTGCCTGTGCGTACCCGGCGGCGTACTGCCGATCGCCGTGAACGTTCCAGGCAACCACCCCGACGATAACCATCGCAGCAAGCATCAGTAGGATAAGCAACTGTTTCCAGTACGCTTTGACTAATGCCCAGATCATACCGCCAGCACCTTACTGGCAGTGATGTACCGCGCGCGCCGGTCGTCGATACCGTTCTGCCCGCCATTGATAATCTGCGTGACGCGCACCAGGTCACCGGTGTACTTCATGCAACCTTTGGTGGCGAAGAACCACGCTGCACTGCGGGCTGCGTATTCGTCCTGCGCCAGTAGTTCCGGCTGTTTAACAAGATCCACCTTCAGGCCGTTGCCGCAGTCACGGTAATTGGTGAGACCGGTAATCTGAATTAACCCGCGTCCACGGTATTTCCAGCCATCACCAGCAGTTTTGTTACCGAGGCGGTTGCTGTATACCAGATTCGCGATTGCGCGTTGTCGCTCAAGTGGCAGTAATTTTTCATATGTCTTTCTGCCAAGCGCATTTGCCTGGTCCTGTGAAATTCTCCCACGACGGATAAAGTCATCTAATCCGCCCACGCTGTAATTGAAGTTCTCCACAAGGCGTGTGAATCCAGTACTCTCATGCCCTGCCTGAGCAATGAACATCGCCTTATCTTTTGGCTCAGTGATGCCGAACTCTTTCATTGCTGAGGTGATATGCGGAAACCAGCGCGCGGCCAGCACCTCACTGATTCCTGCTGCACGGCGGAATTTATTAATGTCCATGTTGAGACCTCGCTATCTTGAAGATTTGAACCACATTCCCCTTTGTCTTAATGAGCGCGGCAAGGAACACGGCTTTGATGATGATTTCTGACCAGTCTGTGCTGACGTAATACCCATAGAACGTCCGGATAGGTACGCTGGCAGCCACCACGATCAGGATGTAGGCGAGCCATCCACCCCACCAGCGGTGGCGTGACCCGTCACGGCGAAAAAGCAAGACTCTAATAGCTATGGCGCCGCAGATAGCGGCGTTCAGAATGTCAGGACCGGTCATCGTCTTTTCTCCTCGGGATCAGGTCGCGCGGATTTTCAGAACGGTGATAAAGCCAGGTGCCAATACCCACAGCAACGATTGAAGAAACGAATGCTCCAGCTGAGAACGCAACCCCTTTCTCAAACATATCTGTTGATATTCCCGGGAAAGCAGATGCAAACCCAATGAGGATGGTTGCTGTTGGTTTATAGAAGAGAAGTCCGCAGAAGAAGCTGAGGAACGCCAGCAGTAACCTACGCTTAATCGGGTACTCCACTGCCGAGGTAACAAAAATTACCGCTCCAGCTAGCGCCCCTAAAGCCACCTCTGGCGGTACTCCAGCGAACACAGACATCAGAGCGCTCATGCTAAGCCCCTGATTTAGCGTTTCCGTGGTTAACGTTTGCGCCATTATGACCACCGTTTAATGTGCATAAAGAACCCCCTTAGTTGGTGAGTACATCATACACAATAAACCATATATGGATATGTTTACCTATGAATACTCCTATCGAAATTACCCCCTGGGTGATACAATGCTGCCGTCCATAGGAAAATGGTTCTGCATGCAGCTAATACTGGGATATAATATGGAAACTAAAAATGACTGACTCTGTTATCATATACTTGTGGGTTGGATGTTCAATTTTTATATGTGGTCTTTTATTTAGCTCTAATGTTTTTTCTTACATAGACGGGAAAGATCATGATTACTCAAGGGAGCGGAATCTTGATGGTCTAAGATATATTCTTGCATCCATGGTTGTGTTCCATCACTCAGACTATTTTATTAATTATTTTACAATAAATAAATGGACTACTCATTCTGATTTTATTTATGCGATAGGGAAATTTGGCGTAGCGATTTTCTTTTCAATTACAGCTTTTCTTTTCTGGGGAAAGATTCGTAAATCAGAAAATGTTGACTGGATCAACTTATATAAAGATAGATTTTTTAGAATCGTACCGCTGACATATCTTTCATCATTCATTGCTGTATCATATATTATTTTAATGTCAACAAACCACAACAGTATTAGTTTGGATGATTTGTTGAAATGGTTTGACGCAAGTGTATTTGACATAAAACCTAATATAAATGGATTCAATAATTCTGTATTGGTGTTGTCTGGTGTAACATGGACAATAAAATGGGAATGGGGATTCTACTTCTCTTTACCAATCCTTTATTTTTTACGATCCAGGCCACTTGAAGCTTCAATTGGTATTATGTTTGTTTGTATGTATTTTCTACCATCATTTACAGACGCATCATATTGGTATTATTCTGCTTTCGCCTGTGGTATCCTAGCTAAAGAGTTATCATGCAGAATTTCATTATCAAAAAAAACATCTGACCTCATGCTGTTAGCATCTGTGACTATATTCGTACTGTTAAATCCATCACTTAACAGCACTAGACCGTGGATAATAGTCACAGTGTTTATGCTTTGCGTGATTAAAGGCGCAAGCTTGTTTGGTCTATTAAATATAAAAGGATTTACTCGTTTGGGGGAGTGCTCTTACAGCATTTACCTTTTACAAGGGGTTGTTTTCTATCCTTCATTTGCCTTTATTAAAGATAAATATGATATTAACAACCTAAATATCTCACTCCCAATGATAACAATTCTATTCGTAGTGCTGTGTGTTTTATCATCACTTACATTTTCTTTTATTGAACGACCACTAATTAAGTACGGAAAAGGAATAAAATTATAAATTTTAGCGCATTAATCACGAAGGATGTAGTGATTAATGCGCTTTAATTTAAAATGAGTCCCCCCTCCATGAGCAGTCAATAACACCACCTGTTATTATTTTCCACCTGTATTGGTATGATGCAGATGGTGTAATCTTTAGTGCCACTCCAGTATTTGGGGTTGTTTCCACTGCATTTATAAAACCATTGTTAATAGATGTAAATGTTGTTGCCAATCGTTCTACGTTAGTGTAGAAATCATCTACGCATGTGGTAACTGCAAACGCGGTAGATGCAGAATCTGCACCATTAAAATAATACGCCTCGATGCAAATATATCCGTAGTTATTAACTCTTGTTGCAAAAATCCCACCAAGATTTTTAGCTGCTATCCCTCCTTGTTTGAAAGTGGTATTTCTTTCATTTGTTGCTGTTCCTGTATTAACAGTCTGCCATGGCGTTACATCTGTACTACTGTATTTATCGTTATATAACTCTAACGCCCCGCTAAGCCTATCAGTATAGAATACATATATTTTACATTCATAAGGTTTCTGGATAGAGTTTGCATTTAGCTCTTTACCTAAAGCATAAAGATCTGTATCTGTTGTTATTGTTTTATGTGTTGAGGCAACAAGATTTGACTCCCACGAAAATGCTGCGTATGACCCATCTCCCATATCGTAGAATTTTTTGGCGAACCCTAATTGTTTTGCTTTATTTTTAAAGTGATCAGATCCTCCGTTTGCATCAGTTGTAAACAGACCAACACATGGAAGTATCTTAGCATTTGGGCATTTATATTTTATCTCACCCCATCCAATAACAGCCTGCCGCTTATTTCTCGCGTCATCCCAGTCATCATGATAGTATGCGTCAGCAAAAATGAGATCGTATCCGATACCATCATATCCATTCGGATGCGTACTTGTATCGAAACCAAAAACACCATGATCTGCAATTACCAGTGCCTTTTCAGTAAAGGCCTTGAATGAACTTATTCTGGTTTCTTGAGCTAATCTTGTTACTGAATTATTCTGAGGTTCATCATATAAATAATATCCAACTACACAATTACGATTATCCAATGATGGTGATGGAGAGTCTGTTTGTCCATAAATTGGACCACCAAGGATCATATGCATCCCTATAGCCTCTGCTGCATTGCAAGCTTTAACCATGTTTCCGCCATCAAGCCATGCCTGACCATAGTGAATTAGTGTATTAAATCCAGCGGTCTTAAGTTGAAGCATGTCGCAAATATCAAACACCTGGTGGACATATACCGCTTTAATCAGGGAGTGATTAACGGGAATATCGCTATCTAATTCACATGGCACGCTCGGCAATCTTGTGTACGTGATGGTTGCTTTACCTGTTAACCTAGCACCTTGAGGCCAATCAAATCTTGATAGCGATGTCGGACCGCTTATATGCGCCCTTCCAACATGCGATATTGCCGAAATAACTGCATCCTTTCCATCAAGTCCGCTGCCATAAGTATAGCCATAAAGAGATATATCAGCAGGGTCATAGCCTGTTTTGTTGTTAAGCTCGTCGAGCTCTTCCTGAACAGTTATTCCAGATGTGGATCCAATCAATCCTGCGCCAGTCGGTTTAGCTAATTCGATCAATACATCAGAAGCAGAGCCAGATGGAGGAAGCACAACAACAGGGTTACCATTGTTATCGAAAGCAGGCATCTTGTTTGCTCGAGTGGCTGCATCAGGAAGTATTGGGATTGGCTCTGGAACGCGCAACGTGCGGCTGAGATTGCCGCTTGCCAGCGTATCCACATAATTCTTGGTGGCCGCATCCTGCGGGTCGCGAGGATCTCGCACGTTGCGGATGTAGTTGTTAATGGCATCGTACCAGTTCGCAACACTGGATGGCTTACGCAGCGCAAGACGGAACGCACTGTATGCCTGCTGGATCAGCATCGTCAACTTGTCGAAAGCATCCTCATGCACTTCAGCGAAGAACTTGCCCTGGTTTCTCAGATCTGTTTCCTGAGTTGGCTCAAGCTCCCGTGCAATTGAGATCTGCCAGCCGTTTGCCAGAGGCGAGGTGAGTACCACATTACCGCCATTGTAGCCACCAGCATTTGTCACTGTGTAATCGGTGTCCAGCACCAACTCAGTAATGTTTTCGCTGAGGTCTACAACGGATACGGCCAGATCTGTTTTCTTGAATATGCGGAAGGTATAGGGGAATGATGTCGTAACGCCGTTCCCCGTATAATCGTTATGGTCAACTACGGTTGATACCGTCATGGCCTCTCTCCAGTAAAGCAGCGCCCGGCGCGCGTGCATCATCTGGTTATTCTATTACCTGATAACCACTATATGAATCGAATGAATAGCAATCATTAAAGTTATTACCCTATTGGTAATTTGCAATGTCCACTGGATAGACGGCAAACTATTTGCTACTGTATAAACATGGGTCTTCCCTTGTTGTGGTGGCTGAAGGCATGATAATGGTGTATTTAATCGCCAGAGGTCACCGCCATGGACGAAAAGTCCCTCTACGCTCATATTCTCAACCTGTCCGATCCGTGGCAGGTAA